>JAAXKA010000071.1 GCA_012269555.1 Alphaproteobacteria bacterium
ATATAAACAACGTTTATCTATAATCTAATATAGTTGCATTCTTGATATTCTTTAAATAAGTAATGCGAACTTCCTTCTTTTTTTTGATTTTTTTGTAAAATTATCTGATGTTTATTCTTAAAGTATAAAAAGTTCGCTAAGAATTTAGAGCGGTAATTAAAATCAGAAGGGAAATAAAAAATGAATGAACAGATAAAACAATTTTTTTCACTAAAAAGAAGGACATTTGTAGCTGGAATGGCAGCAACTTCTGTTGCCTTTGGGTCCTCTCAAGTCTTCGGGTCAAGTAAAATTAAAGTTGCTGGCATTTATACTCAACCTATTCAACAGAAATGGGACGCAAGATTGCATTTAGCTCTGGATGCTGCAGCAAATAGAGGTGATATAGATTACTCTTATTCAGAAAAAGTTTCAAATACGGATTATGTCAGGGTTTTGAGAGAATATTGTGAAAAAGGAGTTCAACTGATTGTTGGGGAGGCTTTTGGTATTAGTAAAGAGGCAAGAAAGGTAGCAGATGATTACCCTAATATTGCTTTTTTAATGGGAGACCCATTCAAGCCACACGGAAATAATTTCTCTGTTTTTGATAATTATATCCATGAACCATGTTATTTGATGGGTATAATTGCAGGACATATGAGTAAGGCCAAAAAAATTGGAATGGTTGGGGGATACCCAATTGGAGAGGTTAATAGACTCTTTCATGCATTTATGAATGGAGCAAGATCAGTAGATCCCAATTTCGAATTTAAAGTTACCTTTATTGGTTCCTGGTATGATCCGCCAAAAGCAAAAGAGGCTGCTATAGCGCAAATAGAGGCTGGGGTAGATATCATGTATGCAGAGAGAGCAGGGGTAGTAGATGCTTGTAGGGAAAAGGGTATATTGGCATTTGGTAATGTTAATGACATGAATAAAGAAGAAAATGGAACTGACGTAGTTGTAACCTCCGCTCTTTGGCATATGGAGTCGGCTATTGACCATGCCATCGAAAGAGTAAAAGCAGGCACTTTTAGTGCTGAGGAATACCATCATTGGACAATGATGGCCAAAGGTGGTGCTAGTTTAGCTCCGTACTATGAATTTGACTCGAAAATATCATCTGATCTCAAAGCCCAAATATCTGGTCTAGCAGCAGATATAAAAGCTGGAAAATTTACAGTCGAAATAATTGATGACGAACCAAAATCAACTTTTTAAACATTTAAAAACCAGAATACAAATTTTTAAATTTGTATTCTGGAATTTTGGAATAATCTTTTATGACCGCCTTATTAAATGTAAAAAACATTGATAAAAGCTTTGGTAGGCTAAATGCTAATAAAAACATAAGCTTTGACGTAGCATCGGGCGAAATAGTTGCTATTCTTGGTGAGAATGGTGCTGGTAAAACTACTCTAATGAATATCATTTTTGGTCATTATGTAGCGGACTCTGGCTTGATTAATTTTAATGGAAATGAATTAAAAGCCGGGGATACTAAAGCTGCAATTGATGCGGGTATAGGAATGGTACACCAGCATTTTACACTTGCAGAAAACCTTACTGTTCTGGAAAACATATTAGTAGGAACCCAACCTTTATATCAACCTCGCCTTTCAGAGGGAAAAGCTAAAGAAAAGCTAAAGTATTTAGCTACAGAATTCGGCCTAGAACTCTCACCACAACAACTAGTTCGAAATCTGTCTGTCGGTGAAAAGCAAAGATTGGAAATATTGAAAACTCTTTTTGGTGATTGTAAGTTGCTGATTCTGGATGAACCAACGGCAAGTTTAACTCCGCAAGAAGTAAAGACATTATTCATTTCTATTCGTAAGATGGTAGCTTCTGGTCTTAGTGTAATATTGATTTCACACAAATTGAATGAGATTTTAGAAATTAGTAATAGAATTATTGTGTTGAGGTCTGGAGAAGTAGTTGGAAAGGTAAAAACAAAAAACGCTGATAAAACTCAATTAGGTGAGATGATAGTTGGCCGTAAGATAAATCGCCCTATTAGAAAAGAAAATTCATTTAAGGAAGCAAGAATTCAATTATTTCAATTATCTACTAAAAGTGGTAATGGCTTATCCGCTTTGAAAAATGTGGATTTAGAAGTTCGGGGTGGAGAAATTATTGGAGTTGCTGGAGTAGCAGGGAACGGACAAAAAGCTCTCGCAGAGGTATTAACAGGTCATAATAAACCGAATTCTGGAAAAATTTTTGTAAATGGAAAAAATCTATTTGGAAAAACTCCAAGTGATTTTATGAATTCAGGCGTTGCATATATTCCAGAAGACCGAAATGCAGATGGTATTATAGGGGATATGTCAGTATGGGAAAATATCATATTAACTGAGTCCAAAAACTTAAAATTCTTTAATAAAAAAGGAATCTTAAATATTAAAAATAGTCATGAATTAGCAAATTCTGTTTGTCAAAAAAATGATGTCCGTTGCCAATCAATTGAGCAACCAGCGCGATTATTATCTGGTGGTAATATTCAAAAACTGCTTATTGGTAAATGGTTGGAGAGAAAACCAAGCATCATCGTGGCCTGCCAGCCATCTAGAGGCTTAGATGAGGGAGCAATAAGTGCTGTGCATAAGACACTATTATCTGAACGAAAAAAGTCAACTGCTATAATTTTAATATCTGAAGACTTAGACGAATTGCTTTTATTAGCAGACAAAATAGTTGTTTTATATAACGGAAAATTATCACAAGTAATTGAAAATAGTAATTTAAATGCAAATAAGTTAGGTCTCATGATGGCAGGAGATGGTTTTTAAATGAGGTTAGAAGCACGTGAACATATACCTCTATGGCTTCCTTGGGTTGCAATTTTATCATCTGGTTTAATAACTCTTATTTTTGCAGCAATATTAATTATGGTTGCTGGGGCCTCCCCAGTTACTGGGTTTTATGAGCTTTTTAAAGGTGCGTTTGGCTCTAAAAATTCGATAGCAGAAACTGGTGCAACTGCAACCCCCCTAATTTTTACGGGACTCGCTGCAGCGATTGCTTTTAGGGCACGATTTTGGAATATAGGTGCAGAGGGTCAATTATATATTGGTGCACTTGCTGCTACATATTTTGGGACAGGATTAGTTGTCTTTTCTCCTTTGGTCATGGTCCCCTTTCTGATACTAACCGGTTTTTTGTTTGGAGCTCTAGCTCTCCTACCTATGGTTTTATTACGACAATTTTTAAAGGTAGACGAAGTTGTAACAACGTTATTAATGAATTTCGTTATCATCTTGCTGGTGAGCTATTTACTCGAAGGTCCCTGGAAGGACCCATATTCACTGGGTTGGCCGCAAGCGTCACCTATAATTGACCAAGGAGTACTTCCCCAGATAATTCCGCGGACTAGACTACACTTAGGCTTTGCAATCGCAATTACTGTGGCCTTTTTGGTCTGGTACATACAATCCAAAACATTATTTGGTTTCTCAAGCAGAGCAGTAGGATTTAATCCTTCCACAGCGAAACACTCCGGAATTTCAGTAACCAAAACTATGATTGGTGTAGCAGTCTTAAGTGGAGGAATAGCCGGTTTAGCAGGAGTATCTGAGGTAGCTGGATTGAAAGGATATCTGACCTTAGACCTGTCTCCAGGCTTCGGATACACTGGGATAGCTGTGGCTATGCTAGGAAACCTTCATCCTATTGGAGTAATTTTTTCAGCTATTTTTATTGCTATCATATACGTGGGTGCTGGTGCTATGAGCAGGGCTATTGAGGTACCAACATATCTTGCGGACGTTATTGTTGCGAGCACAATACTAACTGTTTTGGTAAGCCTCATTTTGATTAGATACAGAATAATTCTGAGAGGAAAATTCTAAAGTGATATTGGATTTGCTTGAATTACTTTTTAATGCTGGATTCTGGGCAGCTACGATAAGAATTGCTTGCCCACTTTTATTAGCAACTTTAGGAGAACTTATTTGTGAAAGAGCAGGGGTCTTAAACCTAGGGATTGAGGGTATTATGACAATTGGAGCTTTAGTCGGTTGGACTACCGTTTATTTAGGCGGCGACTTGAGCACTGGAATATTGGTAGCGGCAGTTGTTGGTGCTTCTTTTGGGTTACTTCACGCCTTTTTCTCTGTATATTTGGGAGCCTCACAGCATGTAACAGGAATAGGCATCACGCTGTTTGCTTCATCAATTGGTTATTATTCATTTAGGCTACTTTTACCGAGTTCTACAACACCCCCAAAAATTACGGCATTTCAACCCTTGGAAATTCCATTTTTTAGCGATATCCCATTTTTAGGAATTGCATTATTTCAGCATACAGCATTTACTTATTTTGCCTTTTTGATGATACCAGCCGTTTTTTGGTTAATGAATAAAACTCCATTAGGACTCTCAATAAAAGTAGCAGGAGAGAATCCTATGGCTCTTGAGGCTCAGGGTTTAGATGTTTTATTTGTGAGAACAATTGCATTAATGCTGGGTAGTGCGCTGATGGCTTTGGGCGGTGCATATCTGACCATGTCTGCTTTTGATGCTTTTTATTTTGGAATGGTTAATGGTAGGGGATGGATTGCAATAGCCTTAGTAATATTCGCGTCATGGCAGCCCTTTAGAGTATTGTTAGGCGCTATTTTATTTGCAGGTTTAGACGCTTTTCAAGTAAGGGCTCAACAATTAGCTGGTGCGTTTATAGCTTATCAATTCTTTTTGATGTTACCTTATCTTTTAAGCATAGTAGCGATGGTATTTGCTGCCAGAAGCACTTATTATCCCAGAGCTTTATTAATCCCTTTCAGGAGGGGAGAGAGACACTAAAACATATTCGGGAGTAAAGAACATGAGTGACCTCTTTGTAAAAAATTGCATGCTTGAGAATGGGGAAAAAGTTGATATCCTCATTTTAAAAGGAAAGATTGCTGATGTTTCACCTTTTATACACGGTGTTTCTGAGAGTGTTCCGGAAATAGATGCAGAGGGTTGGCTTGCGATTCCTCCATTTTTAGACAGTCATTTTCATCTAGATGCTACTTTAAGTTATGGTATTCCAAGGATTAATCAAAGCGGGACTTTGCTGGAAGGAATTTCGTTGTGGGGTGAATTGAAACCCTCATTAAAATATGACGATTTAGTAGAAAGAGCAGAAAACCTCTGCCGTTGGTCAATTGCAAAAGGTACTTTGGGTATTAGAAGTCACGTTGATGTAAGTGGAAAAGACCTTCTTGGTGTTGAGGCAATGTTGCATGTAAAAGAAAAATTCAAAGATTTAATCGATATACAATTAGTTGCATTTCCGCAAGATGGTCTTTTGAGATCAAATTGTTTGGAAAATTTAAATAATGCTCTTGATTTGGGCGTGGATATTGTTGGCGGAATACCTCATTTTGAAAGAACGATGGTTCAAGGAGCGGAATCAATAAAAATTTTATGTGAAATTGCAGAAAAAAGAGGCTTGCTTGTTGATATGCATTGCGACGAGAGTGATGATCCAATGTCCAGACAAATTGAGTCTTTAACTTATGAAACAGTTAGGTTAGGTCTTCATGGAAGGGTGGCGGGGTCTCATTTAACATCTATGCATTCAATGGATAATTATTATTTTTCTAAGCTTCTTCCATTAATGCAAGAAGCTAATATTGGTGTTATAGCAAATCCATTAATTAATATTACTCTTCAGGGCCGGCATGATTCCTATCCAAAAAGAAGGGGAATGACCCGTATAAAAGAGCAAATAAATGGAAGACTTAAAGTTGCCTTTGGTCATGACTGTGTTATGGACCCATGGTATCCTCTCGGTTCGCATGATATGCTTGAAGTAGCCAGCATGGCTCTTCATGTTGGACATATGACTGGACAAAATGAGATGAAAGAATGTTTTCGGGCTGTAACACAATATCCTGCCGAGATTATGTGCTTGGACAATTATGGTTTGCAAAAAGGGTGTAATGGCGATTTAGTAATACTTCAAGCCACTGATACTATAGAGGCTTTGCGTCTTAAGCCTTCTCGTTTGTTTGTCATAAGGAGAGGAAAAATAATCTCTTCCGAGGAGCCAAAATCTAGCAACGTCCTAATAAACGGAGAAACATACAAAGTTAGTTTTTCAAAAAAAGATTTTTCATGGACACAAGTATAATTTGTTTTCTTGGACTGAACATTTCTTGTAGTTGAATAAGTATTTAGCCATGAGTAAAACAACTCATGGCTAAATTTTAACAATTCCTGAGAAGATTAAAGTGCCTTATCAGTAATAATATGAGTCCAAGCCCCCTCTGGTGCCTTTGAAATAACTGGGTCTGAACCGCCCTTTAGCAGGGTATTCACTGTTCTCTCATAGTCAGCTGGGTCAAGCGTTCCATTTGAACCAGCTGTAAGTTTTGCTATTTCTCCCATCATTCTTCTTTGATGTTTTTCTGTTTGTGCACCAGTGGCGTCGTTGTCAAGCACAATATCTGCTGCTGCATCTGGATTCGCTTCGGCCCATTTCCAACCCTTCATTGATGCACGGACAAAACGAACCATTTGATCTTGGAAATCTGCGTCTTTAAGACGGTCCTCTAACACATAAATTCCATCTTCAAGGGTCGCAACTCCTTGATCTTGATATTTGAAAACTACCAAGTCATCAGGGGAAACACCTGCATCAATAACTTGCCAATATTCGTTATATGTCATCGTAGAAATACAGTCAGCCTGTTTTTGCAAAAGAGGATCGACGTTGAAACCTTGCTTAAGTACAGTGACTCCATCACTTCCACCATTAGTTGGAATACCAAGTTGGCTCATCCAAGAAAGAAATGGATATTCATTTCCAAAAAACCAAACACCAATTGTTTTCCCTCTAAAATCAGCTGGTGACTTGATGCCTGTTTCTTTTCTGCAAGTTAACTGAAGACCAGAGGATTTAAATGGTTGAGCGATATTTACAATGGGAACGCCTCTTTCTCGAGCAGCAAGAGCAGAAGGCATCCAGTTTAGCATCATATCTGCTCCTCCTCCTGCAAGGACTTGAGGTGGAGCTATATCCGGTCCACCAGGCTTAATGGTTACATCCAAACCTTCATCGTCATAATAACCTTTGTCGAGAGCTACATAATAACCCGCAAACTGTGCTTGCGTAACCCATTGTAGCTGCAAAGTAAGCTTATCTGCAGCGAGAGCCATTGAAGATGAAAAACTCATCCCAGCAGCAATTAATGTTAAAAATAGTTTTTTCATTATTTTCTCCTTATTAATTATTCTTTAAACGGTACGATGGATGCCAAGAGGTGACAAGCCTCTCTATTAAACTTAAAGCACCATAACTAACAGAACCAGCGATTGCTGCTACTGTAATTTCGGCCCAGACCATATCTAAGTTCATACGGCCTACTTCAGTCGAAATTCTAAATCCAATTCCAACTATTGGAGTTCCAAAAAATTCTGCAACAATCGCTCCTATCAGAGCTAGTGTGGAATTAATTTTTAGAGCATTAAAAATAAACGGCATTGCCGCAGGCAAACGAAGCTTAAAAAGAGTTTGCCAATAAGACGCTGCATACGTATTTAAAAGGTCACGTTCTATTAAAGATGAGGAATTTAGTCCTGAAAGTGTATTTACTAGCATTGGGAAAAAAGTCATAACCACTACTACGGCTGCTTTGGATTGCCAATCAAAACCAAACCACATAACCATAATGGGAGCTATTCCCACGATGGGTAGCGCGGAAATAAAATTACCAACCGGCAGCAATCCTCGTCTTAAGAAATCATTTTTGTCGATTAAAACCGCAAAAATAAACGCACTACTACAACCAATAAAATAACCAGCCAAGACAGACTTCATAAAGGTTTGTTGAAAATCTGCAAAAAGAATATCCAAAGAACTCATAAACTTGATTGCTATCATCGATGGTGGAGGTAAAATTACTGTTGGTATTTTAAGACCGACGGTTATTACTTCCCAGAAAAACAGAAGCCAAAACCCAAATAGGATAGGTATTCCAAAAGAATATACTAAGGGAAAAATTTTACTTTCTTTACTCATTAATTTTTCTACCGACAACCATGAATGGAGCCAGGCACAAATTGATAAAAACCAAAGGGGCTGTCCAAACCCACTTGAAATTTCCTTTATTATAAAAAAAGCGGCTAACAAACTAATGCAGAGATCCAGCTTGAAATCATTTAAAAAACTAATTTTTTGGTAAATTAGAGGGTTTATTCTGAAAAATCCCATCATCCCAATCAATGTAGCAGAAAATATTATCTGTGGATTATTACTTTCAAAGAATACAGATAAAAAACAGATTAAACCGAGTATAGCTAAGCTATATGTTAGAATACTCCTCATATTAATCATTTCTGCATCCCCATTATTTTAAATGTAAGTTGAGAAATAATGTTAACGGAAATCACGAGAAGAGCCGCAAGAGTTGCTGCAGAAATCAGTGCAGACCAGATTTGTATTGTTTGCCCATAATACGACCCTGTAAGCAAACGGGCGCCAAGTCCCGCGACTGCACCTGTTGGCAATTCCCCAACTATTGCTCCAACAAGACTAATAGCAATTGCTATTTTCATTGATGTAAAGAGAAAAGAAACGGATGATGGAAGTCTTAGTGAAAAAAATAATTTAGTTCTTGATGAACTATAGGTTTTCATTAAATCAATTAAGATAGGGTCAGGACTCCTGAGGCCTTTTACCATACCAACGGTAATAGGAAAGAAACTCAGATAAGCTGATATCATAGCTTTTGGCAAAAGTCCCGATAAGCCTACTGCATTTAAAACTACAATTATCATTGGGGCAATAGCTAGGATAGGTATGGTTTGACTGGTTATTATCCAAGGCATCAAAGATTTATCCATAGCTTTATTTTCTACAATAAAAATAGCGAGCGTTATTCCCATTAATGTACCCATGAAAAAACCCATTAATGTAGAAGAAAGCGTAACCCAACTATGATAAATCAATGATCTCTTAGATGTGACCTTTTTTTTAACTGTGGTTTGCCAAATTTCAGATAATATTTGGTGGGGAGCGGGTAAAATAGGCCTTTCATGAGCCATCGTATCTTTTGCTAAGTCAACAAATGACCATTCAACAGAGCTTTTTTCATAATTCTGTATTTGCCATGGAGAATTAAGAAATATAGTAAAACCATACCATATGAAACCAATAGCAGACACAACTGCTAAAACAGGTATTACTTTATTTTTAATAGCAAATAACAAACTGACTATCCTTTAAATAACATTTTAATTTTCCAAATGGCTTTCTCTTAGGCCTCTTCTTACTCTTTGTGCAATTTCAAGGAATTTTTGGCTCTCTCTTATATTAAGAGGTCGCTTTAATGGTAAATCGGAATGAATAATATCAGTGATCCTTCCTGGACGAGGTGACATTACAACGATTTTTGTGGATAGATAAACTGCCTCAGGTATTGAATGTGTAACAAAACAAATCGTTTTTTTTGTCTTTTTCCAAAGTTCGAGTAGTTGTTCATTCAAATGATCGCGAACTATTTCATCTAGAGCTCCAAATGGTTCATCCATTAGCAACAAATCAGCATCAAAGGCTAAAGCTCGCGCAATAGAGGCCCTTTGCTGCATACCGCCGGACAATTGCCAAGGAAATTTTTTTTCGAAACCAGATAGACCTACTAAATCAATATTTTTTTCGACCCGTTCTTTTTGCTCGTTTTTAGAATAACCCATAATTTCAAGCGGTAACGAGATATTTTGAGAAATACTTCGCCATTGAAGTAATGCGGGAGCCTGAAAAACGTATCCATAATCCCGATCTTTTCTTGCTATTTTTGGTTTTTTTCCATTTACAGTTATTTCACCATCAGAGGGCTTTTCAAGTTCTGCAACCACTCTAAGAAAGGTTGTTTTTCCACAACCAGATGGTCCAATAAAAGATACAAAATCTCCCTCTTCTACCTCTAAATCAATATCTTTTAATGCGTGCACAGCACCGTCATTTGTTTTAAATATTAAGTTAAGTTTTTTGGCGGAAATAACTGACTTGCTAGAAACAGCTTGTTTCATCTATTAGAATCCCCTCTACCCCTTATGTTATTGCAATCAAAATATTTTACATTATCATACGCCAGCGGGCATATTATTTGGGTCTCTTATCACCTTTCTCGGAGCTGTCAGTTCTTTCCAAGTGGATAAAGCTTTGTTTGTTGCACTAAAAGGCTTGCGTTCAACAAAACTCCCATGTCCTTCCCTAGTTTTTATCTCATTCTCCTGAATAGCTACATATCCTTTAGTTAACGTAAAGCGTGGCAAACCTTTTACAGAAAAGCCTTCAAATACGTTATAATCGATGGCAGATTGTTGGTTTTTCGATGAGATTGTTTTTTCTCTATCAGGGTCCCATACTACAATGTCTGCATCTGCTCCTTCTAGAATTGCTCCTTTTTGTGGATAAACATTTAGAGCCTTTGCAATGTTAGTTGACGTAACAGCTACAAATTCGTTCATTGTTAAGCGACCAGTATTTACTCCATTAGTCCAAAGAAGAGGCATTCTATCCTCTAGACCCCCAGTCCCATTTGGAATTTTTGTAAAATCTCCAACTCCGAATCTTTTTTGTTCAGTCGTAAATGCGCAATGGTCAGTTGCCACAACTTGTAAAGACCCTGCCTGTAAACCAGCCCATAGGCTATCTTGATGTAACTTGTTACGAAATGGAGGAGACATCACCCTTCGCGCAGCATGGTCCCAGTCAGGATTAGAATATTCACTTTCATCTAAAAGCAAATGCTGAATTAAGGGTTCACCAAAAACCCTCATACCTTTTTGTCGCGCTCTGCGAATTGCCTCATGAGATTGCTCACACGATACGTGCACAACATATAATGGAACTCCTGCCATATCAGCTATCATGATAGCTCGATTGGTGGCTTCTCCTTCTACCTCAGGTGGACGAGAATATGAGTGCGCTTCTGGCCCATTATTACCTTGCTCCATTAATTTGGCTTGTAATTGAGCTACTACATCTCCATTTTCGGCATGAACCAATGGCATTGCTCCAAGTTCTGCACATCTCTGGAATGAAGCATACATCTCGTCATCATCAATCATTAAAGCGCCTTTATAAGCCATAAAGTGCTTAAAGGTATTAATACCCTTTCCAACTACTGTTGGCATATCATTAAAAACCTCTTCACCCCACCACGTTATAGCCATATGAAATGAATAATCCGTAGTAGCAAGTGATGACTTGTTATCCCAAGCTTGAATCGCTGTTAATAGTGATTGACCAGGGGATGGCAAGCAAAAGTCTACGACCATTGTTGTTCCGCCAGAGAGAGCTGCTCGAGTTCCAGATTCAAAGTTATCAGAGGAATAGGTTCCCATAAAAGGCATTTCAAGATGGGTATGAGGGTCTATTCCTCCGGGCATAACAAAACATCCTGTTGCGTCTAATTCCTCCGAACCTGACAAGTTTTTTCCAATCGAAACAATCTTACCTTTTTCAATCAAAATATCAGATTTATAGGTTCTATCAGCAGTTACAATAGTACCATTTTTTATCACTGTACTCATTAGCTCTACCTCCTTTTTATTTTTTTATTCATCAACAACACCTGCAGTTTCCACAACTGCATGAAATAAAACATCCGCGCCTGCAGTAGCCCATTCTTTAGAAATTTCCTCAGCTTCATTGTGTGATAAACCATCAACACATGGGCACATAATCATTGCTGTGGGAGCAATTCTATTTATCCAACATGCATCATGTCCTGCTCCAGAAACGATATCTCTATGAGAGTAACCTAGTTTTTCTGCAGAATTTCTGACAGCAGAGACACAATTTTCATCAAATTTTACTGGGTCAAATTTACCGGCTTGTTCGATTTCCATCTTAAGCCCTATTTCATTGCATATTTTTTCGGCTCCAACTCTTAAACGCTGTTCCATATCATCGATTACTTCTTGAGTTGGGTGTCGAAAATCTATTGTGAAAACTACTTTCCCTGGAATTATATTCCTTGAGTTAGGATAAACATCGCAATGACCGACAGCACCAACGGCCAAGGGTGAGTGTGATAGAGCAATTTCATCAACTAGTTGGGTAATTTTTGCCATACCAAGACCAGCATTTATTCTTTTTGGCATTGGAGTAGAGCCAGTATGTGATTCCTTGCCGGTTAGTGTGACCTGTAACCAATTCAGTCCCTGTCCGTGAGTAACTACACCAATATCTATATTCTCATCCTCTAAGATAGGACCTTGTTCTATATGGAGTTCAAAAAAAGCTGCCATTTTTCTTGAGCCGACTTCTTCTTCTCCAATCCATCCTATCCGTGCAAGCTCATCCCCCACCGATTTTCCATTTGAGTCTTCTCTTCCATAGGCCCATTCTAAAGAATGAATGCCAGCAAACACACCAGAGGCCATCATGGGTGGTGAAAATCTAGTACCTTCTTCATTGGTCCAATTAACAACTTCTATTGGGTGTTTAGTTTTAATACCTGTTTCGTTTAAAGTTCTAATTATTTCTAAGCCTGCTAAAACACCCAACACACCGTCATATTTTCCACCAGTTGGTTGGGTGTCTAAATGACTTCCAACCATAATCGGAGGAAGTGAAGGGTCAATTCCTTCATGTCTTGCAAACATATTTCCCATTTTATCTAGGCCCAGCTCCATACCCTCTTTTTCACACCAACTTTTAAATAGGTGTCTGCCTTCAGAATCCTCATCCGTTAGGGTTTGTCTATTATTTCCCCCAGCTATTCCTGGACCTATTTTTGCCATTTCCATTATAGAGTCCCATAGTCGGTCTCCATTTATCCTGAAATTTTTCCTTAACGCATTTGAGGGATTAGAAGATATTTTATTCATTTTTGTACCTTTTTTTTGGTATAGTATTAAAATCTAACGAAATATTTCTTATGAAGATATGGTACTTTCCGAATCATTCTATTTCTTTCAGAACCTCACCTACACAATTCACTAACTCGTCAATTTGGTTTTTTGAAATAATTAATGGAGGAGATAACGCTATTATGTCTCCAGTAGTTCGAATTAAACAACCTTTCTCAAAAGCTTTCAAAAACGCATTAAAAGCTCTTTTAGTTGGTGCTCCATCAATTGGCTGTAATTCTATTGCACCGATTAACCCTATGTTTCGGATATCCATCACATAGGGGTGGTCACTAAGAGAGTGCAATTTTTCTTCCCAATAATTTGCTAGACTTGAACCTCTTGAAAGAAGATTTTCCTCAGAGTAGGTTTCAAGTGTTCCTATGCCTGCTGCGGCTGCTATGGGATTACCTGAGTAAGTATAACCATGAAAAAATTCTATTAAATTTTCAGGGCCATTCATGAATTTATCATGAATATTATCTTTTACAATAACGGCGCCCATAGGAATAACACCACTAGTTAATCCTTTTGCCGTTGTCATAATATCTGGGGTGACATTAAAAAAATCAGCAGCAAATGGACTGCCAAGCCTACCAAATCCAGTTATTACTTCGTCAAAAATTAATAAGAAACCATACTTATCACAGATTTCACGAATACGCTCAAGATAGCCCAATGGTGGAATTAAAACTCCTGTTGAGCCTGCAATAGGTTCTATAATGACCGCTGCGATTGTAGATGGGTCATGTAGCATTGCAATTCTTTCTAAATCATCGGCTAGTTCAGCCCCATATTTAGGTTGACCTTTACTAAAGGCATTTTTATCCAATTGGTGGGTGTGAGGTAAATGATCTACGCCTGTGAGCAAGGTACCAAACATTTTCCTATTTGCAACAATCCCTCCAACAGAGATACCCCCAAAATTAACGCCATGATATCCTCTTTCTCTCCCTATAAGCCTAGTCCTGCTGCCCTCTCCATTTAATTTATGATATGCAAGAGCTATTTTTAGAGCAGTTTCAACGGATTCTGACCCTGAATTAGTATAAAATACTTTATTTAAGCTTTTAGGAGTAATATCCGTAATCTTATTAGCTAATTCGAATGCCTTTGGGTGACCCATTTGGAATGCGGGAGCATAATCTAATTCCGTAACTTGCTTTTGGATTGCACTTATTATCTTTGGTCTTGCATGACCAGCGTTCACGCACCATAAACCAGCGGTTCCGTCTAAAATAGACCTACCATCTATAGTTTGATAATGCATATCCTTGGCTTTAGTAAGCATTCGAGGATTTGATTTAAATTGCCGGTTAGCTGTAAACGGCATCCAAAATGAATTTAAATCATTTATTAGTTCTGAAGAATGGTCTGGCATATTAACTCATTTTTTTGAAGCTCTTAAATAAATAAAAATATTTAAAGGGGTGTTCCCCCCTCATATAAATGAAATACCATTTTTTCCGTTCGGTCAAACGTTTCCACGCAAGCCTATTAACAAAGATAATTTGTCTTACTGGCAACTTATAATTCAAGTCTTGAAAACAAATAAAGAGAGCAGATTAGTCGTAAATGGATCTATTTTTTGCCCCTATAAACATTTTTATTCTGCAGCATTCGCTGGATTATTTGGATGAACGGTCCAATCACCAGCTTCTTTTTTCACAATCTCGCCTGTTCTTTCATCAAGTTGACCAGGGCTGAGTGGTTCCATTGTGATACAATTTTCTACTGGACAAACACTTACGCACAAATTACATCCCACACATTCGGAATCTATAACTTCAAAATGTCTTTCTCCATTAACCATATTTGTAATCGCTTGATGAGAAGTATCTTCACAAGCGATATGGCATCGTCCACACTTAATACAAGAATCTTGGTTAATTCGCGCTTTTGCCACATAATTAAGATTTAAGTACTGCCAATCAGTAACGTTCGGAACAGCTCTGCCAATAATATCTGAAAGATTATTATGACCTGATTTATCCATCCAGTTATTAAGACCCTCTTTTAGGTCCTCGATTATCTTAAAACCATATGTCATTGCTGCTGTACAAACTTGGACATTAGAAGCGCCCAATGATAAAAATTCGGCTGCATCTCGCCATGTAGTGATGCCTCCGATCCCAGAAATAGGGAAGTTTTTCATTTCGTTGTCACCTGCGATATTTGCAACCATATTAAGAGCTATTGGTTTTACTGCAGGACCGCACATACCTCCATGGCTTCCTTTGCCGTCGATACTTGGCTCAGGTGAAAAATTATCTAAATTTACGGATATAATTGAACTCACTGTGTTAATTAATGAAACCGCATCAGCGCCGCCATTTAGAGCTGCTTTAGCTGGATATCTAATATCTGTGATATTTGGGGTTAATTTAACTATTACCGGCATACGTGTATGTGACTTACACCAGCGTGTGACCATCTCAATATATTCTGGTACTTGTCCAACAGCTGAACCCATTCCTCTTTCCGACATTCCATGAGGACAACCAAAATTAAGTTCCACACCGTCACTTCCCGTATCTTCAACTTTCTTAAGCATTTCTTCCCAGTAAGTTTCCTCACAGGGCACCATCAAGCTGGTTACTAGAGCTCGGTCTGGCCAATCTCTTTTTACCTGCTTAATTTCTTGAAGATTTATCTCAAGGGGTCTATCGGTTATTAATTCAATATTATTAAGTGCAAGGAGGCTTCTGTCTGGACCCCAAACAGCTCCATACCTTGGCCCATTAACGTTCACTATATGAGGGTCAAAACCGAGTGTTTTCCAAACCACACCGCCCCAGCCCGCTTTAAAGGCTCGTTCAACATTATATGCCTTATCTGTAGGGGGTGCCGACGCTAACCAAAATGGGTTTGGTGATTTGATCCCAATAAAGTCATTTCGTAGGTCTGCCATATTACTTTTCCTTACAAATTTAAACTAATTCCTTAAAAAATTATTGATGGATTCAGCCGAGTCTCTGCCATTTGCAACAGCGGTTACTGTTAAATCTTCCCCACCAATAGTGCAATCTCCTCCAGCCCAGACTTTAGGTATAGATGTTCGACCCTCACTATCAACCCAAATCTTACCATTATCTATTTTGAGTTTTTTCAATAAGGGGTCATCTTCTAATGTTTGTCCGATTGCCAGAAATAATTGATCTGCCTCTAATGTTAAAAACTCATTTGTTCCTATAAGTTTTTTATCCTTATATGCAGTATATTCAAATTTAACGGCTGACAGATTAGCGTCTATTTTTTCAATAGAAGAAGGTTGAAGCCATTCACGAATAACAATTCCATTTGAAGTAGCTCGTTCTTTTTCCACGGAGGAGGCGTTCATAGCTTCTTTGCCCCTTCTATAGGCTATCGTTACTTCTTCAGCACCTAGCAGCTTTATTTGGACGCTAATGTCAACGGCCGTCATACCGCCTCCGATAACAACCACTTTTCTTCCCACTGGCAAAGTTGATTTGTCAGCAGTCTGTCGTAAGTTTGCTATGTAATCCACAGCATCTTCTACTCCTAAAGTTTTTTCTTCTAAAAACGATAAATTATTTGTATCTTCAAGCCCAACACCTAAGAATATGCAATCATACTCACTCATTAAATTTTCTAATGAGAGGTCTTTTCCTAATTTTTTATTCTGATGAAACTCTATTCCACCAATTTCTTTAATAAAATCGAGTTCATTCTGTGCAAAGTTGTCTACAGTTTTGTAAGCAGCTATCCCGTACTCATTTAAACCACCAGGTTTTTCTCTTGCGTCGTATATGCTTACTGTATGTCCATACATTGATAATCTGTGAGCGCAGGCTAAACCAGCAGGACCGGCTCCAATTACAGCAATCTTCTTACCTGTTTCAGCTTCACGCTTATAAAATTGCTGTTTTGAGAATATTGCTTTATCAGTCGCATGTCTTTGAAGGAGTCCTATCTTAACAGGGTCACTCTCCGCAGTTTCCCTTACACAAGCCTCTTCACATAGGGTCTCTGTAGGACAAACACGCGCGCACATTCCACCTAAGATATTTTGATCAAAAATTGTTTTTGCTGAACCGTCGATATCACCAGTTGAAATTTGTCTGATAAATTTTGGTATATCTATCGATGTTGGACATGCTGTGACACAAGGTGCATCATAGCAAAAATAACATCTATCAGCTTCTACTTTTGCTTCATGCAAATTTAAAGGAGGGTGGGCGTCACAAAAATTTTTTTCGTAATTTTCTGTTCTGAGGCGATTGCCACTAATTCTTTCGTGTATTTTAGCTCTTTCCAAAAAATTCTCCGTTTTGCTTGCTTAATTTTTTTATCCAGTGTTTTCTCAGTTTTGAATTTATTTTTGCTTAGTGCAACAAAATTATGAGTTTTTTTAGTATGAACGATATTAAAACCATTTTTAGCAATTTTCAATTTTTGAGGCTCTGGCTTGCTGGAACCTCTTCAGGTATTGCCCGCTGGCTAGAGGTAATGTGTTTTTCAGTATTTGCATGGCAAATTTCAGGTGATGCAACAATAGCTGGATTTTTTATGACCCTAAGATTTGTTGGCGTTATGTTTTCCGGTATTTTATTTCTTTTTATTGGAGGAAGAGTTTCTGGCCAGATAACTATGATTTTTATGCATATTTTATTAAGTATAAATTGTAGTTTCGGCCTTTTTATAAGCTTAGGATCGATAAACACGATTGTTTTATTTTCATTAATTTCATTTTTTTCTGGAATGCTTTGGAGTGCAGATTTTAGCTTTAGAAGAAGAATGTTAGCAGACAGATTAGAACAAGTATTTATTGCCAAAGGATTGGCAATAGATGTTACTTCAACACATGCCACTAGGTTAATAGCAATGTTCATCGGAGGAATAATTATTTCTTTGGAACAACCTGTAATTCTTTTGTTTTTTTTATTTGCTCTTTATTGCGTTCCATTAATTTTATTCTATTTTGAGAGTGATAGTTTAAGGTCTGATACTAGTATTCGAATAGCTTTTAAATCCGTTTTTAACCAAGCTCGAAAACAGAAATCTATAAGATTAGTTTTATTATTAACTCCGATTTACAACATTTTTGTGTTGCCATATTTAGCACTTATAACTCTGGTTTTTTTGGAACGTTTCCGTTTAGAACCGCATTTTGCAGGTTATTTAAGTTCATTAGAGGGAGCTGGTGCGCTGTTAGGCGGTATTCTTGTTTCAATATTGCAACCAAGAAAGAAACAACTTACGTTTATTTGTGCTCTTACCGGTCTATTGATTGCTATATTTTTGATGGGTAGCTTTCCATACGTATCGGGGGTTATAGTTATTTTATTTTTAGCAGGAAATATGAGTGCTATATACTCATCAATGCAAAGCACACTGATTTACATCAACTCTGAAACAAATTTAAGGTCGCCTACTTTTTCTCTAATGACTGTTGCAATTGGTATTGGATTATTAGGCACTTCGAATATAGCTTGGATGGGCAATTTTTTTTCTGTCTCTCACATATTAATGGTGATGGCCATAGAGGGCCTGCTGGCTTTATTTGTAATCTTTTTTTTACAATGGATATTTAAAAAATTTATTTTTAATTAAAACATGTTTCCAGGTATTCGGTTTTTTCAGATATGATAAATTTAAGAACAGAAAATATAAATTGGTTTAAAAATGAATAAATTGAGGACGCAGGAAGAATGGATAAAAAAAGCAAATGAGGTTTTGCCTGCAGGTGGATTTGGTAATTTTGATCCTGGGATAATAATTTCTCATGGAAACGGCAGCCATGTTTGGGACGAAGATGGACGGGAATATATAGATTATCTGATTGGGTCAGGACCAATGCTCGTTGGTCATGGTCACCCAGAAGTTTTAGAAGTGGTATTTGAACAACTTCCAAAAGGGATGACATTTTTTGCTAATAATGCTCGTGGTGTCGAACTTGCACATGCCATTTGTGAAGCAGTCCCCTGTTGTGAACAAGTGCGCTTTGTTGCATCAGGGGGGGAAGCAGATATGTATGCACTTCGACTTGCGAGAGCTTACACAAATAAAAATAAAATATTAAAATTTGAGGGGGGATATCATGGCATGAGCGCTGAGGCACAAATGAGCCTCGCGCCCGAGAAAGAAGTAAATTTCCCGCAAGCAGTTCCAGATAGCGCTGGAATTCCAACCTCAGTTGTTGATGATATGCTAATTGCACCATTTAATGACTTGCAAGCTGCAGAGATGCTTGTAGATGAGTTTGAGGATATTGCCGCAATAATTGTTGAGCCTCTGCAAAGAATTATTCCTCCTGTTCCAGGATTTCTTGAGGGCCTGCGTAAATTGTGTGACAAAAATAATATCCTCTTAATCTTTGATGAAATTGTTACTGGATTTAGACTTGCATATGGGGGTGCTCAGGAACGCTATGGGGTCATGCCTGATATTTGCACACTTGGGAAAATTATTGGGGGTGGTTTTCCTTTAGCAGCCTTGGGTGCAAAAAAAGAGATTATGAAACATTTTGATAAAGACGTTGTGGGTTCGGATAAGTGGCTTATGCAGTTAGGAACTTTATCGGGAAATCCAATTGCGTCTGTTGCAGGTTTGAAAACAATGGAAATTTTGAGACGACCAGGTCAATATAATAAATTACGTGAAATAGGTAAAAAATTGCAAGAAATTCAGTCAAATATATTCAGAGAACAAGGAATTCCTCATCAAATAGTTGGAGATGAGACTCTATTTGACGTGATTTTTACTAATAGGAAGTGCATTGATTATCGTAGCACCAAACATGATGAAATCAGTCAAGCAAGTAAGTACAATAAATCTTTAAGAGAGCAGGGTATTTTAAAAGCTCCATCTAAAATTTATCCATCTTTAGCAATCTCAGAAATTGATCTCGAAATGACAAGAGATGCTGTAAAAAATGCAGTCAACACCATGATAAAAAGTTAATCCATCATGGTCTCATAACCAGAAATTTAATCAATTTTTTTGTCATTGGTTATGACTTTCAAATTTAATAAATATATTCTGATTTCGTTTTAGTTAGTTATGATTAATGCCACTTTTTTGCATCATTAATTCCTTTTTAAATGCAATTTGACAATGCTCAAGTCGATTAAATCTATAATGAGCAAACGTATTGTAGCATAAACGTGCCAAATGCTTTATGCCTGGCAATTTTAAAAAGATTGCTAGATAATTCCATCTTTCTAATTTCGTCCAAATAACCAAAAATGCATCCGCCCCAATATGCCATTGTCCATTTTCGTCTCTCAAATGAAGCAAACGAAGTGCTATACTTTGTGGAATTTTAAATTTATTTAGTGGGGATGGGTCCTGAGCGATGTCATGCCATCTGAAAATGCCATCATTGGCTATACGGCGATAGTACTCAATTTCCCTGCTACAAAGACCGCACTTGCCATCAAAAAATACATCTATCATAACTTTGTCCAAAATTTTTCAGGGGATTAAAAAGGCAGTTTATTAAATAAAAACTAATATAAAATTATTTTATGATTTTTAAATATGCAGCATTGAAAAAATATTCTCCTGAAACAAATCATTAATGAAACAACTATTTTCTATCG
>JAAXKA010000216.1 GCA_012269555.1 Alphaproteobacteria bacterium
GTAATAAATCGAGTGGACATTATATTATCATTTCGGAATACAATCTGCTAGCCACTTTAGGAATAGAAAAAATGAATTAAAATTTAAGCAGGAATAGCTGCTGCCTTGGGCATATTGATATAGCCACGTTCAGGAACAATATCTTTCGAATAAGTTTTAACTGTAAAAGACGATTCATCGGCTATTAATTTTTTTAGTAAGTCTAAAGTTAAAGTATGTCCTGGTCTGAATGCTTCAATTTTTCCAAAAATTGGCATACAAGTGAGAAACAAATCACCAATGCAATCAAGCACTTTGTGACGAACGCATTCATCTTGCATTCGCAAACCACCTTTGTTCAATACCTTACCATTATCTACTACTATAACATTTTCAAGGGATCCACCTTTTGCCAGACCGGCATGTTTCATATTTTGAACATCTCGTAACATGCAAAATGTTCGTGCTGGTGAAATAGTATCAACGTAACTAGATGTTGAAAAAGAATACTCTAATGTTTGTCTTCCTATGCCAGGATCGGGAAAATCAATATTAAGGCATATATCTAAACTATTAGACGGTGAAATTTTTGCCCATGCACCATTCTCACCTTTAACATTAACCTCTTTTAATATTTGAAGATAACTGGCAGGTTGTTTCAATTGTTTTTGGCCTGCTTTAAGCAACGCGTGCACAATAATTTCTGCACTACCATCCATAATAGGCATCTCTGGACCATCAACAAAAATGTTTGCATTATCAATACCCACTCCAAATAAAGCTGACATGAAATGCTCTATTGTATTTATGCCAATTCCATCGTCATTTTCAATTCGTGTGCATAACATGGCGCTAACTGTATTATCGACATTTGCTAAAATTTTATTATTTTGTCCGTTAATATCTTCCCGCCAAAAGCAAATACCCGTATTAGCCTCTGCTGGTTCTATTCTAGCCGTAATCGCTCTACCTGTATGAACTCCAATTCCAGAAAGAGAAAAAGGATTTATTATGGAAGTTTGTAAAGAAGTCAATGTTAGTCCATTATGTGTTATATTACCCAGACAAGTTATTCTTAGTCTGGGTAATTCGCAAATCACATTTAGTAACAAATTGTAGCAGCCTTAACTAATTAGCCTGACGACGCAAAAATGCTGGTATATCTAAATCATCAGAGTCTTCATCTGCAGTTTTTTCGTGAAAAGCCATGGTGGCCTGACTTTCTGGGACGCCTGCTAAATCAAGAACTTTTGGTTTTTCTGAGACACTAGAAGTTTGTGGGCTATCAAAGATATTTTCAGACGTTTTATTTTCATTATCTAGTCTCGGTGAGACAGGTGATAAAGATGGTTTATGTACAAAATTAAAATTTGGCGTTGGTGCTGTACTAGATGTTTTTTCTTCACCCTCAACAGTTTTTTGTGATCCCCACATTTGATAAATTCTTCCAATTAGACCAGTATTATTTTTAATAGGTGCATAACTTGCGTCTGGATACAAAGTTTTAGTCGGTTCTGGAATAAAAGATGTTTTTGCTTTTTCACCAGTTTCACTTATCTTCATCTCAGGTAGTTGTTTATCCTCTACAGCACCTGTTTCACTTTTATTTTCTCTGTTTGAGCTAATCTCAACCTCAGTGCTTCCTGGCATAGCGCTTGTTTGAATAGCATTTCCCTCATTAGTCGTTATTTCTTTTGATGTTGGTAATGGATTGCTATTTTCTTTTTCTTGCTCACTTAAATTAATTGAATCGTTAGTTTGATTCATTATCTCTTTAGTTGGGTCAGAAGAGGTCTTTGTCAGTGACTCTGATAAAGCTGCTTCCTTTTCAGTGCTTTCTTTTTTTTCATTGGGTGGGGATAGTTTATCTGCAAAACCTCCCAATTTGTTTATTTCTATAGTGGTCGTTTCTAGATCTTTGTCGTTGGGCGGAGTAGATGAAAATAATCCTGGTATTGAGCTAGTCTGATAGGTGTTTGGGAGCTCTTGTCCACGTGCTCGATTTACAGGTTCTGAAATAGTTTGCTCACATGCTTCAAATCCTGTAGCAACGACAGATACTCTTATGATGCCCTCAAGTCTTTCATCGAATGCAGAGCCGAAAATTATTGTAGCATCTTCATCTACTTCTTTTCGGATTCTATTGGCAGCTTCATCGACCTCAAACAATGTCATGTCCATTCCACCTGTTATATTAATCAAAAGTGCTTGAGCACCTTGCATGGTGGTATCATCTAGCAATGGGTTATTGATTGCTGCTTCTGCGGCCTCAATAGCCCTATTTTCTCCTGTGGCTTCACCAGTGCCCATCATCGCTTTACCCATTTCTGTCATTACTGAACGAATATCTGCAAAATCTAGATTGATTATACCCGGCTTTATCATCAGGTCAGTGACGCCACAAACACCTTGATGAAGTACAGCATCTGCCATATTGAAAGCATCTGCAAATGTTGTTCTCTCATTGGCCAGCCTAAATAAATTTTGGTTTGGGATTACAATCAGTGTGTCAACATAGGCTTGTAGTGCACTTATACCATCTTCCGCTTGTGTCATGCGTCTTTGTCCTTCAAATGAAAATGGTTTTGTAACAACACCGACAGTAAGTATGCCTCTCTCTTTTGCGGCTTGAGCAATTATTGGTGCTGCTCCAGTTCCAGTGCCTCCTCCCATGCCTGCTGTGATGAATACCATATTACAATCGTTTAGCTCTGACAAAACTTCGTCCATGCTTTCCTCTGCTGCAAGTTTTCCCATTTCAGGTTTTGATCCAGCTCCTAAACCTTGAGTGACTTGTGACCCAAGTTGAATTTTTCGAGGGGCAAGAGAATGCGATAGCGATTGACCATCTGTATTAACCACCAAAAAATCTACTCCCTCTAGGTTTGCATTAATCATATTGTTTACTGCATTACAACCTGCGCCGCCAACGCCAACGACAGTAATTTTAGGGCGTAATTCTTGTGTTGTTTGTGGTAATGTAAGATTTATAGGCATGATTCACTCCATTGTTTAAATTTAAAATATTAGATTAAAATTCCTTTTGAGTTAGCTGATTAGTTGAGTATCTCGAAAACTTGAAAAAATTAAATTTGCAAAAAATAGTTTGGGAACATTGTTTTCTCCTTTTAAATATTATTGATTAACCAATTGCCAATTTTACCAAATTTACCAAAAGGTAATATTTTGGTTTGATCTTGAATTGATTCATTTTTTGGATTGGATTGAATGAACTTAGCCATTCCGATGGCAGAAGAAAGAGGATCTATATTCTCTCTATTAGCAAGTCCATCAATATGATTTGGCACACCTAATCGGGCATTTTTCCCCCAAATTGCCGATACGAACTCAGAAATACCTGTCAATTTTGCTGAACCACCTACGAGAATTACACGGTTGCCCGCTGCATGTTGCATGTTAGCCTGAACAAGTTTTTCCATTAGTTTTTCTAGGATTTCTTCTAACCTTGTTTTGATAATTGAGTTTAGAAGATGACGCTCTATTTGCTCTGAGTTAGATAATTTTATTGTATCTGTTTCAGAAAAATTGCCTGAAAAAATAAAATTATCCCCTTTTGAAGGTATTCCAGATATAAGCGTTTTCGACTTTGTTTCTGCAGTTTCAGGCATAAAGACAGTACCTTCAAACACCTTAAGTCTCTCAGCTTCCTCAGCGGAAATTGATAAAACTGTGGCAATGTCTCTTGTGATTTGAATACCCCCAATTGGCATGGTGTGGGTATATATGACGTTCCCTTCCATAAAAAGTGCGACACTGGATGTTCCTCCTCCAATGTCTAAAACCAATGCTCCTAGGTCCATTTCTTCTTCACTTAGACAAGCAAAACCTGACATACTTGCTCCGTGATGTATATGCCCTGGATTAAGGTGGTTCTGGAGCAAAACTTGCTTCATGTTAGCTAAAGAAGTTGACCTCATTGTTAATAAAAGAGTGTCACTTGATAGTTTCTGAGCAAACATACCTAGTGGATTTTGTACTTGAGATTGTTCATCAAGAATATATTGAAAATGGTCACGTCGAATGACGCATCTATGATCTTCAGTTTTAATATCATTTTGTTTGCTTACTATTCTGCGTAAATCTCTCTTTGAAATTTTAGCATCAGATAAATCAATGTTTGAGCGAGCAATTTGTATCTTTGGCTGTCCGGCATTACAAACAAGATTTACTTCTTGTACCGTTATTCCAGCTTTTTCCTCTGCCATTTGAACTGTGTTTCCGATGGCTGTGCTAAATGCCTCCAGGTTATTTATCTCACCACCACGTAATCCAGAACTTTCTTGAATAGCATCTCCTATAACAATAAGGTCACCATTTTTGTTAGTTTCGGCTATTATTGCGGCAATCTTTGATGTTCCTGCATCTAGCACCGCAAAAGTAGAATTTGATTTTTGCTTTACTTTAACCATTTAAGGGCACACTCATGTTTCTTGTCCTTTGCCACGGATTGGTAGGTTCGGTTCAATTAAAATTTGGTCGGGTAGTCTCATATCAATTACGGCTAGGTCTCTCTGAATTATTTGATTTTTATAATCGAATCTTGCTAGTCTAGACCATGCGAAGCCTGGTTGAATTTCTGGTAGTTTAATTGTTACTCCGTTTTTCATAAGTACGTTCCAACGCCTTTTTGAAATATGATGGATAGCCCAAATTTCAGAGTAGAGTTCGGGTTCTGTCTTTAAGATTTCAATAATACCATTAGCACTTAGTGCGGCAGCTTCACCAGAAACAACCGGCAGGTGGCCAAAAGTTTCGGGTTTAGCGCCTGCAATAATCTCTCCATTTCGATCAATTAATTTGTGCCCATTTTGTGTTTGAAGTAACGCAATTGGGTTACGTTCAATAATAGTAAGTCTAAGTTTATTAGGAAGAATGCGCTGGACGAATGCCTTTTCTACCCATCCTAATTGCTCAATTTGTTCTCTTTTTTCTGAGAGGTTGATAGATAATATAGGTTCATTTTTTTTGAGTCCTAAAGCATCTGAGAGCTCTTTATGTGTTGTATGGTTGCGCCCATTAATTTCAGCAACTTCGAGCTTAAATCCGACCTCTGCAATTTTGTGCTGAATACTCGATTTGATATCTGACCAATTGAGAAGAACTATACTTACTACTGCAAGTGGAACTATAAAAAAAAGATTGTGCAGATATCTTCTAGTTGAAAATGCAGAAATTTTTTTTATGCCATCAGATTCAAAGTGCTTGTCTAGTCGCATTGTGCCGCCTCAATTAATAATGTGATTAAATGGTGCATACTAAGATTACAAAAGGATACCTGCTCTGGAACAAGAGAGGTCTGCGTCATACCTGGTTGTGTGTTTAGCTCGAGTAAATATAATCTATCTTCAGCTTCATCCCACCTGAAATCAGCTCTTGCTACACCACGACATCCAATCAGACTAAAAGCCTTCTCAGCCCATAATTTTGCCTTAAGGGCGCACTTTTCTGGAACATTTGCTGGGAGAATGTGCTTTGAGCCACCTATTTCATATTTTGCTTTATAATTATAAAAATCAGCATTCGCTATAATTTCAGTAACGC
>JAAXKA010000062.1 GCA_012269555.1 Alphaproteobacteria bacterium
GCTCCTAAAAGAAAAAAACCGTTCTTCTGTAAAGGCTTTTTCTAAAATTTTTGATTCTAAATTAATTGCTCCAAATTTAACGTCAAAAAAGGCCATTTCTGAAGTTGTTTCCGCAGAGGACGTGTTATCCTCAAAAAAAATATCTCCAGTATCGAAAGATGATCTCGAAATACTCAAAAATGAGATTTCCTCCTTAAAATCTATGATGGGAGGATTAATGATTACGCAGCGTGACGGTCTCAAAGTTGAATTAGGTTATTCATTGCCAGTACAATTAATGCAAGCTGGTTTTTCTTCAGAATTAATTGAGTCATTTTCAAACAATTTTAATGAGTTGGATGAGGAAAGAGGTAGATTTTCATTTTTGCGTTCATTATCTCGTAGGTTAGTTGCACCGTTTGCAGAAAATATTTACGATACGAGGATTCTTGCTTTAATTGGAAGTAGTGGTTCAGGAAAAACAACTCTGGCCGCGAAGATTGCAGCCTGTTGTGCTGAAACAGCGAAATTTGATACACTAGTGTTAGTATCGGTTACTGAAACGTCATCTCAATCAACTGACGATTTAAAAGCATTTGGAAGGTTACTTAATATGCCCGTAAAGCAGGTTGGCATAAAATCCATACCAAATCTTTTGAAAGAAAAAGGTACACAATACATATTAGATATTTCAATGGAGACCTCAAAAACTATAAAATTTTTAGAAGAGGCAACCAATCTTTTTTCTCCATCAGAATTTAAGGTTGTTCAAACATTAGCAGGTAATTTTAATAAACAAATGATTTCCCATCAAACTGCTCTTTTTGACAAGTTAGAGCCGCTCATTGCACTCACTAAACTAGATGAGTGTGAATTATCACCTATTGAATTATCTGCTCTTGTTTCAGCAAGGGCGCAAATTGCTTTATTGACGGGAACTAAATCAATTGTAGGTGCTATAGCAATAGCGAGTGAGGCTATTTTATCACAATATTTGAAAGAAAACTGTTGAACTGGTAAGCTAATAGTAGAAAGAGATAAATTATGGCAACATCAATAGCAATTGCAAGTGGTAAAGGGGGAGTTGGCAAGACCAGCATGTCGGTCAATCTGAGTCTCACACTTGCGCAAATGGATAAAAGAACTACTCTATTAGATGCTGATTTTGGTATGGCTAACGCGCACATCCTTCTGGGTGTTAAACCTGACTATTTTATTAGTGATGCGCTAAAGGGAAAGGTATCTATTTCTCAGACATTATGTTCAGGACCAAAAGGGCTTAAGTTTGCATCTGGTGGCAGTGGATTAATTGATATGCTGAATCTTGATAAAAAGACTAGATATCAGACAATTAGACTTTTTGACGAAATTGCAAATGATACCGATATTCTTGTTGCTGATGTGCCAGCGGGTGCTTCTGATAGTTCACTTGCGTTTGTTTCAGCAGCGGATAAAGTGTTGGTTGTGTTAGTTGGGGAACCAACAAGTTTTCTCGATGCTTATTCACTTATCAAGGTAGCACATTTGGAGGCTGGTTTATCTAATTTTTCTGTTGTGGTAAATATGACCCAGAGTGAAACACAGGCAAAAGCACATTTTGAGAAATTTAATGCAATTGTCCAAAAATTTTTAGATGTAAACTTGGATTACGTTGGTCATTTGCCTTTATCTACTCGTCTTCGGCAATCAATTGTTACGAGAAAACCTATCACCATAGATGCTAAAGATAGCAGAGAAAATGCTTGTTTCCAGAAAATTACAAAAAATTTATTGAAGTCTCCCAAGAATGAAACGGGTGGAATACGGTTTTTTGATCAGCAAATTGTTCAAAACAAGAGAGTTGGCTGATGCGTGCTAGTTATCCTGAACAAAAACCCAATGTTGAGGATCTTGTTTCCAGTAATCTCGAACTGGTTAAAAAAATAGCTTGGCATATTTATGGACGGGTTCACGCTTCTGTCGAAATAGAGGATTTGATCCAGACAGGTTATTATGGACTTGTGCTTGCCGCACAAAATTATACTGTCCAGGAAGGTGCTAGCTTCTCTAGTTATGCAAGCATACGGGTACGTGGGTCAATTATAGATCACCTTCGAAAATCATCTAATTTGTGCAGAACTACTATCCAAATGCAACAGAAGGCGAAAGTAGCTGAAGACAATTTACGCCAAGTTCTCGGCAGGGACCCCAATAGCAAAGAGATTGCTGAAAAATTAGGAATTTCAGACCAGGAAATGATGGATTGGGAACAGGCGTTTCAGGCAAATGTGCACCAATCTCTAAGTGGCGTTTATGACGAATTCTCAATATGGTTTGTATCAGACGAAAATACGCCTGAAGAGCAACTTAATGAAGTAGAAATGAAAGAGCTCCTCAAAGAAGCTCTTAGAACACTTCCTGAAAAAGAGGCTCTAGTCATTCAACTCTATTACGTTGAGGAGCTCAATGTATATGAGATAGCTGAGGTACTAGAAGTCACAACTGGGAGAGTGTCACAAATCAAGAAGTCAGCAGTACGAAAATTACGAGAATTCATGCAAAAAGCAAATCAACAAAATGTCGCCTGAAAATTTGGAATGGAGTCAAACCAATTCAATTCAAATGTCTGTTCAAACAGCAGATTTATTCTTATTAAATAAAAGTCAGAATGAACAACTAAACTTATCCTGCACACTGCTAACAATAGCACGCGGAAAATGTAATGTGGAAATAAAGCCGCAAATAGAAACGCCTGCCAGCATTTCTAACGAAAAACAAAAAGACAATTTTTATGGAAATATTGTGATCCCGAAAGAACGGCCCGTAATGGAATGTGAAGGTTTAATCCCACCAAATGCCTTTAAGGCCTTGTATGAAAAGTTTGTCTCAATACAGTCTGTAGGAAGGCCTATAATTCTAACTATTTTTCTTGATGAAAAGCTAAGTGTTAGCGTGAATGGGGACTTATTTATCGAGGACACACGAAAGATTCTTATCAATCATATTGACTTTATATTTCCTCTTAGGTGAGTTTATCCCATCAGTCGTTTAGTTATATCCGCCTCAGCTTGAAGCATTCTCGATGATCCCGAAAATGCCTGTTGCGCTTTTATCATTTTAGCCATCTCTGCCGTTGCATCCGTGTTAGACGCTTCAAGTGCTCCTGACTGAATTCGGCCAAAATTTGGCTCTCCTGCCCTACCAATTATTGGAGCCCCAGACATCGGTGTTGGGGAGTATTGGTTCATCCCTATTTCTTGAAGTGCAGTTTCGTTTGCAAAGATTGCCATTCCAACAATTCCCACAACAGTACTTGAGCCATTACTATAAATTGAATTTACTGCTCCACTCTCATCTATTCTCACCTCAGCAAGAGACTCAATCTGATTATTCTGATTTTTTACTTGAAATGGAATTTTTAGGGGTTGACTAGTCTCTGATAGAATAAATTGGCCATCACTTGAAATTATATTACCCTCATTATCAATCGATAGGGATCCATCTCTAGTGTATGAAATAGCTCCGTCCATACCCTGAGCAAGAAAATAACCTGTTCCGTTTATAGCAAGGTCAAGTGCCCCATTAGTTTGAATAAAACTTCCTTGTTGATGATTGCGCTGCGCACTTACGAACCTTGTTCCAACTCCTAAATCCAAATTATTTCTTAATTCCACTTGTTCTGTGTACATGTCTGTAAAACCTGCAGAACTTCTTTTAAATCCGATAGTAGAACCATTAGCGAGGTTATGTGATATTGTTGAAATTTCTTTATTAGAGGCATCTAGTCCGGTTCGAATGATATTGATCATAAAAAAGTTTCCTCAAGATAAGTCAGGTTTAATTTGTGGTTTGGTAATTCAAGATTCATGCCGAATGAACTAAAATTTAGAATTTTTAGCTAAATTTTTTTGGAATTTTGATATTGATTGAATAACACTATTTTCTTGCTGGCGAATTTATGGCATAACTATATAGGTCAGAAAATGTTTTGGAAGCAGATATGAATAGCAATAACTCTAATGCTCTAGTTCCGCTAAAAAACGGAAATTTACCAGCGGTGGTTAATAAAAAGCGAGAATTACCCACTTTATCCTTGGTAAGAGAGGAATTGTACCTTGCAGATCGGCAAGCTGTAAGAGAACAACTGCCTGATATACTCGGTAGAGTATTAGCAAGAATATGGATAGATGAGAAATTTCACCATGATTTTTCTATGAACCCTAGAGGAACGTTGGAAACTAATGGTGTTTTTCTACCAGAAACTATGGACGTTGAATTTCAGAAGCCAAATTCTTCTCGTCCCAGAATTGTTGTTTATGAAAAAAGTAGAGAATCTAAATTTCGGACTCGTATCTTTTACCTTCAGCTTGTTATGATGGCTGGCCGGTAAGCCTATGCGCTTAAAAGCAGCCGCTAAACCCATTAATTTTTTAGTAATCCTTTTATTCTTCATATTACCTTCAAAATTGATTTTAGCAGATATTACGACCAGTAATGTGACTTTCGCTGAAGCAGTGCAGGCAGTTAAAGATAAAAATTATCAGCACGCAGTAAATTTATTTGAACTTCAAGCTTTTGCAGCTCAGCATGACGCCCAATATAATCTTGCTTTATTACTCCGGTCTGGGAAAGGAAGGCCACAAAATTATCAGCAAGCACTGTTTTGGGCATGGTCGGCCTACCTCGGGGGTATTGAACCTGCAAAAGAACTTAGCGAAGAATTAAAGAATATATTACCAGAAGATTCGCTGAAAATGACCAGAGAAAAATTAATTGAAACGCTTACGGATCGAATAGATTCAGGAGATAGGTTGGCCCTTATGGAACTAGCACTCTTTTATAAAGAAATTTCTGAGGAGCCAAATTTTGAAGAAGCATATTTATGGTATTCAATAGCAAGCGCTTTTTTGCTTGAAGGGGCAATTTTAGAACGCAATGAGGCGGCTGCTAAGGTTGAAACTAAATCATTGGTTGAATTGCAAGATAGAGCAGGCACGATATTTGAAAAACTTTCTTTGGTTAAATGATATAATATTATAAATGCATGACGTAAGTTTTAAAGTCTCTTAGTTTCAATAGTGAAGGATGGAAAAAATATGAAAGTTAAAGTTCACTGGATTATAGATGGAATTGCAGAAATAGAGGCAGAAACATTAGAACAAGCAGAGCAGTTAATAGAGAATAGGTTAAATCTTTTGGCTGAATCTAAATCAGAGGAAATGAAATATCTTGGTGCTCGAGCAATGCAGGGAAAGGCCTATTTGCCCGGGTCAGATGAAGACAAACAAAATTTAAGTTCGGAGGTTTGAAGTATTGATAAAGATAAAATGGCTTCTAGCAATATTTAGCATTATATTGTTTTACTTTTCTGCATCTATGAACGCAAATGCGGAAGGTAGAACATATGTGTCAAAAAAAGATACAGAGGTAAAATATCAAATTTGCAGATTAAGTAAGACAGAAAGAACGGCTACAAGCACATCCTGTTATTATAAGGCCCAAATACCTGAAGACAGTATTGTTGTATC
>JAAXKA010000175.1 GCA_012269555.1 Alphaproteobacteria bacterium
GATAACAATCTGTATTTCTTGATAAAGAGGGTTTGATTTTTTCTGTTCAAAAGATGACAGCATGTGTTCCCTTATTTTTTTTGTTTCGAGTAAAATATTGCTCAACTCAAAATTTTCATTAATATATTCAAGAGGTTGATCGTGCCAATTGTCGATATTTTTCGTATTGTTAAGTTCTTCAATTGTATTTTTTATATCTTTTACCTTCATTGAAAAAAGATAATTTGCGATTGAATTGTCTTTTTTTAAAGGACCAAAAGTTGATACAACATTTGATATAAGCGGTTTGTCCTGTAATTTTTCTAATTCGATTGAATGCTTCTGAGTTGCGATTAAGCTTGCGTCTGCTGGACTAATTAATTCCTGATTAGCAACAATGAAAGCGGTATTTATTGTTTGCACGGAAAAATACCCCAAAGCAAATATGAAACATGAGAATAGCATAGCAGAGATGCCAACATGTTTTGGCTTTATAACGAGCTCCCAAGGGCCTTTCTTGCCAAAAACTAAGAACCGTCTCTCCGAAAAATACCATGGCTTGTCCTGTCCTACCACGGCATGGTTGACCTGTGTACTGTCAATAATACGAGGCAAGCGTTGTTCAATTTTTGACCAAAGCCAACTTCTCATTACAAGCTCATTCTATACAAAAGAAAGATTAAAATCATATTAGTCAGTATCTGAATACCAAGCATTAAATAAAGGCTTAAGTTACGGGACTGGTTGCTTATATCAAGTTTAATTGAAGGATATGAAGATTGTTGTTTTTTGGAAGTTGAATCATCCACTGATGACAACATTTCAGTTGTTGATGATTGTAACATTTGAGTATTCACATCTGCCTTAAGTTGTCTTTTATTTTCTGTTACTATTGAGTCTAGTTCAACGGTATTTGACACTGGTATGATCGTATCAGTGCCAGTTTGACCAACAGGATTATTTTCTACTGCTTCTCTTATCTTCTCAATTCGTTCACGAATATCGATTACATCATTGGACACATCAACCACCTCTTGGCTTTCAGAAGAGTTTCCTAACAAATATTCATTTTTGAATATTTGGCATAATCGTTGCAACGTTATAAGAGTTTTTGACGTACAACTTTTATGTTAGAAACAATTTAATAATATATCATTTAATTTCTATATTAAATAACGACAGACAAAATTATTTATTTATAATAATGGAGTCACTTTTATAGGTTAAAAATACTATGGCGAAGTTAGATAAAAATTCTACCCAAAACAGAATGTCTGAATCCGTTATTGGATCAGAGATGGAAATTGTTGGGGACATAAAATGTAATGGAATCATGCGTGTGGTTGGAAAACTTAAGGGAACTATTAACTGTAGCGACCTTATTGTAGAAGAGGATGCAATCGTAAAAGCTACAATTTCAGCAAATTCAGTTAGCATCGGTGGCAATGTCAGCGGGACTATAAAAACAGAAGCACTTGAGATAAGTAGCAACGCATCTTTCAATGGTGAAGTGTTTTATGAGCGAATCGCAATTGATTCGGGAGCTAACTTAGAAGCAAAACTTAATCATGATCCATCAGGTGAAAAAGCTCGAAGTCACACGAAACCAAAAACTGGGGAAACTGTCTCCAAATCGACTAAAGAAAATAATCAACTCTTATAGAAAAATCAAAAGTGATCAAAATGTAAGAGCTTATAGGTTAACTTGATTTTATGACAACTAGAATGAAAGAAAGATAAAATGGCTGAAAAAATGACAACCATTGGTGCAGGGGCACACTTCAAAGGGAAAATTTCAAATGCTTCTACCATAGAAGTTAGTGGAATTGTAGAAGCAGATGTTACAACAGAAAAGTTGACAATTAATGAAACTGGAAAATTCGGAGGGTCGATCAACTCCAAGCTAGTAGTCGTCTCAGGGAGTTATGATGGCAATATGAATGCAGATAGTGTTTGGCTGATGCCCTCTTCACGTGTTAGCGGTGAAATAAAATATAAATCTCTGCAATTAGATAGAGGAGCTGCTCTAAATTGCCGAGTTATACAAAACTGGGATGAAAAGGTTACACCCGAACAAGAAGTGGCTGAGTCCGAAGAGCAAAAGGTCTCTGATCCTAATAACAAACAAACATCAGCAGAAAAGGCATAAATCATGGCAGACGTAACTTATATCTCACCCGAAATCAAAATGGACGGCATACTAGACGTAACTTCTGCAAAAGGTTCAACAGTCGTTTTAGCTGGTCACTACAAAGGAGAAATGCGTGCTGTTGACGTTAAGTTAGAATCTGGAAGTACATTTAACGGAAAGATTTTTGCTCAATCAACCGAGATTGGTGGAAAAGTCAATGGTGATATCCAAACGAAAAGTCTTAAACTCACAAGTTCAGCAAGGTTTGAAGGTTCTATTTTAACCGACGAACTTGCGATTGATGTTGGCGCAGAGGTCAGTGGTAGTATTTCAAAACTTCAAAAAGGTTAATTTTAAGAAACAAAAAATCAGTCACAAAAAATGAAAAAAGCCAGTATCACAGTTTTTGCTTTATGTTTAGCCAGCGTTTCGGTGTTTTTCCTTTGGGAGTTAGTCCTAAAACCAGAACCTCCAAAAATGGTTTTTGTTACAGCAAAATTAGATAATGGTTGTGAATTTCATGAAAGTACTTTCGCAGTGGAGGTATATGAAACTGGGGCTACAGCTGTTTTCAAGGGTGGAACCGCCCAAATAACGGCAAGGTCTGACCAAAGGATTCGTTTAGTTACAAACCCTGTTTTTAAGGATGTACGCTATGACGGTGATCTAGAACCTGTTGCCCCATATGTAACTCTTAAATCATACTGCAATGTTCCAGAACGCATGATGAATGTTTTCAAATCAATGAATGAAACATTCAGCACTAAATAATCAGAAATCATTACCAATATTCTTCATAACTAAAAAATTGGAAAACATATTTGGCATACTGCTTGCTTAGAAAATAAGAGGAAAAATTATCCTGTATTTCTAAAAATGAGAGGCCGTATTGAAAAAAAGATATTTAAATAAATTACTTGATACATTCAGCCTCCTACTTTTGTTGTTATTCCTTTTAGGTTCAAAATTACATGCAAGCACGCATTTTTCTGATCTCAATGTGTGTGAAACGGTAGCAGTAGAGGCAGAGAATGCTTTTAATCTACCAAGTGGAATTCTTACATCGATTGCAAGGGTTGAGTCGGGTCGAAAGACGGATACTGGTGTTTACAGAGCATGGCCTTGGACGATAAATGATAATGGGAAAGGTCTTTTTTTTGATACTCGTAAATCTGCTGTTGACTATATCGTCAAGCAGAAGGAATTTGATAATACTCGCATAGATATAGGATGCATGCAAATAAGCGTAAAATGGCATTCACACGCTTTCAGTTCACCAGAGTCAATGCTTGACCCTTATACAAATATCGCCTACGCAGCGGTTTTTCTTGAGGAATTATATCAGACTCATGGTGACTGGGAATTAGCAATAAAATATTATCACTCAGCTGACACAAAAAAAAATATACCTTATCTACAAAAAGTAAATGCTGTTTGGAAGGGCCAACCACAACCAATTGTAGAACCAATGACCGCCTCCTCAAGCATTAAAATCTCAGAAAGTTTAATAAAGCCAGAAAAAGTTAACATCGGTCCCACAAGCTATCCCAATATAACAGTGAGCGATGAAAAGGAACTGACAAATTCAAAGCTTGCAATGAGTTTAGTAAACAAAAAAGAAACTAAACTGATAAAAAGCCAGAAAATGAAACGAAGCCAGCCCCCTGAAAATTTTATTAAATCTCAGCCTTACTTAGCCTCTGAGTGGGAAAAGGTAATCCATTTCAGAGAGCTATTTACCTCACAATAAAATTAATTAGAACTAGCTTCCTTTGGTGCATCGAATTCCTCATAGTGAGGATAAGTGTTAACCATATACCAATTGTAAAAATCCCAATAGGATTGAGACGGATATTTTGCAGGATTTTCATCAGATATGCATGTTTCGATGGGGTGGCAAACTGGCTCAAATGAGGGATTAATAAACGCAGCGATTGAGAAACGATGTCTATTTTTAGGAGGTATAACTCTATGAGGGCTAGCTCTAAATTTTTCGTTTGTCCAGCGCTCCAAGAATTGTCCTGTATTTACAAGGATAGCATCATCCATTCTTGGAGGTCTGATCCAACTACCATCTGTAAGTAAAACTTCTAAACCCTCCACATCAGCTTGCGGAAGAAAAGTCATAAATCCTGTATCAGCATGGGGCCCAAGTCCAAACTCATTCTCACCAAGTTCAGGTACTGGCGGATAATGAGCAAGACGCAAGTAATTATGTGGTTTATGAAAATATGGCTCAAAAAAATCTGGTTTTAGCCCAAGAGCAAGAGCCCAAATTGGCAATAATTTTTTTCCTAGTTGTTCTATCTCAGACATAAATTCTTGTACAGCTGGCTTTAATTCTGGCATATTTGAAGGCCATTGATTTTCTCCATAAAAACGTTTTCCGGCTTTTACAAATTCATCATCTGATGCATAATCTGTCGCGAATACAAGTGTTTCATTACTGTCATATTTAGTATTCTTATTATATGTTGAATGCGAAACCAAAGTAGCTCCAGGCTTTATGTAACCACGCTGATTTTTGTTTATCGAAATTGCAAGTTTTTCATCCATGGATAAATCATGGAACGCTCTAGTTTTAGCAAACATATCATCTATTATAGATTGTGAAATTTGATGGTTTTTCAAAAAGAAAAAACCAATTGTCTCACATACCTCTTTTAACTGATTGGCAAGCTTTATATCAGCGTTCTCTTTACCATTGAAAAATGGCTCTAAATCTAGTACAGGGAATTCTACTTGTGACATTTTAATCTCCTAATTTTTATTTACATCCTGATTCTTAATTATCCTTCCAACGCAGCTTCCATTATAGCATCTGAATTGAATGGCATTTTTCTTAATGAAAGTCCCGTTGCATCTTTTAGCGCATTACTTATAGCTGCCGCTGTAGGCCCTGCTGCACCCTCGCCCGCTCCTAGATATGGTTTGCCTGGATTTTCGATCAAATAAGTATGCATTTTTGGAATATTATCAAAGGTAATAATTGGATAGGTGTCCCAATCTCTACTCACAATACCATCGCGCTCATATAAAACTTGCTCGTATAAAGTCCAACTTGCAGCCTGAATGAAACCACCTTCGAGCTGCGCACGCACCCCTTCTAGGTCAACAATTTCGCCAGCATCACATACAATATAAGCATGATGTAATAAAACCTCAGCGGCCTCAGTTACTGTTAGCGATACTCCGATAGCACAATAAGCTGCGGAATTTTTATATCGAGCAAAACCAATACCTTTACCCATTTGTTCTTCTTCTGGAGTATCTTTTTCCATCACTTGTTGTAATTTTTTCAGAACATTTATGGCTCTCTCATCCTTTAGATGATTCAATCTGAAGGTGAATGGGTCGATATTTGCTCGTTCAGCGAGTTCGTTTATCATCGACTCATTTGCAAAGACATTCCCATATGCTCCTAAGGTCCGAAGTGCTGATGTGCGCAAAGGCAAGTCATAAACTCTATTTTTAACCAATCGTGGTTCGGGCATTTCATATAACATTTCCATATTACGATGTATGCCGCCATGTGGTACCATCATCGGCTCAGCAACAGGCCAAGGCAGAGCATTTTCTAAATAATGAGAGGAGAGCATTCGTGTTGCTGGCTTTTTTCCAGTTATAGGGCGCGTTAAAAAAGTATCCGCATAAGTCTCATGCGACCACGAGCTAATTTTTCCTTTCTTATTTATGCTTGCTTGTATTTCACAATGCATAGCAGAGCCGTAAGGCTCCCAGCTATTCTCATCATCCCTTGTCCACTTAAGTAAAATAGAATATTTAGGGATATGCCTTGCAATTATAGCCGCATCAAATGCGGCATCGTCTGCACCATTATGACCATATACACCCGCACCAGGAATGAATTGAACGGAAACATTTTCTATACTCATGTCAAATGCCTCAGTAATAGCTGCTCTAAGAGGATAAACACCTTGATTGTGGGTCCAAACCTGCAACGATTGGCCATCAAAATGAGCGCAACCAGCCGATGGTCCAATTGAAGCATGCATATGATAAGGTTTTTGATAAACTGCGGTTACGGTGATATGTTCATCCTCATTCATACTCATAAGCTCTGGTATTTCTCGAGTGGAAGAAGGCACACAACCCTTTTCTACAAAAAACCTATCTTTCCTATTCGCAGTTAATTGAGAGTATATATTTTCTTCTGATAATTGTTTTTTAACCTTCCATTTGGCAGCCAATGCAATACGCCTTGCAGCCTTAACCGCCTTATATTCCTGTTTTGTGGCGACGGCTAAAAAACTACCATCCCTAATAACAAAAACGTTTTCTTTCTCAAGACGGATTATAACATCTGGGTCTAATTTTTCTAATTCACAATGATAATGTGGTGGCCTTACGATTCTTGCATGCAACATATTTTCAAACTTTAAATCTTGAAGGAATTGATACTTTCCAGTCATGATTTCAGCCATACCTTTAGCAATATGTTTTTTGTTCTGTATTGAATAATCCGATGGATTTTTAGTTTGCACATCTTCGTCAACATCTATTTCTAAATTTACATCAGACATTAATTCCCAGTAAGTTAAAGATTGATTGGTTCCCTTAGCACGAATTTGACCATCACTAACTTCTAACTTATCTTCCGCAATATTTAATTTTTCGGCGGCTTTTTGAGTAAAAATTTTACGCGCTGTTGCTGTTGCTTTTTTTATGGCGTAACCTGAATGTTGCATAGAAAAGCTTCCGGCGGTGTAACCCTCGTTGGGATCGACATCCGTTTTAGTTTTTCTTACGCTAATCTGATCAAATGAGATACTCAATTCCTCTGCCGCAATCAAAGCTAAAGCAGTGGTGATACGTTGTCCTATATCAACCTTCCCAGTATGCAAAATTAGCTCTCCTTCTTGAGAAAAATCGAGCCATTCACTTACCTTAGGGCTATTAGAAAGACTTGAATGCTTGCTCATCTTATTGACCCCTCTCTAATCCGGTAAACTGCATCTAAAATCCTAGAATGAGATCCACACCTGCAAAGGTGACGATTAAGTGTATCCTTTATTTGTTCGTCTGAAGGTGTTTTTGTTTTTCGAAATAAAGCGGTCACGCTACATACAATACCGGCGGTACAATATCCGCATTGCGCTACATTTTCTTCAGCAAAGATTTGCTGAATATCACTCATTTTCTCAGGGTTTCCAAAACTCTCAACCGTTTCGATTTGCCTTCCTTCAAACTCTGCCGCGGCACGCACACAACTATTTGTTGGCTCACCATCAACTAAAACCATACAAGCACCACATTGTTCCAAAGCGCACCCTAGTTTTGCACCTTTAAAATCAAAATCATTTCTTAAAACATAGATTAGTGGTGTATCAGTTTCCGTATCAACGGACATATTTTTGCCGTTCACGTGTAAATTTATTAACGCCATTGCCTACACCTGCACCCAATCATTACCAACTTTCAAACGGTGCCCTATTATGTTCGGGCGCATCAAAGTTTGCTCTACAAAACAACCTTTTTTGGCTGCCTCTATTAGTTCAATTCGTTGTTGCGTTGATGCTGAGCCTTCCATGTCTATATCTATTTCAAAGCTTACTGGCTCAGTTTCGTAAGGTTCTCTTCCTTTCTGAACACCCTGCCAATGCAAACGAGTAGCTAGTTTAATCTCTCCCACATCTACTTTTAGTCTCTTTGAGAACGCTCTTAATTGTGTCATAAGGCATGCTGCTAGACCTCCAGAGAACAACATTAGAGGTGTTGGAGCTGAGCCGTCACCTCCATGAAATCCCATTTCATCTGTGGCAAGCTCGCATTCGAAAGGGTCTGGCTCAAGCATTCGAACTTGCATATCTGTTCTCATTCTTCCAGGGTTAACAGCATCGCATTCAAAAACGACATCGAATTTTTTAATTTCTTCACTCATTAATTCATCTTCTCACTAAAAATTAACTTTATCACTTCCCTTCAGTTGCAGTATTTCACGCGCTTCTTCAGGACTCGCAATTTCAAGTCCAATACCCTCAAGAATTTGCCTTGCACTTTTTACCTGGTCAGCATTAGACGTTGCAAGTTTACCAGGCCCAGCCCATAGGGAATCTTCAAGACCAACACGGACGTTAGCTCCCATAGAGGCAGCCTGTGCAGCTATTCTCATTTGTGCAGAACCGGCACCCAATACGGACCATTCATACTGATCACCAAAAAGCCTATCTGCTGTTCTCTTCATATGAGCTACATCTTCGGCATGAGTTCCTATACCACCTAAAATCCCAAATACAGACTGAATAAACAGAGGTGGTTTAACTAAACCTCTATCAAGAAAATGTTTTAGATTATACAGATGGGCAATATCATAGCATTCAAACTCAAACCGAGTATTATTCTCATAACATGTAGTCAGAATGTACTCGATGTCTTTAAAAGAATTCCTAAACACAAGATCTCTTGTGCTTTCCAGAAATTCTGGTTCCCAATCATGTTTAAATTCCTTATAACGATTTAACATCATATAAAGCCCAAAATTAATTGAACCCATATTTAATGAAGCCACTTCGGGTTTAAACATCTCTGCTGGCTTCACTCGTTCTTCTACTCTCATATATGGACTGCCGCCTGTGGTAATGTTAATAGCAGCACTCGTGGCTTGTTTCATTTGGGGTAAAAATCTTCCAAAGGCCTCTGGGGTTTGGTCTGGTTTCCCAGTTTCTGGATCACGCGCGTGAACGTGTAAAATAGCAGCGCCCGCTTCGGCAGCATTTAAAGCATCATCAATTATTTCACTCGGGGTGATTGGCAGATGCGGAGACATACTAGGGGTGTGTATCGCACCTGTAACAGCGCAAGTAATAATTACTTTTTTTGGTTTTGCCATAAATTCCTCCAGAACAGAATCTTTTACATATTGGAAAAAATTAACTTTATCGATATTTTAGTTGATTCAATCCTAATGTTTCTATTGACTATTGGGAAGAATAATTTTTTATATTTTTTAAGTCTATCTGATTATATGTGATATACTAAATAGAATGCAGTCTTAGATAAAAAAAGGGTAACATTATGGATGGGTTAATACGCCGCTCTACCGAAATTCTTCAGGCAATTGCTGCAATTTGGCTAATTTTTGTCGCTCTAACAATATTTGCTGAGGTTGCTTTTCGAAATTTGGGACTATTTTTAGGCGCAGACCAGATTGTTCAGAATTCCGTGCCTGCCATTGTGTTTTTGCAGGTTCCATTCGCCATTGCGGCTGGAACTATGCTGCGAACAACCCTAATTTTTGGATTGGTCAAACGAAGATTTCGTCTAAGTATAAACTTTGTATCTTACATTATAGGTATTGCACTTTTTGTTGGAATAGCAGTTGGCGGATGGACAGATATGATTCGTGGATGGGAAATTAGAGAATATCAGGGGATCGGAGCAATTGAATTTCCTGTGTACATTATTCGAACAGTCATTGTGGTATGTTCCATTATAGTTTCCTTGATATACCTAAATTTAGCATTTCGTGCTATAACTGGCACTGACACAACGCCATTAGCACAAGACTAAAATGTAATTTCGGATGTTCAAAAAAACCGTTTTTTATTAATTAAATAATTGAAGGAACAAAATATGGATCTAGATACACTCATGCTTCTAACCCTTTTGGGTATGCTTGCAGCAATCGTGTTAGGCGTTCATATTGCATTGGCACTCGGCGCTACTGCTATGATAGGTACCTATTTTATTTTTGGTGATACGTACTTAGCAGCGAGTCAGGTTGGAGGTGCGGCTTATGAGTTGATTAGAGACCATGTTTTTATGACCATCCCACTTTTTGTTCTCATGGGTGATTTTCTATCAAAAAGTGGTGCAGCTGCTGACCTTTACACACTTATTAACAAGGGATTAAAAGGCGTGCCAGGAAGACTTGGTGTTGCAACCGTTACAGGTAATGCAGCATTTGCCGCTGTTACCGGGACTTCAATAGCATCAGCCGCCGCTTTCACAAGAATTGCATGGCCGGAAATGAAAGCCGCAGGCTACAAGCATTCTTTTGCACTTGGCTCAATTGCTGGGAGTGCATGTCTTGGTATGCTCATCCCCCCAAGTGTTCTGCTAATCGTATGGGGTATAATTACTGAAGATTCCATCGGTAAATTATTTGTAGCAGGAGTGATACCTGGCATTTTACTAGCTGGGTTTTTTGCTGCCTACAATATGTTTACTGCTAAAATGAATCCTTCAATTGCACCAGAACCTGATGCAATGGGAGACGTTACCCCTCTTACTAAAAGCCAAGTTTACTCTGGGGCTTCTATAATTGGATTAATATTTCTTGTTTTAGGGGGAATATGGGGCGGCTTTTTTACAGCTACAGAAGCAGCAGGTGTTGGAGCATTAGCAGGCATGTGCATTGCTATCGCCAAAGGCCTAAGATATAAGGAGCTCGTAGACTGCATCATAGATGCAGGCAAGACATCTGCTCCAATTATGATTTTGCTAATTACTGCTGGGATGTACTCAAGGTTTTTATCGCTAGCGGACATTGATTCACTTATTATCGGGGCGATGACTTCCGCCGGATTAGACGGGGCAATGGGGCTTGTAGTAATGGTTATTATATGGCTACTACTTGGTATGTTATTAGATTCGATTTCGATCATCTTATTAACAGTGCCCTTATTCATGACCTTAAGTAGTGGAATGGACCCATATGCTTTTGCGATATTTGGTATTTTAGCCATCGAAGCTGGATTACTTACACCTCCGTTTGGTCTAATCGTCTACACGGTAAAAGGCGTTTTATCTGGAACGGGCCACGACGTACCCCTTAATCAAATTTTCTCAGGTTCAATACCTTATTGGCTCATGATGTTAATTGTCATGATACTGGTAGTTATTTTTCCTGGATTAGCTAGCTGGTTGACAACTTTTGTATAAGGTAGTTTCCTTAAATTAGTAAAGACCGGTTTTTTTATGACTTTAGAACAAACCTTTGGGAGGATTAAATGAAAAAAAGTCTTTTTAGTTTGGTGGGTGCAGCTGCTTTGGCATCAACTGCATTCATGTCAAGCGCGATAGCAGACAGCTTTACGCTTAGAATAGGGTCTGGACACCCATCTGCTCCAACACCTTATGTAAGAAATCTTGAAAATGTATTTGTGCCAAATGTAGTTAAGAGAGTTGCTGCTGAAACTGAACATAAAGTGAAATTTATTGAAGCCTATGGCGGTAAAATTGCAAAAGTGCATGAAACTCTTGAAGCTGTTGAAAAAGGTCTTCTTGACCTAGGTGCGTATTGTGTATGCTTTGAAACAGCGAAACTTCTACCACTAAATTTTGATTACTTTGTACCATTTACAAGTGCTGATCCTAGGATTGTAAATAAAGTTAAAGCAGAGTTAATAGAAAAGTATCCAGAGTTAACAGCAGTGCTCCCAGAAAAATATAACCAGATTTACCTACCTGGATTATCTGCTTTTGATGACTACGGAATAGGAACTGTTGAGCCATGGAAAAAAGCAGAAGAGTTAAAAGGACGCAAAATTGTTGCAGCTGGTCCAAACCTTCCTTGGGTATCATTGTTTGGAGCAATACCAGTTACATCAACGCTTCCAACAATGTATAATGATATGGCAACAGGTGTTGCAGAAGGAACAGTTATTTTCCCAACAGCTCATGGTGGTGGATATAAATTCTATGAGGTTGCTCCATACTGGACAGTTGTTGGGTTCGGTGCAATGAACCAGAACATCTTTACCATGAATGCTGATACAGCAGCTAAACTTCCAGCTGACGTGATGAAAATCATTGAAGAAGAAGCACAAGTTTATTCTAAGGCCGTTAATGAGGATGTTTGGGCTGGATATACTAAAGGCTTGGAAAAGCTTGTTGCAGTTGGAGAAGAGAAAGGCTTAAAAGATACCGTTTATTATCTTCCAATGGAAGAAAAACAAAAATGGGCAGAAACTATCAAAGATTGGCCTAACACTCGTGCGAATGATATCATGAATGAATATGGCGTGGATGGTATCAAAATCATGGATGAATATATGGACATGATGGAAGCCGAGGGTCATGAGTGGCCTGTAAGGTATCAATTCTCAAAGCTATAAAATAACTTATATAAATTAGAAAACAGGCGGTAAAAACCGCCTGTTTTTTTGTTATATTAAAATTTTCTCAAAACATAAAATCAAAATAAATTTAAAATTAGGAAATATTCATGTCACGTTCGCTATTTTCCTTGCTTTTCATAACATTATTATCAGCGATATTGGTAACTATGTTTATCAGCGCTATTGTCACTTTTTTATCTTTAGAACAGAAATCACTTTTTTTGTCTATCTGGCCTCAAAACTGGTTAATAGCCTCAATTGTTGGTTTCTTTGCAATACTGTCAATGCGACCGATAGCAGTGTTAATTGGCCAGAAAACAGCTGATATAATTTATGGAAAGCAAAATAACTAAAAAAGGTTAATCGTCAAAAATAGCAACTACTCGTGTAAAGCCTGCTGATGCATTTTTTATTTTAAATGGAAATGCGGAAATCATAAACCCGTGACTTGGTAACGCACTAAGATTGGATAATTTTTCGATATGAGAGTACCCTTTATGCATACCTGCTCTGTGGCCTTCCCAAATGAGCCCCGCATCCTTTGTACCGGCATATTTTTTAGCTGTGTGCACAAAGGGAGCATCCCAACTCCAGCCATCTGTTCCTGTTAATCGCACACCTTTATCTAGAAGATAAACAGTAGCTTCCCTTCCAATACCACATCCCTTAGAAACGAAGTCATCAGAGCCATAGTGCCCCTCTGCTGACGTATTTATCAGCACTATATCAAGTGGCTGCAATACATATGATATTCGGTCTAGCTCAGCTTCGATATCAGAAACCTGAACCACGTATCCATCTTCAAAATGTCTGAAATCTAATTTAACACCAGGGTTAAAACACCAATGCAGTGGTACTTCGTCAATAGTAATTGCTCTCTTCCCACCACTCATTGTGGAATGGAAATGATAAGGGGCATCCATGTGAGTTCCATTATGGGTACTAACTGTCATCGTTTCCATTGCCCAGCCCTCCCCATCAGGTAGTTCACTCTCACTCAAACCAGGAAAAAAACTTATCATCTCTGAGGCTGTATCTTTATGACGATGATACTCTATTTTAGGCAACATAAAAGGAGGATCAGAAGCAATGCCCGCCTCTAGTGCTACTGATAAATCTACAAAACGACGTGCCATAATTATCCCACTCTCATAATTAATATAAACACATAGGAACCATATTAATATGATGAAGAGTCATCTGGGTCTGGGAGAGGTTGCTCATTCTCTGGCACATTCCAAGCACGTTTAACCGCTGGCCTTACCAAAATTTCTTTATACCAACGCTTTACATTATCAAATTCATTCAAGTCTATTTCCTGCCAATTAAATCGCGCAACCCACGGCCAAATTGACATGTCTGCTATAGAATAATCTTCACCACCAATAAATTGACTTTCTCCAAGACGCTTATTCATCACTCCATAAAGTCTTTTTGCTTCATTTTGATATCGATTTTCTGCGTATTCAGAAATACCTTTATTATATTTTGTAAAGTGATGAACCTGACCAAACATTGGGCCAACTCCGCCCATTTGCCACATTAACCATTCCATTGTTCGCCAATAAACATTGCGGTCTGAGGTATTTAAAAATTGTCCTGACTTCTCAGCAAGATACAATAAAATTGCTCCTGACTCAAAAAGAGAATAATCATTGTTGTCTCTATCAACAATTGCAGGGATACGATTGTTCGGAGATATTGCTAAAAAATGTGGTTGAAACTGCTCTTTGTTATTAATGTTAATAGGGAAAGTTGTATATTCAATACCTGTTTCCTCAAGCATCAACGCTACTTTTCTGCCGTTTGGTGTAAACCATGTATAAAAATCAATCATCTGAAACTCTCTTCTATCTGCATGAATTAAAATTTGAAAATAACTGAACCTGTTGTCTGACGACTTTCTAACATATCATGCGCTTTTGGGATTTCATCGAAAGACATTTCACCATGAACACCAGTTACTAATCTACCATCAGCTATCCTACTGAATAATGCATCAGAGGCTTTTAAAAATTCCTCTTGAGTTGCGATGTGATTAAATAGTGCTGGCCTGGTTACAAATAGAGAACCTTTTGGCGCCAACATACCAATATTAAAATCTGTAATTGGTCCTGAAGCCTGCCCAAAAACAACCCATAAACCCCGCGGTTTAATACAATCCATTGTGCCCGGGAAAACTGACTTTGCTACACTGTCATAAGCAACATGAACCTTTTGATTATTTGTAATCCGCATTACCTCCGCTACAAAATCCTGCGCATTATAATCTATCACATGGTCATATTTTGCTGCACTAGCAGTCTTGCATTTATCTTTTCCACCAGCTGTGCCAATCATTATTGCACCAATCTCAGAGCCCCACTGCCCCAAAAGTTGGCCAACACCCCCTGCTGCAGCATGAACAAGTGCAGTCTGCCCAGATTTCAAAGAGAACGTATCATGCAAAAGATAATACGCTGTAATTCCCTTTAGTAAACTTGCAGCCGCTGTATCAAATGAGACAGGGTCTGGAATTTTTGCAACATGCTTTGAGTGAACACTTACATATTCAGCATAAGCACCCACGGGCACAACATAAACGACTCTGTCTCCCACTTTGAGATGTTTTACACCGGCACCAATTTCGGTCACCGTGCCTGCGGCCTCTGAGCCTAGTATTTTGATTTCTTCCTGATTTGGCCATGGATATAATGCAGTCCGAAAATAAATATCTAAATAATTAAGTCCTATTGCTTCATTTTTTATGATTACCTGATCCTCAGATGCGTTTGGAATCTCAGCTTGTGATAATTCAAGTTGTTCAGAACCTCCAAAACCTTTTAATTTCCAAATTTTTTGCAAAGCCATTTTGGTATTGTCTCCCCTAAGAGTAAATTAAATAATAATTTTTCACTGTGTCAGTTTAATTTGCCCGTTAACATAAATCTAGTCCACTTATGAAACCTTTTTTGACTAAATGCCTTTAGCTATTAAAAAAAATGTTTTTTCTGTTTATTTAAAGTTTTGAACCTTTAAAAATGAAAATGAAATATTAGAGAGCACTACAGCACTAACTACCATTATAAATCCGGCTAGAAACCTTATTGTTATCTCCTCCCCAATTAATAAAAAGCCTAAAAACATAGCTGTTAGAGGATTAAATCCTAATGCAATAGCAGCTTGCGTGGGCGTTATGATCAATAAAGCACGTCCCCAAGAGTACATCATCAACGCCCCTCCTGGAACTGCCAGCATAAATATAGCAAACCATCCAAACCCATCAAATGATAATGAGCCATTAAAGGGCTCGCCAAAAAATAACGATAATATAAAGGTAACTGAAACACCAGATACGGCTGAAAAAACCATAACTGGCAAATTACCATATTTTTCCATATATTTACCAGAAAACACTGTAAATACAGCTGCCCCCAAGACGCCTACCATAACCATCAAATCCCCTTTTAATAAAGTCAAGTTATCTGGTGTTAGTTTTGTACTCATTGCTACAGCTATCCCTATCATGGCCAAAAAAACGGAAAAGACTTTCATAAGATTTGCTTGTTCAACTCTAAATAATGAAGCAATAGTAATCGTCGCAAGCGGCATTGTTGCGTATAATAAGCCGGCTCTAGATGCTGTGGTATAGCTCAATCCGTATGCCATGAAAAACGGGAAAATAGCAAACATGCCAAGTCCTATGAACATAATTCCAATTAGGTCATTTCTCGAAGGTGAAATGCTCAGCACACTTCTTGCACAAAAGAAAAAGAGAATAATTCCAACAATACCATAGCGTAAAAAACTTAATGTCGCCGCATCAGTTTGTGGCATGATCATGCGTGTGAACACAAAGGTAGTGCCGCCAAGACATGCTGAGAAACTTGCAAAGAAAATGCCTTTTAGCAATACTCGCAGCGTGGGTGAGAGAGACAATAAATTATGACTTTCAAAAAAGGATTAAATAGAAATTGATCTATATCACAACTTCGCTTTAGAGAAATATCTTTTTATTGGAAATTGTTAAGTTACTATTTTTAAATGATAATAAAGAGGAAAAAATCTAGAATATTGATTTGATACAGGTGTGAAATTAATTTTGTTTATTGTAACAAAAGGAAATAACTGTTGGTATTTTTGTTCCTTCATCCTTGTATAGTACTAGAAATATCACGCATTTTAGCCTATATTCTGCCAAAAAATTTTGAAAGCTTATAAGTATGAATCAAGCGTTACCAGAATCTGCCATTACACATGATAGTGACTTCATAATATTTGGTGGTGGCGGTGACCTATCTATTCGAAAGATATTTCCAGCTCTTTTTTGGCGATTTTTAAATGGTCAAATAACAAACAACTTTCGATTAATATCATGTATGAGAAACGTTTTAACGAAAAAGGAATTTGCAGATAAATTACGCCCTTTTTGTGAAGAAGCTCTAAAAAGTCAATTTGCGAATGCTGCGAGCTGGGAGAGTTTTCTTGAACTCATCCAGATATTAGAATTAGATATCATCAACGAAATTGGAGCCGATAACCTATATAATACTCTCAGGCCTAAACTCTCCAAGGAAAGACCATGTGTATTCTATCTTGCGGTAGCCCCCAAATTATTTGGTACGAGCTGTCTTCTTCTCAAAAAGAATAAATTGGTTCTACCACAAAGTCGAGTGGTGGTAGAGAAACCATTTGGCCATGATAAAAAGTCTGCACTTGCTTTAAATCAAGAAATTCTAAACGTATTTGATGAGGGGCAAATATATCGAATAGACCATTATTTAGGCAAAGAAACAGTCCAAAATCTTATGGCTTTAAGATTCGCGAATGTTATTTTTGAGTCCCAATGGAACAATCGCTACATAGATCATGTACAAATAACTACCGCGGAAACAGTTGGGGTAGAACAACGCGCTTCTTATTATGATTCTTATGGTGCTTTGCGTGATATGGTTCAAAACCATATGTTACAATTATTATGTCTTGTAGCAATGGAACCGCCTTCCCGTTTTAACGCCGACCAAGTCAGAAATGAAAAATTGAGAGTTCTGCAAGCACTTCGAAAAATAGAGGATGATGAAATACAAGTCGGTCAATATGAAAATTACACACAAGAATTAAATGCTCAGAGCAACACGGAAACATATGTTGCAATGAGAGTAAATATAGATAATTGGCGTTGGGCTGGTGTGCCCTTTTACATACGTACAGGAAAAAAGTTAGGTTTGCGTGCGAGTGAAATTGTAATTACTTTTAAAAATAGACCACATGATATTTTTTCTGAACAGGGAGAAAATGCAAATGATGAGTTTCCTAATCGACTTGTAATACGCGTGCAACCTCACGAGGGATTAAGATTACATCTAACATCAAAAAAACCAGGACCCGGAGGGATGAGATTATTTCCCTCAGAGTTAAATCTTTCCTTTGATGAAACCTTTGCAGAACGACTGCCTGATGCTTATGAACGACTTCTTATGGATATTGCACGCGGAAATCAAACTTTATTCATGCGTTCCGACGAGGTTTTAGCAGCATGGGATTATATCGACCCAGTAATTGAAAAGGTTCGCAAAAAAAGCCCTGAAATATATTCTGCTGACTCAATGGGACCTGAGGATAAAATACTTATAAAAGAAGGAAGGTATTGGTTTGACCCAATATTGGAACAAAAAGAATGACATTGAGGGCTCAATCCATAGCCCAATCGATTGGCAAAACTCTTCAATCTGAGATATCAGAGTATGGCACTGCATCTTTGGTAGTGTGCGGTGGCTCAAGCCCAATAAAAATTTTTGAATATTTAAATTCAATTAAGATTGACTGGCATTTTGTTAGAATTTTTCTAGTAGATGATAGATTAGTTGAACCACAATCTGAATTTAGCAATCAGAAGCTTCTGAAAACCCACCTGCTCAAAAATAATGCAAAGAAATCTATTTTTACCCCCCTTTCAACTGATTTAATGTCAAGAAACCTTATACCTGATATATTTACCATAATGCTATTGGGAATGGGTAACGACGGTCATTTTGCCTCGTTATTTCCTGAAATGCTTGTACAAACAGAGAATTCTACCAAAAATAATTTGGAATTTGAAGTTTCAGCAGAGCCTTCAATTATAACTACATCGGCGCTTGGAAACCCAAAATTACCCAGGATTTCAATGAATTTAAGCCTCATTTTGAAGAGTAAACGGATAATACTGTTGGCAAATGGAAAAGAGAAACAAGCAGTTCTGAAATCAGCAGAAAAAGATAAAATGCTTCCTATTTATCATTTATTAAAACAAACCCATGTACCAATCGAAATAGAAAGTTTGTAAAAATGTCAGACTTACATCCAAAGATATCAGAGGTATTAGAGCGCATTAAATTAAGAAGCAAAAATAGCAGAACCGCCTATCTGGCTGCCATTGATGAAATGGATAAGGACAAAGACCAAGATAGAGCTGTTGTGTCTTGCTCAAACATTGCTCACGCTGGTGCCGCTGCAGGTGTTGACCAAGAAGATTTTCTTACTAGTAATAAGCCCAATATTGGAATTGTCACCTCTTATAATGATATGCTTTCAGCTCATCAGCCATTTGAGACATTTCCAGCCATAATAAAAGCTGCCGCAAGAACAGTTGAAGCAACGGCACAAGTTGCTGGTGGGGTTCCAGCTATGTGTGATGGGGTGACCCAAGGACGCCCTGGTATGGAACTTTCATTACTTTCAAGAGACGTAATTGCGATGTCTACTGCTGTTAGCTTAAGCCACGGGGTTTACGATGCTGCTTTATGTCTAGGGGTTTGTGATAAAATTGTGCCAGGTTTGGTTATTGGCGCCTTATCTTTTGGTCATTTGCCCTGTGTTTTTGTACCCGCAGGACCAATGAGTTCAGGACTCCCAAATGATGAAAAAGCAGCTGTAAGAAAAGCTTTTGCTAAAGGTGAAGCAGACCGAGATGCTCTACTAAAAGCTGAATCTAGTGCTTATCATGGAGCAGGAACCTGTACATTTTATGGCACAGCAAATTCAAACCAGATGTTAATGGAGATTATGGGTCTGCATCTGCCAGGTGCTGCCTTTCTTCACCCACATAGCGATATTCGACATGCCTTAACTGTGGCATCAACTGAACAGGCTGTCCTTATTAACAGAAAATCTAATGACTATCGACCAATTGGAAAAATATTAGATGAGCGAAGCTTTGTTAATGCTATTATTGGTCTTCACGCCACTGGAGGATCTACAAATCATACTCTGCATTTGCCAGCAATGGCCGCTGCAGCTGGCATTAAACTAACCTGGGAAGATTTTTCTGACTTATCTAATATTATCCCATTATTAACTCGTATATATCCTAATGGAAGCGCTGATGTTAACCAATTTCATGCTGCTGGAGGATTAAGTTTTGTCATAAAGGAATTACTTGAAAATGGACTACTTGATGGCAGTGCTGCATCTGTCTGGGGAAAAACTATTAAAGATTATGCATCTGAACCTATTCTCAAAGATGGTAAACTTGAGTGGCGCGCTGCCCCCCCGAATTCTTCTGATTTAAGTATTTTGAGACCGATAAATAAACCACATCAGCCTAATGGCGGATTAAAAATGTTATCAGGCAACCTTGGTAAAGCAGTTATAAAAATATCAGCCGTTTCTGAAAATAATAGGGTGATAACTGCTCCAGCTCAGGTTTTTTCAAACGAGGCTGATGTAAAAACTGCCTACAACAATGGCGAGCTAAATAAAAATGTTGTGGTAGTTGTTCTTGCGCAGGGTCCGCAAGCTAATGGAATGCCTGAATTACATAGTCTTACGCCAATACTTGCTAACCTTCAAGACAAGGGATTTAAGGTTGCTCTTGTTACAGA
>JAAXKA010000107.1 GCA_012269555.1 Alphaproteobacteria bacterium
GGCGTTGCCACATATGTTTTTGGCAAAGGCATAAAAAACTCCAAAATAAAAAAATATTCAGATTTATAAATAAAATAGAAATAAAAAGTCAATAATAAATTTTAATAATTTTAATTTATTGCATTAAATCAATATTTTAGTAATGAGGTATTATTTTACCCTATAATGCTTAATGAAAAGAAAATTGACCACTGCAAACCAATTTGATTATAACATATTAAATTTTTATTTACCGATTAGATATTATTTGAGGTAGTTTTCTATCATGATTATACTAATAGACAATTATGATAGTTTTACTTGGAATTTATGGCATTTTTTGTCCGACTTAGGTGCTGACGTTAGAACAATTCGAAATGATACTTATACACCATCTGAAATTATTTCTATGGAACCTGAGGGCATCGTTATTTCTCCGGGCCCTGGACGGCCAGAACAAGCTGGAATTTGCGAAGAATTAATAATTAATGCCGCTCCCAAAGTTCCCATATTAGGAGTTTGTCTAGGCCACCAGGCTATTGCAACGGCATTTGGAGGATCCTTGCGTTTGATTTCACCTCCGGTGCATGGGAAATTATCTTTAATTAAGCATCAAAATAAAGGTGCGTTTGAGGGTTTAGAACAATTATTCCCTGTAACTAGATACCATTCAATAGTTGTAGATCCGTCAGATTTACCGGCAGAATTGGAGGTGGTAGCGCAAACAACTGATGGATTAATAATGGGTTTGCAGCATAAAATTTATGAATGCATGGGTGTGCAATTCCACCCAGAATCTATCGCTTCTGTTGCTGGATACCGAATTTTGGCGCATTTTCTTTCGAAAACAGGTAAAAAGAATATTACAGAAACTCTGATTAATAAGCTAGAACAACAAACTTTGAGGCTGGATAAAAGATTTCCAGGGCAAATTCATGTCTGATATTCTTAAACCAATAATAGTCAAACTTTGTGAAGGTAACGAGCTTTCTTTTGATGAAATGCAAACCGCATTCTCTATATTGATGAGTGGGGAAGCTACTGTCGCCCAAATTACAAGCTTCATGATTTCTCTCAAAATGCGCGGAGAAAATGCAACTGATATCGCTGCTGGCGCTTCTCAAATGCGTGCTAATGCGACAAGAATTAATGCGCCAGAAAATGCTATTGATATTGTTGGAACAGGTGGAGATGGAGCACATAGCCTAAATATTTCAACTGCCGCCGCAATCATAGTTGCAGGGTGTAATGTGCCTGTTGCTAAGCATGGTAATAAAGCTGTCTCTTCTAAAAGTGGTGCTGCTGATATATTAAATGAAATGGGCATCAACCTTGAATGTAATTTAAATTTAATTGAAAAAGCGATTTTAAAAGCAGGAATCTGCTTCTTGATGGCACCAAGACATCACCCTGCCCTTCGCCATGTTGGCCCAACAAGAGTCGAACTAGGTGTTAGAACGATCTTTAATCTTCTCGGTCCTTTATCAAATCCAGCTCTTGTGGATAAGGCACTTATTGGTGTTTATGATGCCAAATGGGCTCGACCTTTTGCAGAGGCACTTAATCTACTTGGCACGAAACACGCATTTATTGTGCACGGTGACGGAGGACTTGATGAGGTTTCGCTTTCTGGCCCAACATTAGTGCAAGCACTTGATTCTGGAAATATAACTGAGTTTGTAATTAACCCCTCGGATTTTGGAGTTTCTTGTGAACCCATTGAATCAATTAAAGGTGGAGACCCAAAATATAATGCTAGTAAGCTTGAAGAATTACTTTCAGGTAAAACTGGCCCTTACAGGAATATAGCTTGCATGAATGCTGCGACCGCCCTTGTTGCAACGAAAAACGAAAATCAGCTAATTGATGCCTTTAAGAGGGCTGAGCATGCGATTGATACCGGTGCTGCTAAAAGTGTGTTAAACAAACTAGTTCAAATCACCAATTCATAACCTAAAGTGAAACATGACGAACATTCTTGATAAAATAAATGCTAAAAAATCTGAAGAAATCATTAAGCTTAAACAAATATTTACTTTGGCACAGCTGGAAGAAAAAGCGGCATTAGCAGATGCCCCCCGTGGGTTTGGTGATGCGTTAAAAATAGCTTCCCAAGACGGATATGGTCTCATTGCTGAGTTAAAAAAGGCATCTCCATCTAAAGGACTTATAAGATCTGACTTTGATCCTGCTTCAATCTCAAAGCAATATCAGGAAGGCGGAGCTGCATGTTTATCTGTATTAACAGATGAGCAATGGTTTCAAGGTAGCAATAAAAACCTTCAAATTGCCAGAGCAGCGACCACGCTTCCTGTTTTGAGAAAAGATTTTATGATAGACCCAATTCAAATCATTGAATCACGTTCTTTAGGGGCAGATTGTGTTTTACTCATCATGGCCTCTTTAAGCGACACACAGGCGAAAGAATTGGAAACGGTTGCTATCTCTTATGGTATGGATGTACTTATTGAGATTCATGATGAATTCGAGCTTGAGCGTGCTATGCTTTTATCCTCGCCATTATTTGGAATAAATAATAGAAATCTTAAGACAATGGATATTTCTCTAGAAGTCGGACTAAATATGCTTCCAAAACTTCCAAAAAATAAAATTGCAGTCGCTGAGTCAGGTTTATTCACGTCAGATGATTTAGAAAAGATGGCTAGGGCAGGCGCGCGTTGTTTTTTAGTTGGTGAATCCTTAATGCAATATCCTGATGTTACTAAAGCAACCAAACTTCTTCTTTCCAAACCCTATAAGATGGTTGAATAAAATGTCGGATGAATTTACTCATTTTAATTCAGTGGGCCAGCCTTACATGATTGATGTAGGTAATAAGGCAGAAACAAAAAGAAAAGCAGTTGCGAAAGCAAGAATTTTTATGGCGCTTTCGACGATAGAAAAAATTAAAAATAATTCATTTTCAAAAGGAAATGTTCTTAATGTAGCTCAAATTGCTGGTATTTTAGGGGCAAAACAGACATCAAATATAATACCACTGTGCCACCCATTAGGGATTGATCATATCGATTTAACATTTAATATAAATTATGAAATGCAAGCCATTGAAATAGAATCTAAATGTTCTTTTAATGGAAAAACTGGGATAGAAATGGAAGCCTTAACAGCAGTTAGTGTAGCTGCTCTTACAATATATGATATGTGTAAATCTGTAGATAAGAATATGAGTATAGGCGATATTCGCTTAACACATAAGACCGGAGGGAAGTCCGGTGTTTTCAATGCTAAATAATAAGTTGTTAGCAGTCTCTGATGCGCGCGAGAATATGCTTAAGGACATCAAATGCTTATCCAGTGAAAAATGTTTAATTGACAGAGCTCATAATAGAATAATTGCAGAGGATTTACATGCTCGAATATCACATCCAGCTGAAGCTTTATCTTCAATGGATGGATATGCGGCCAGAGTGTCTGATATTACTAATGTCCCAATAAGTCTTCCACAAGTTGGTGTCTCGGCTGCAGGACATGCATATAAAAGCCCACTTTTAGAAGGTCAGTTAGTACGAATATTCACGGGCGCTGTGATTCCAGATGGCTGTGATACCATTATTTTGCAAGAGGACACGCAGATTGTTAAAGATAAGATCCAAATAAATGAGCGTCCGAAATTAGCACAATTCATTCGCAAACCGGGACTTGATTTTTTAGCGGGTCAGAAAATTATTTCTAAATCGAGTTTAATCACAGCAAGGGCGTGCGCTCTCATTGCACTTGCTGGTATTAATGAAATATCTGTAGTCAGGAAACCGAAAATAGGAGTGTTAACAACTGGTGATGAATTAGTCGAACCAGGCCAGATGCCTAAGTCTGGACAATTAATAAATTCAAATAATCTTCTTCTTAGATCATTGATTTCAGCATGCGGCGCTATTCCGATTGACCTCGGGATATTGCCAGACAAATCAGGGGCACTTATAAAGAAATTAGAAACTCACACCAACCTTGATTTCTTTGTTACAACTGGTGGCGCCTCCGTTGGAGACCATGATCATATTGCTGATGATATTGCGAATAGTCCAAATTCCTCTCTTCATTTTTGGAAAATAGCAATGAGACCAGGAAAACCCCTTTTATTTGGAAAATACAAAAATATTCCTTTGCTTGGTTTGCCCGGAAATCCTGTTTCTGCCGGTGTTTGTGCTTTATTATTTTTGGTACCAATAATAAAAAGATTTCTTGGAATAGATACCAGTGTTGTTTTTTCAGAGGCTTACTTAATGGAGGACCTTGCTGCAAACGATAACAGAGAAGAGTATTTACGAGCAAATATCATGATTGATGAAGATAAAAATGTGTTTGTCACCCCAGCAGGCAAACAAGATTCTTCTATGCTTGCAGTTTTTAATGAATCAAATTGCCTTATACAACGACCAGCATATGCGCCAAAAATTAAAAAGGGATCCACAGTACCAATTTTAAAATTTCCTTATTTATTCTAAATATTCTTGATTTGTTCTTTTTAAACGTGATAGAACAAATATAGAACAGAAATTAGGAATTTATATGTTAACTATAAAACAACGTGAATTATTAAACTTTATTGAAATTTATGAAGATAAACATAAAGCGTCGCCCTCATTTGATGAAATGCGAGAAGGCATTGGGCTTGCCTCTAAGTCCGGTGTTCACCGTTTGATTAGTGGACTCGAAGAACGTGGCTTTGTTCGTCGTCTTGCTAACCGAGCGAGAGCAATAGAAATAATTAGACATGAGAATGACTCATGGAACAAAGAATTAAATTCAAAAACCAAAACCAACATTATTAAAGCCGAATTTGGTAATTCATCTCAAATAGATTTACCATTGCTAGGTAGAATTGCGGCAGGCACACCTATCGAAGCAATATCAGACCCTTCATCTTTCTTAACTATACCAGCTAATATGGTGGATGCAGGAGAACATTATGCGCTCGAAATAGTCGGCGACTCAATGATTAACGTGGGAATTTACGATGGGGATACTGTCATTATTCGTAAAACAGAGGATGCATCCAATGGCGATATTGTTGTAGCATTAATAGATGGGCATGAAGCAACTTTGAAGACATTTAGAAAAGAATCTGGCAGGGTAGCACTAGAGGCAGCAAATCCAATTTACGAAACTCGTTATTTTACTTCTAATCAAGTTAAAATCCAAGGAAAATTAAGTGGTCTAATCAGGAAATATCGATAGAGCATAGGTATATTTTTATCTGATTAAATTTTTTTGTCTCAATTTAATTATTTTTTTTAT
>JAAXKA010000220.1 GCA_012269555.1 Alphaproteobacteria bacterium
ATAGAAATAGAGTGCAAAGTCTTGTTACTCCTATTGTTGGAAGTAATAATATTAATGCTCAGATAAATCTTGAAATTGATTTTACGCGTCGAGAAGTTTCGCAGGAAATAGTTGATCCTGATGCATCTGCAACACTGAGCGAACAAAGTTCATTAAATGTGACTGCTAAAAAAGAAGCTATGGGAATTCCCGGAGCGATCGCTAATGAGCCACCTCAAGAAGCTACTATCAACGAAGAGCAAAATCAGGCTGGTGCTGCAATAAACAATGCGGCTGAAGACCAGCAAAAGTTTGAAACTAAGTCTTCGACAGAATTAAAAAATTATGAAAATAGTAAAACTTTTGAGACAGTAAAAAATCCATCTAACGTAATAACACGGATAGATGCAGCACTATTGATCCGAGATAAAAAGGTAATTGATCCAGAAACGGAAGAGATAACTTATGAACCGGTTTCGCCAGAAGTTATTGAAGAGTTAAGGAATCTTGTGAAAAGTGCGCTTGGTATAAAACCTGAAAGAGGAGATACATTAACAATAACATCACAACCGTTTGTTGAAGAATTTGATGGCTTTCAGGAAAAGTGGTATGAAACACCGTGGTTCAGGTCAACAATTGAAAATAGTCTTCTGGTTTTACTAATAGGTATTGTTGCCTTGGGCGTAGTGCGGCCAATGTTGAATAAAATCTTAGTTCCAACCGCAAGCACCAACTCGGTAATGGAACTCTACGCTGAAGCCGAAACTATGGCGGAAATGGCAGCTAAACGGGCAACGGAGACCGCTGCTGTAGAGGTAGATGAAGGTGAAAGTCTTGATGAAATCAAAGCAAAACTAAAACCTAAGAAACGTGCTGGAATTTCGGCAGACTTGCTCGATACTGCTAATACCTATGATGATAAAGTGGCGTTGGTGCGAATGATTGTTACTGATGAAGCGGGCAGAGTTGCCAATGTCTTCAAACAAATGATGCGAGATGATCTCGAGCTACTAAAATAAGGAACAAATAAATGGCTGAAGAAAATACAGACGAAAACGTTCAAGAATTAAGTGGCACCGAAAAGTCTGCAATTTTGATGATGTTGTTGGGTGAAGATGAGGCAGCAGCTGTTTTGCAAAAACTTACGCCAAGGGAAGTACAGCATTTGGGAACAGCAATGTATTCCGTAACAGGTGTTGATCAAACAACTGTTAACGCAGTTTTAGATGAATTTTTAGAAACTATTAAAAAACAAACTGGTCTTGGCTTAGGTGCTGGGCAGTACATTGAAAATGTGCTTACTAAAGCTTTAGGAGACGATAAGGCACAATCAGTATTAGGGCGCATTACGCCTGCAAGTTCAGAGTCTCAAATTGACATACTTGACTGGATGGATGCCCGAGCAATTTCTGAACTTATTATTGACGAACATCCACAGATTAAAGCACTAATTATTTCATATTTAGAATTTGGTTTAGCAGCAGATGTGCTCACATTGCTACCGGACGATCTTCAAGCCGACATTGTTCGAAGGATTGCTACATTAGAGACAGTTGAGCCGGGAGCAATTAAAGAACTTGAAAGAGTTATGAAAGCAAAATTTGCTGCAAACACATCTCTAAGGGCGTCTCAGATTGGCGGCGTGAAAGCAGCAGCTAAAATAATGAACTTCACAAAAACCGAAATGGAGGCCCGCATTCTCAATGCAATTAAAAAAGAAGACAGAGATCTTATGGCAGAAATTCAAGACAATATGTTTGTATTTGAAAACCTTGGGGGCTCGGATGATCGATCATTACAGACATTACTCAGATCGGTTGATCAAGATGTCCTAGTTGTTGCGATGAAAGGTGCAGATGCGCAACTTCAAGAAAAACTCCTGGGTTGTATGTCGACCAGGGCTGCAGCAAACATTAGGGATGAAATGGAAGCACTTGGTCCGGTTCGTTTGACCGAAGTTCAAGAAGCACAGAAACAAATCATTAATGTTGCTAGAAAACTTTCTGATGATGGAACTATAGTGCTTGCTGGCCGTGGCGGTGAGGAAATGGTCTAATGCAAGATGAAAATGACGTGGCAGAAAAGGAAACCATTGAAAGCGATACTGATGCTGTTGATATCTCTAAATTGTTAGAGGCAGTAAATACTCGGGTATACGACGATCATGAAGACCTACTAAGAAAAGATCAGCCTTTTGAAAAAATTTCCAGTTTTTTTGACCTTATCAAAACAAGTGGTGATGACGAGTTAAATATTTTGGATGGTGAAAAAGAGGAAAAGCAAGGTGATTTAAATCAGTCAATCGACGTCAACGATATAGGCAATATAACGCAAGATGAGTGGGAATCTGAGAAAGAAGATAAAGCTGTTGCGGAACAGGAATTGGACCCAACTGTTGACGAGCCTCAAAAAGATAAAACGACTGATAATTTAAATTCAAACATGCAAGAAGATGAAGGGAAAGGCGCTGCTGATAAAGAGCTGGAAATATCAGATCCAGCAAACTTAGAAAATGATAGCGAACATAGTTCAACTTCTGATGAAGGAGTAAACGAAAATTTTGAGCCAATAGATGTTATTGAAAATTCTTTGGAAGCAGCTCAAAAATTTGAAAGAGAAAGTGGTGTTCAACCTACAGATAATGAGGAAAACTCTCCTGAATTTGAGCTTGGGTATCAAACCGCCCTTAAAGAATTTGAGGCTACACTAGAAGCTGAAAAGGAAGCAATTTCCAAATTTGCCTCTTCACTTCTTTCTATTCGAGATGATTATGCGCTTTTAATTGAAAGTTTAATGAAAGAAAAAATTATTGAAATAAGCCGTGAGTTTTTGGGCAAAAACATAGATAGTTTTCCAGAAGATTTTTGTACGCATCTTAAAAATGTCAGTAAATCTATAGTCAACGAAGGCAAAGATTTAATCGTTCAGCTTAATGAAATTGACGCATCTGCATTGAAGACGGTAATTGAGTCTGCAGATTTTCCAATAATTTTTGAGGAAGTAACTGATCTTGGAAGAGGTGAGTTCAGAATGTTTGCGGGAAAGTCTGGATATGAACAAAAAGTATCAGATTGAACTTTGGAAAATAATATGAGTCTAGATTTAGAAGTTTTGGGCAACAAGAACTTTTTTGAATTTGTTGAAACAAAAATATCCAATAATAAATTAACCAGTTGCCGCCATGTCGGCAGTGTTACCGCTTTTGATGGTTATGTTGTAACAGTAAGCAGCCTACCATGCATAGTTGGATCTTTATGCAGTATTGAAAATGAAAGTGGAAGTTCAATCACCGGTGAGGTTGTGCGAATTGGAGAGGCTTCTATTGATATAGTCCCTCACGATAATTCTTTTGCAATTAGCATTGGCGATAAAGTTTCTCTACTGCAAGTAACCCAAGATGTTGATGTTGGACCTGAGTTGTTAGGTAGGGTTGTGGACGGTTTAGGGAATCCTTTGGACCAAGAAAATTCGATAACTTGTAAAAACAAATTAAAGTTAAATGGTACCGCTTTAAATCCGTTTCAAAGAGCCCCCATAACAGATGTTTTGGATGTTGGGATACGTAGCATAAACTCAAATTTGACGCTGGGCAGGGGGCAAAGAATAGGAATTATTGCAGGTTCGGGAGTTGGGAAATCAGTTTTGCTTTCTATGATTTCGAAAAGTACTGATGCGGATGTGGTCGTTATTGGTCTTATTGGAGAACGTGGGCGTGAACTAGCCTCGTTTACTGCACAGATATTAGCCTCACATTCTCGTGATAAGGTGACTGTAGTAGCGGTTCCAGCTGATCGTTCGCCTTTATTAAGAATTCAAGGCGCAAAGCGAGCAACGGCAATAGCTGAATATTTTAGGAATGAAGGCAAAAATGTTCTTTTAATTATGGACTCTCTCACTCGAGTTGCACATGCTCAAAGAGAAGTCGGTCTTGCATTAGGTGAGCAGCCAACTTCTCGTGGATATCCACCATCAGTAATATCTCTACTACCAAATTTAATCGAACGAACAGGAACAAGTTCTTCGAGTGGTGGTACAATTACGGCAATTTATACGGTTTTAGCAGATGGTGATGATGTAACTTCAGACCCCGTTGTAGATACTGCAAGAGCTATTTTGGATGGTCACATTATTTTGAGCCGTGAATTAGCTCAACAAGGAGTCTATCCTGCAATAGATATCAACCAGTCAGTAAGCAGACTGATGACAGATATTGTGTCTGAAGAACAAATGAAACGTTCTCAATTACTGCGAAAATATATCTCAAAATATAATGAAAACAGAGATCTTATTTTAATGGGAGGATATGTTCAGGGTCAAGATTTAGACTTAGATAAAGCTATGCAAATTTGGCCATTGATAATCGAATTTTTACAACAAGAAGATAATCAGCCTTGTGACTTTGAAGCTTCAATGGAAAGTTTAGAAAAATTGATTGGAACGGGCGCATGAAGAAAATTAAGCGTCTGCATCTTCTGCAAAAAAAAGAAAATTTAAAGCAAAAAACAACTATCTCACATCTAGCAAACATAAAAAATGAGAGTGAAAAATGCCAAAAGGTTGAAAAGGAGCTGAAGGATTTAGCGGATCAAAAATTATCAGAAAGCGATGAAGTAAATGGTTATTCATTTCATGCAAACAGACAACTCATTCAGAAACTTATGGAACAGCGGGAGATTTTAATAAATCGTCAAGAGTTTTTAAAGAATGAAGAATTAGTGGTGGCAAAAGAAATCAATCAATCAAAAGCTAAGACTGATGTTTTAGAGAGAAAAAAAATAGAAGAAAAAATTAAGCTATTTAACGAAAATGAGCAAAAACAAGAAGAAAAGTACTCCCAATTAATAAAACGCTAATTTGGCATAAATCTTGCAAATTTTCTGCAAATTAGCTAATTGTTGGATTGTACAATGACCAATATCGTTGGTGGAAACACAGGCAACCTTTCACAATCAGGAGCCGGCAAAGAAAATGTGGTAACTGGGTTTGCGCAGAATTCCACCGGGCTGGATTTCTTTGAATTAATTTCATTTGCTACAAAAAATCAGGAGTTTCCGAGCTTTGATGGCAAAGGCAGTAATCTAACGATCGAAAATTCAGGTGATATTTTTGAAGGTATTGACCTCGATAAACTACAAAGCTTAATAAACGTTGCTTCAAATTTTAAAGATATTGAAAAATCAACTCCCAAACAGGATACCGGTCTAATACTGAATGCCGTTTTGGATGGGTCAGGTGAAAGC
>JAAXKA010000222.1 GCA_012269555.1 Alphaproteobacteria bacterium
AGCTCTTAAAAATGCTCTTTGGTTATAATTAAGGTCTGTAGTAACCTTCAATATTTATATTTCTTGAAACATTGCCACTTGAAGCATCACCACCAGTAGATAAAAATACTTGTAGAGGAACTATTTTTTTTCTTTCAGGCCCGTATCCACAACTTATTACTCTATAAAAAACTCTTCTATCTGTATAAGTATTAACTGTTAAAGTATCTGAACCCTGAGTAGTTTGTGGAATGTAATTGTATCCATTTAATGTAGTTTGATGTCCAACTCTTTGAACATAAAAATCATAAGTATATCTGCTGTAGTCAGCATCAGAACTAGTTGTTAAATCTTGATTGACTCGACTATAGCTGTACCAAATTTTTTGAGTTGTATCTGTATAACCATGAAGCCCCAAACAATCTCCAGAAATTGATAGTTTTCTTGTGTTGGCAATTACAATAGGAGAGGTGCCGCCTTTACTAATTTGATCTACTAACCAAAGTCTTCCAGACTCAAGGCCAAATTCTGCAGCTTGAGAAATTGTATTAACTTGATGACTTTTAACTGCTTTTAACGCTCCACTTTGAATAACCTGAAGCATAGCTACACTAAAAGAAGTAAGTGCCAACAGCACTACTAGGGTAAGTGGTAAAACGAACCCATTTTTTTTCTTATATTTTAAGGGGTTATATCGCATATATCCAACATATCCTCATCAGTATAAGTAAAGTCCTTTAGCACAATGTTTTCTTCTAAAAGATAATTTACACAAGCAGCTCTTTGATCAGCATTAGCATTTCCACAAGTATTTGTGCTTACAAAATTAGTGCTAAATTCAATTATATATCCTTTTGTCTGATAAACACCGCTTGATGATCCAACTATAGGTAAATCATTCCAGTCACCATCTGTTTTGTACTGACTATAATGTTCTCCATCACAAACTGTGTCATTAGCAGCTGGTCTTTGCTGACAACATTGATTTGAATCATTTATTTGAAGTTCACAGCTATAGCCATACGCCCCACCTCTAGTTGCTTCTGAATAAAACCATTTTGCACCTCCACTATTATTTGGTTCTGCAGTAGAGCAGTTGCCAGCCCAAGGTATTACCCAACTATCATTTGTACAATTACCATCATCAGAGAAAAATATTTGACCATCTTCAGGTCCTCCCATCCATCTCCATGTGTTTTCATTTTGTATGTCTGATCCACCAGTCCATCCTGCTGGATATGTATTATCAGCTTTTCTTATCCTATCTTTAATATAATTATTTTCTGCAGAGCTTGTTATTGTTGTGAGATATCCTTTCAAGTTATAGTATCTAGCAGCCTCAGCTTCTGCTTCAGCTTCTCCCCACCAATACCATCCATTACCACCTACACCGTTATTACCGACATTTCCCCAAGATCCGCTTCCACCCGAGGTACGTTCTATGTAATCATAAAAATGATAGTCTGCTCCTACAGCTCTTGGAATAGGTGAAAAACCAGTAGCACCTAAAGCTAATAAAATAGTTCTATCAGGATCAGCAGAATCCGTTCTTCCTGATGGAGTTGATGCTTTGTTTACATATTTAATTGTTTTAATAAATTTTTCATATTTATCCCCTGTAGCAGTTCCCGAAATAGTTAATACACCAGTTGTAGTATTATAACTTACAGTAAGACCATAATCAGAAGCTAATGTTGTGTTCCATTCTAATTTATCTTCAGCTGAAACAAACCCATTTTGAATTACTACTCTAGCACTTGGAATATTTTTACTTGCTGGATTCCAATGAGAAGTATTATCTGACATTACATAATTAGAAAATGGTTCTTTAGCATTTGGACATTTGTTATTACAAAGACCAGTGTTTTTAGTTAAATCTCTATTTCTTAAAAATACTCTTTTATTAAAATCTAATTTATAATCATTTCTGTCTCTCGACATAAAATTTATGTCAATATTAACAATGTCATTTTTAGTAACGCTATCTACAGTTGGTTTTGTGAATGCTATTGTGTTTATATTTGTAGAAACAGGTTGCCAATTATGAACTGTCGATGCGTAATTAGGATCTGATGAAGATATGGATGATGTACAATTATCTGTTCTAATAGTTTTTTTATATAAGGTATTAGTATCTTCTAGACCACTAGTGCCATCTCCTAGTTTGTAGGTAACTCTATATCTATAAGCAACAGTTCCATCGCTACTAGGCTTATCAAAGCAGGAGCTAATTTCAGACCCTGATACAATTTTTACAGCATTTTCTGGAGAAATAGTTGCTTTACAGTTTGCAGTATTTGATACATCTCCTCTTATTGGATGAACAAATCCTCCTCTAGCTAAATCTCTTTCAATCATAGAAAAGATAACATTTGCCTCATCCTGCAAATCACTCGTGCTTTCAACTTGGTAAAATGTTCTTAGTCCAGATCCGTATAAATAATAAATCGAAGTTGATATTAGAGAGGCAATAAATAAACCAATCATTAACTCTACTAAACTTACACCTTTAGATTTTTTTGATTTTATTGACATACAGTTGCTGCTGATAAATTTAATGTAACTTTCTTTTTCATTCTTATTCTTGGATATCTTTGATTATTACCTGTGCCAGTTAAATCCATCACTACGGGTACGCTATTTGGAGGTCCTTCATACACAGGCGTTCCTGCTGGCCAACTTTGAGCTCTCATGTCATGATTTACAATAACACTATTAACATTATGTTGTTGCATAGATGTGCCCAATTGTGCTCTAGCTAAAAATCTAATTCTACCTGTTTCAATATTTGTTGATGCTGCAGAATGATAATCAATTTTAAAAACTTCGTTATTAATTTTAACAAAAGCTCCTCTTGCACCTGCAAGTATTGAAGTACCATCTCCTGATGAGTATTCATTTAATGTTTGATCTGTCCAACCTCCAGAGGTACCACTTGATGGTATCTGTTCGCTTATTTTAGCTTTAGGTCTTATTGACCTTTGAGATATTGTTATCGTATTTGTTGATGTGTTGTTTGCAGTGTATTCAATATACTCAGACCCAACTTGTAAATTTCCATTAGAAGGAAAAATTGAACTATCGTTTAATACCATTGAAGTTCCGGTTGATGATAAACTTGAGGCTAAACTATCTTTTTTAACTGTAATATATTGCCAACATTCATTTTCATCTTCTCTGTCTCTATTATCTCCGTGTGCTGATCCAGTAACATTACTTGCAAGCAAACAACTTGGTTCGTTTTTTAAAACTCTCCAACTTGAAATATCATAAGGGCTAGGGTTTCCTACTAATTCAAGAATTATATCAGACAAATCATTCAAATTACTAGTTCCTAAATGTATTACCATTCCATCGTGTGCATTAGCCCACTGGTATCTTCCTGTACAGGTTCCTCCACTAATATTATTTAGACAACTTTCAGAACTATCATCAAAGACTAGTACTCTTGCATCTGAAGGTAAATTTTTAACTTTAAATTTGAAATAACCTTTACCATTGTAACCGTCAACAACCTGACCAATCTGCGCAGTATCAGTTGTACCTGTACCGTGGTTATATTCATCAAATATGAACCATAATGAGAGATCGTTTTGATTTACTCTAACCCCATCACATTGACCTGACCAAATACTATCATTACAACCAGATGGCCTAACTCTTACATCTGCTCCGGTATATCTATATAAAAATACACTAATTGAATTATTCCATGCATAATTTTGTCTACAAGTTGAAGCATGAGTAGATTCACAGGTAATAGTGTTTTCGTCTCTTCCACCACTAGGGGTATCTGAAGTAAGGCTATCAAATTTTTTTGCTTGGCCACTAAAATAGTAATGTTCAGTAGGATTTTCATTATGACTCATTATTCCTGTAACAACAGGGTTTGTTACTCCTGGGAAAGTAAATGCTACAGATTGAGGCAAATCATCAAAAATACAAAGGTCAATTTTTTTTGCTAAACTAATATTATCTGTACCATCTCCAAGTGTAACTGTAACTAACCCATCATCAGCAACATCAATAGTTCTAACCGTTACATCAGAACCAAGTTCAGTATCAATAATTGATTTCCAATGATCAAAAAGATCGCTAACATCATCCGGTACACTTGAACAATTTGTTAGTGAAGCTGGTGCAGAACCAGTTAAATCAAATCCATCAAAGCAACTTAGGTCTTCTTTTTTTAAAGCAATAAATGTCAAATTAGATGAAGTAATAGTTGTAGTTGGAAGATTTTCTTCTGTAGTGATTGTAACACTGTCTGGAGTAGTTCCACTTACACTATCAACAGTAAATCGTTTAGAAAGATTATCAATTATAAATATATCTCCTTCTTTAGGTAAAGTTGATACACCAGAAACTGATAGTGTCTTATCGTTTGCAGTAAAAGTTTGAGCATCAGCTGTTATAGATCCATAGGGATTAATTGTTTTTTTTCTATAATCCATCATGTCTTGTAATATTAAATCTGCAATTTGATCATATTTTCCTTTTTCAACAAAAGATTGTTGTGAAGATAAAAATACACTTGTAGAATTTACAAATGTCAATGTAATCATACTTAGCACAAAAAGTGCAATCATTGCTTCAAGCAAGCTAAAACCTTTAGTTCTCTTCGACATATCCTGTTTTATTATGTGTTATAATTGCTGTGTCATCAGAGGCTCCAGTAATTTTAAAATATTTCGTAGTTGGGGCTGAACCGTCATATAAAAAACAAAGCTCAACTGTTTCACTTACTGGTGATGAACATGAATCTGATGTACATGATTTTACATTTAATCCTTCAAGTGTTTCATCATATTCTGTGATAGATGTTAAAGATGACAATGCCGAGTTTGAAAAAGTATTACTGCAATTAGAGTCCCCTGTGTTTACACCACTATAGCAACCGCATCGTCTATTCAAATTTAGATCTCTCCATTTAATATTAGCACTGTCAGGCTCATAAACTTTTAATAACAAATCATCAGATGAATTACTTAATGTTACTTTGTAATGTTTATTATCAGCATGTGCATTAAATCGCACTTTTTGTAAATATTTTAATAGTATAGTTTTGTTACTGCCGAAGTTTGATCCAGAAACAAAACTTTGGTAACCGATTGTACCAATTGAAGTTAGTATTCCTAATATTGCAACTACAACCAATAATTCAATTAAAGTAATACCTTTAGATGTAGTTAAATGACTCATGTCAAATTACTATAATAAATTCAATGTTA
>JAAXKA010000174.1 GCA_012269555.1 Alphaproteobacteria bacterium
TAGAGATATGCCCCCATTTTTTTTAAAATTAGAGCTTGATGTTGATAGTTGTTCATATTTGCAGAAAAGATTTGATTTTATTGAGGTATCAAATGTAATTTTGTCTGCTAATATAAAAAAAATTTATAAAGATTGTTGGGAATTAAAAGGAAACCTAGTTGCTCAAATTACCCAAAAGTGTGTTGTTACTTGCAAACCTGTGAAAGAAAAACTAGAAATCAATCTAGAAGAGAGATATGTTCTCCAAACTGATTGTGCATCGATGATTGCTGAAATTGATATCGGCTTGCCGAATGTAGAGGTGCTTGAAACAAATATATTGGATATAAACGAATTTATTGCACAAATTATTGGGGTAGAGGCGGAATCTTTTCCAAAACTACACTCTACCTCCGAAACTCACTTTTTTGAGAGTAATGAAAAAAAAGAAAATCCGTTTGCCAAGCTTGCTAGTTTGAAAAAGTGAAGTAACAGGTTCATTGTCCAAGAAAAATTGGGAGTTTTATAAGGTGTCATCAAATGTAAAAATTGCTTTAGATGCTATGGGTGGAGATAATGCCCCGGATATTGTGGTCGCCGGCGCTAGTATTGCACGCAAAAGACATCCCAACCTAAATCTTTGTTTTATAGGAAATAGTGATAGAATTAAATTACTTATTAAAAAGTACAAAAATCTAAGTAATGCAAAAATTATACATGCAGATGATGTAGTGGGGTCCGAGACAAGACCTGCACAAGCATTACGGCATGGAAAAAAGACTTCAATGTGGCTTGCAGTTAATGAAGTGGCGTCAAAAAACGCAGATGCAATTGTTTCAGCAGGAAATACTGGCGCCTTGATGGCTATTTCCAAATTGCAATTACGAATGATAAATGGTGTTACGAGGCCTGCAATAGCTGGCTTCATCCCCACTTTGAAGGGTTTGTCCTGCATGTTAGACCTTGGTGCCAATATTGAAGTTGATGAACGAAATTTAGTTCAATTTGGAATTATGGGCGCCTCATTTTGTTCAGCAATTACAGGTAAAAATAATGCAACAGTTGGAATTCTTAATGTGGGTGAAGAAGATCAAAAAGGTTTTGACTACCTCAGGCGAGCTGGTTCAAGTTTATCAGATGAAACTTTGAACTTAAATTATGTTGGGTTTATCGAGGGTTCAGATATTATAACTGGAGATACAGACGTTATTGTAACAGACGGTTTTACTGGTAATGTAGCCCTAAAAACTGCAGAAGGGACAGCAAAGTTCTTCATGCATCATCTAAGACGAGCCTTTCGGAGTTCTATATTAAGCCGAATTGGATTTTTGTTGTCTAGGTCCGCATTTACAAAAATGAGAAGAACAGTAGATCCCCGATATTATAATGGAGCAATATTATTGGGTCTAAATGGTATTTGTGTTAAATCTCATGGTGGAGCTGATTCTGTAGGATTTTCTAATGCAATTGAAGTGGCTTGTGACTTAGTCGAACATGAATTTATTCCAAAGGTAAATGACTCTATTTCTGCAGCAGAAAAGATTATTCAAAGTAAAGCATAATAGAAAATATATATATGAAACAGATACTTATGACAGGTGTTGGCGCTTATCTTCCTAAAAAAATTCTTACAAACGAAGAATTAAGCACTTTTTTGGAAACAGATGATAATTGGATCAGACAAAGAACCGGCATTATTTCTAGACGAAAAGCGGAGCAAGAAGAACTCACATCTGATTTAGCTGTGAATGCTGCCAATAAGGCCCTTAAATGCGCTGGTGTATCGGTTTCGGAGATTGACTGCATAATTTTAGCAACCACAACTCCAGATTGCACTTTTCCATCGACTGCTACAATAGTGCAGCAAAAACTTGGGGCCAATAATGCTTTTGCATTTGATGTGCAGGCTGTGTGTGCAGGATTTGTTTATGCTCTCTCAATAGCCAATGGTTTGATGTCTGCGGGTCAAGGTAAAAACACATTAGTCATTGGAGCTGAAACTTTTACAAAACTATTAGATTGGGGTGATAGAACAACATGTGTTTTGTTTGGCGATGGTGCTGGAGCAGTAGTGTTGCAAACGGAAGATAGTGAAAATGGGTACGGAATAATAGCGAATACACTACATTCTGACGGACGCTATAAAGATATATTATATGTTGATGGTGGTGTATCTACAACAGGAACTATTGGTTATGTAAAAATGCGGGGCAGAGAAGTATTTAGACATGCCGTTGAAAAACTTGCATCTGCAATGGACGAGGTGTTAGAACTAGCAAATTTAACATCAGATGATATTGACTGGCTTGTCCCTCACCAAGCAAATATTAGAATCATTAATGCAATGCAAAAAAAACTTAATCTACCAGATAATAAAGTCATTAAAACAGTTTCTGAGCATGCAAATACCTCAGCAGCCTCTATTCCTCTAGCACTTGCCTTCGGAGTGGAAAGTGGGAAAATCAAGCCAGGACATTTATTGGCTTTAGAAGCCATAGGAGGCGGTTTAACCTGGGGCGCCAGTCTAGTAAGATATGGCAGACCAGAGTAAATTGTAGTTAATAGAACTTTTTCAGAGAGTTGACTTGCTTTCTAGACAATGATAACTTTTTGCAATGAGAAGCACTTTAACACGTTCTGAAATAGCCCAAGCCGTCCATTTAGAGATTGGTCTCTCAAGGAATGAGTCTTCTAAACTCGTGGAAGATGTCCTTGAAAAGATGACAGAGTGTTTTGTTAAAGGGGAAAATGTGAAGTTATCTTCATTTGGTACATTTAGCGTCCGTTCAAAAAAAGAAAGAATCGGGAGAAATCCAAAAACAGGGATAGAAGCTAGGATTTCATCAAGACGTGTATTATCTTTTCATCCATCTATTTCACTTCGGAAAAGAGTTAACAAATGATAACTGAGAAATCAGTTAGTGCGTATAAAACTATTTCTGAAGTGTCAAAACAAATCGATGTGCCATCACATGTTCTGAGATTTTGGGAAACTAAGTTTAGTCAGGTTAAGCCAATAAAACGGAGTGGTGGTCGACGATATTATCGTTCTGAAGATATTGATGTACTGGTTCAAATTAGAACGCTTCTTTATAAAGAGGGTTACACTATAAAAGGAGCTAAAAAGGCATTAAAATCATATTTAAAAACTGAACTAATTCACCCAAAAATCAAAGATTTAACAAAGCATGCAGACGATAATACTTTAGAAAATTTAGAAAGCTTAAGTGTGTCAGAAAAAAAGATGTATAGCTATATAAAGGCACTTGATATTTTGAGGGATAGTGAAATGCGCTTAGATAAACTTATTTTAGGTATCTCTAAGTAAAAAAATTTTATTTATATATTTCAACCTTTAGAATTTCATCAATAACGGAGCGTAGCGCAGCCTGGTAGCGCACTACACTGGGGGTGTAGGGGTCGCAGGTTCAAATCCTGCCGTTCCGACCATTTTAAACCATTGTGAATTCTCATTTTTTCAGGGTATTAGACGAATTTGACGTTGTTCTTGAATTGCACCTTTGGCGTAACTTTGAGGTAGAAGAAGATATTAATATGTCATCCATATAAGCGCAGCGCTAGTTAGATAAATACTTATGTTAGTCCAAGTCAAACCCCTAACATTAACAGAATACCGCTCATAGTGAAGAAAGATAAAATTGTCATTACTAACATACAAGCTGAGGCTTGGTCGGCCTCCCCAAAACGAGCTGCTAAGATTGGGTAAAGGGTCATTGCAGGTGTTGAGGCCATAATTATTGCCGCTTTACGCAAGTCATCATTGACTAAGCCAATACCCATAATAAATGGAAAAATCTTAAATGCTATAAAAACAACAAAAGGAAGAAAAATAAGCTTACCCAACACAATTCCATACATCTTAAAGCCATAGTTACTTAGTGTTACTCCAAAAAGAGTACCTCCAATAACAAATAAACATACCAATGCACCTGATTGAGCAATAAAATAGATAATGTTTGTTACAAAATCCGGAATTTCTATATCGGTCAAAATCACTAGTAAACTAATTAATATGGCAATAACCAGGGGATTGGATACAAGACGACGTAAGATAATTACTAAGAGGTACCATCCTACTTTTTTTTTTGATGAAGCATATTCAGCTAATATCAAGATTAATGGAATAATTATAAGATTTTCAACTAGCATATTTAAGGCTAATGCCGTTTGAGCAACAGCTGGAAGGGCTAAAATTAATAATGGATATCCAACAAATCCACTATTTGCGCATGCCATACCTGCGGCATTAAAAACGCTAGCAGTTGGATTAGTGCCCCAAAGATAATTAGAAATCAAATAACCCAAAATGAGTACAATTATCGTAGCTATTAAATAAGGTAGTAAGTAATTCAAGTTTATAATTTCGCTTGGGACTTGATGTGAAAGCGCATTAAAAATAACAGCAGGCAATGCAAAATATAAAACATAACTAATGAGTAAGTTTAATATGTCGCGATTAAGAAACTGCCACCTTAATGAAAGATAACCAATTGATATAATGAGGAATAATGTCCCTGTTATAGATAAGACTGAAATCATTTAAGGTGTTTTCTTTTACGCCAGGTGTATACGCATTTTTGATAAAATGCGTATACAATAACAAATTTTATAATCAAGTACATAAGCTTAATTACTCTCTAGAAATTCAAAAATCAGAAAAACAGATTTAGATAGATGAATATATGTAGTGTATGTCTTCCATTCGCTACGTAAGGGGAGGGAGATGATAACCCATTTCTGTTCACTCCGTTTTGAAAGTGACCGAATTGTTTGGCTCAATTATAGCGCACTAGGAGTTAGTAATATGGCATTAATATATGAACTAGTTAGTGTTAATCAGCATACTAGTTTGTACTTATGTGTAGTAGTCAGTCGGAAAATTCCTGATGTATTATTGCCCCAGAGTATGCTTTACAAACGTTTTCTTCATCTAGACGAACACAAAGATGTTCAATAACCTCAATCATATTGTGAGGTCCATTTACGTAGTCCATGAATGCATCTATTGAGTTCCACTCGTTTATTACCAGCAGCTGCTCATCTCTTGTATGAACAATGCTATAAACGTTTAGTCCCTCAACACCATCTTCGCGACTTTGTACAATTAAATTAGTAATTTCATCAACTGCACCTTCTTTTGGGGTCACAGCTATTACGCTCATCATTTTCATAAATTAAACTCCAATA
>JAAXKA010000127.1 GCA_012269555.1 Alphaproteobacteria bacterium
ACAATTGTTAAATCCTCTCCTTTTTTTACCACAATAGATTTTCCAATTTTAAATTCTGTACCTGGAGGATGAATATCCATCATTGGTTTTTTTCCATACCTAATGTAAAGGGGATGATCATATGAAATAGATTGTTTGATAGCTTGTGATGCTTCAAAGTTATCTGCAGGTGCAACTATTGTCATATTATTAATTGCTCTCAATGTAGCAAAATCATGTATCGAGTGATGCGTTGATCCTAGCTGTCCATAGCTAATCCCTGCACTAATTCCTATCAACGAGACATTGCGATCAGAATAAGCAACATCATTCTTAATCTGCTCTAAAGATCTTGCAGTTAAAAAACTTGCAGGGGAGACACCAAATACAATCTTTCCTCCTGCAGCTAAGCCTGATGAAACCCCGACTAAATTCTGTTCTGCAATACCTACTTCTATAATTTGATCAGGTAATTCTTTACCGAATGGAACTAATTTACCCGAACCTCTTGAGTCACTTGTAACAACAATAATATCTTTATTTTTTTTTGCCTCAGATAGTAATGTCTCAGAAAAAATTTCTAGGTTAGGTTTACCAATTTTATTCATATGAATTTAGTTTCTCATTTAGCTCTGAGATTGCCCTCCCATATTCATCCTCGCTTGGTACTTTATGGTGCCAATTAATTTGATTTTCTATAAAACTTACACCGGACCCTTTAGTAGTTTTTGCAATTATGACAGTAGGCTTATTTTTTTGAATGGGTATTTCTTTAAATACATTTAATAATTCAGAAATATTATTTCCATTTGTTGAAATAGTTTCAAAACCAAATGACTCAAATTTTTTATCAATCGGCTCGATTGGGTTAACTTCTTCTGTTTTTCCTGTAATTTGTAAATCATTCCTATCAATAATTACGATTAAATTATCCAATTGATATTTAGAAGCAGTAGTACAAGCTTCCCACACCGAACCCTCTGATAGCTCTCCATCGCCCAATAAAGAAAAAACTTTATTTGTTTTTTGATCTATTTTTTTAGATAGCGCTAAACCTACAGCAACTGAAAGGCCATGTCCTAAAGCGCCGGTGTTATGCTCAATTCCCAAAATTTTTCTAGTGGGATGTCCAATAAAATGAGAGTTAAAATGATTGAGTTTTTCAAGATCTTTTCTTGAAAAAAAACCTTGATCACAAAGAACGGTGTAAAGAGCCTCAACTGAATGACCTTTACTATGGATATAATGGTTTCGGTCTTTTTCGTTAAAGTTTTTAGGATTTATATCTAAGACCTTATTATATAAGACATTCAAAATGTCGATACATGATAAACTTCCACCAGTGTGACCAGCGCCAGATTTATAAATAATATCTAATATGGTCTTCCTGTATTCTAAAGATTTTATTTTAAGTTGATTTAAGTCCATTATTTATTGAATAGTAAATAGTTTTAGTCTTGGGATAAATGTTTATATAAAGCTTTTTGAGCAATTTTTAAAGCAGCCATAGCATCATGATTTGCTTGAGCTTTTGTTAATGCTTCAATGTCTAAATCATCTAGGGCTTTATCAACAGCTTTTAAAAAATCTATAGCCATATTTGCCATTACCACACTATCTTCTCTAAATGGAAACTGATCCAGTTGCCAAACACCCTCCCAATTATTTTTTCTTAGAACATAAAAAAATTCAAAAAGCTCTATGGGGTGAAGACTGCCAGCTAAAAGATCATCGTCCCATGATCTAAAGTTATCATTAACATCCATTCCAAATAGCCTACCATAATCAATAGCTAATTGAGCCGAGTCAGCAGCTGACTCTCCACCATAAATAGCATGACCAAAATCAAGAAGAAGTCCGATATTAGGAAGACCTATTTTTTCAATACCAAGAATAGTTCTTGAAACAGAGTCATAGCTCATTTTTACCCTTGGCTCTCTTGGTTTATATTCTATTACAAAATTTAAATCAGTATTTTCACTTGCTAAATTTCCTACACCATCCATCGAATTTTTCCATAAAGATTTATGATCAACTTGAAACGGATAGTCCCAACCATCTTGTCCAGGCCAAAGCTTAACATATTTGGCATTAAAAAATCTCACAGCCTCGCAAGCTTGAGTAATTAGTTCATGCGCTCTTTTTCTAATACCCGGATCAGGATTTGTGAACGCTCCCTTTGAGAATTCTCTTGTATAAATTTCAGGAGTAATACCAATCACTTTTAAATTAGCTTTATCGAGAGCATCTTTTATTTGCTCATTCGAGTAACTTCCTCCAAAGTATGGAAAATTAAGATCTACGTATGAAAGGTCTTTTACTTGTCCAGCAAGTTCTATGGCATCAAGTACACTTCTTGGTTCGCCATAACCATCTGTTGCATATCTATCAAGATAGGTGGCAAAATGCCAAATACCTGCTCCAAACTCTTGTTTTTTCATGAATACATTTTCTATTATTTAAATTATTTTAGCTATCAATAATTTTAATTAACTCATTGTTCAAGAATTGAACAGTTGAGATGATATTTTTGTCGCAAATGTCTTATTTGCATGATTTTTTTCAACATTTATTTGGAATTGATCACAAAAATTGACTAATATGCACTCGTTTATAAACATAGGAGGAATTTATGAAAAAAATAATTCTTACAATTCTTGTATCATTCCTATCTCTTTCTGCTTTTGCTGAGAGATTTGTAATGGTTACACACGGTGAGGGTAAAGACCCTTTCTGGCCTGTTGTGCAAAAAGGTGGTGAAGATGCTGCTAGACACGTAGGTGCAGATTTTGAATACATTTTCAATCCATCTGGAGACCTAGGTGACATGGCTAAGTCAATTGCAGCTGCCGCTGCTACTCAGCCTGATGGTATGGTAGTTTCACTTCCTGATCCAGAAGCTTTAGGTCAAGCAATCAAAGATGCTGTTGCTGCTGGTATTCCAGTTATTACTATGAACTCAGGTTTAGAGTCTTCAGCTTCTCTTGGCGCATTAATGCACGTTGGTCAGCCTGAATTTCTTGCTGGTCAAAAAGCTGGTGAAAGAGCTAAAGCAGAAGGTGCAACTAAAGCACTTTGCATGATTCAGGAAGCTTACAACACTGCTCTTACAGATAGATGTGGCGGTTACGCAGAAGCTCTACCAACAACTAACGTAGACACTTCTAATGACCCTGCTTCAATCCCAACAAGAGCTGCTGCTGGTTTACAAGCAAACCCTGACGTCGATGCTGTATTATCAGTTGGACCACACGTTTGTTCAGGTGTTCAAAAAGCTATTGATGATTTAGGTATGTCAGTACATCACTCTTGTTTTGACTTAAGTCCAGAAGTTATGGATTTAATCGCTTCAGGAAAAGTTGCATACACAATCGACCAACAACAACGTCTACAAGGTTATATGCCTATCGTAGTTCTTCACCTATACAACAACGGTGCTGGACTATTACCAGGTGCTAATATTCCTTCAGGACCTGGATTTGTTGACAAGTCAAACGCATCATCAGTTTCTGCATTAGCAGGTATTGATAGATAATTTTATTTAATCTTAAAGTGGGCAATTTATTGCCCACTTTTTTATAAACTACAGAGAGTATTTATTTACATTTAATCATGTCAGCTACAACTCAAAGACAAGAGTCAGATAGACATCAAAAAAAGACATGGTTTACAGCATTAATATCTAGACCAGAAGTCGGTCCAATAGGAGTGATGCTCCTTTTATTTGGTATGTTGGGCTACTTTTCAATTCCAGCTGGGGAGATGTCATGGAACCCCTTTACCGGTGAGGGTTTTAATGCTCTTGGTATTAGAAATTTTTTAAGAGTTATTTCTCAATTAGGTATAATTGCAATAGGAGCAGGTTTATTAATTATCGCTGGAGAATTTGATCTTTCAATCGGATCAATGATTGGTTTCGCTGGTGCCTGCATGGCAATGATTTTAAGATGGGGTTTTTCAGTCATCATACCCTACATATCTTTTGAGGGTGGTTTTCATATTGAATTTTACACGTTATTTCACATCTCTGATGTCTCTCCAATTTTAGCTATCTTTATAACTTTATGCTTCACTTTATTTTTTGGTTGGTTACAAGGAACTATTGTTGTGAAGTCTGGTTTGCCATCATTCATTGTTACACTTGGGGGCTTATTTTTTCTCAGAGGATTAACAGAAGTTTCTCTAAGATCTTTTAATCATAGACCAGATCAGACAAAAGGGGCGACTACTGTCACAGAGATTCCAGATATTAAAAATATTGTAAATGTCCCTGGCCATGGAGAAATGGTAAGAGAAAAAGCAAAAGCTTTACCGGAAGCTGATCTTGTAGCTATAGCCAAAGATATACCAGCTGATACAGTTGCAACAATTACAGATAGATTAGAATACACTTACCAAAGAGTAGCTGAAGCCAAGACACAAATTTTGCTTGATAAAGGAACTAAACCTTTACAAGAGGCTTTAGCAAACGCTCAGCAAAGTGGAAATGATTATATGGTTGGCATGATTCAAGAAAAAATTGCTAACTTTCAAATCGATCCAGTAGTACCAAAAACAGTTACTGATGTTGATATAGCAAGAGTTTACATTGACTCTCTCATTACTGCTCGCCCCGTTGCGAATTTTTTTGGTGGAGATATTTTAGAACCTGTTTTTGATTGGCTTTATTACCCGGTTGACTGGAACACTAATAATTTTGGAAATCAGTTTGCCTCTGGTTTATATTCCTGCGTCATGATTTGGCTAATTTTAGCGATTATTTGTTACATTGTACTGAGCAAAACTCAAGCAGGTAACTGGATTTACTCAACTGGTGGAAATCTGAGTGCAGCCAAGGCAAATGGTGTACCTACAGATAAGGTTAAAGTATCTCTATTTATGTTTTCTGCTTTTTGTGCAACAATTTTTGCAACCGCTCAAGTTTTTGAAGTTAATACAGCAGACGCGGCTAAAGGTAATTTAAAAGAATTAGAGGCAATTGCTGCAGCTGTGATTGGTGGCGTTGTTTTAACAGGAGGTTTTGGCACCATACTCGGTATTGTTGTCGGTGCATTTATATTTGGTGTTGCTAAAGAAGCATTCTTTTATATTCCAGGCATAGACGGATCATTTTATAGAGTATTCTTAGGGTTAGTAATCATAGCTTCTGCTTTGACTAACGAAAATATTAGAAAACGAATTATGGGTAGTATTTAGTTATGGAAAA
>JAAXKA010000246.1 GCA_012269555.1 Alphaproteobacteria bacterium
TATTCATCTTTTTTTGACGATTTTGGGAAAACTTCAAATATTATGGCTATCATGTGCGATTTTGTCCCTATTAGATATATTGCTTAATCAAAAGACCTATCCTAATTAAAAGAAATTGCCAGTTTCTTTTTACAGTAAAATCTGCACATAATTAAAGTGGAATGGCTAATTGGATGGTCTAAATGGAAAGATCTGCACTAATTGTTGGCGCCGGCGCCGGCTTGAGTTCATCACTTGCTTTTCAGTGTAAAAATTCGGGAATGCATGTTGCACTTGCAGCAAGAGACGTTGGAAAACTTAAATCGATAAGTGAAAAGACAGAGGCAAGCCTACACAAATGTGACGCTTCAAAAATTGAAGATGTGAACCGTTTATTTGAAGAACTCGATGCAAAAAGTGGGACACCCGATTTAGTCGTTTATAATCCATCCGGTAGATTGCGTGGTGCGATTGAAACTCTAAACGCAGAAGAAACAAAGGCGGCTTTAGAGGTTACCTGTTTCGGAGCGTTTTTAGTTGCGCAGCAGGCGGCTAAAAGAATGCTGGCTCGCGGTAGCGGTAGCATTTTTTTTACAGGTGCTTCAGCTGGCGTAAAAGGTTTTGCCAATTCTTCCGTTTTTGCTATGGGGAAATTCGGGTTGCGCGGTTTAGCTCAGGCTCTTGCACGCGAATTACATCCAAAAAATATTCATATCGGTCACTTTGTGATCGATGGGGGAATAAAATCGGATGCTCGTCCAGAAAGATACGGAAACGGAGATTATGATATGCTTGACCCAGATGAAATTGCCAAAACATACCTCCAATTTCATAATCAGCACAAGAGTGCATGGGCGTGGGAAATAGAGCTTCGCCCTTGGGTGGAGACTTTTTAGGCAAGCTGACGCTAAATAAATTTTTATTCTTTTTTAACTTACCTTAATCCGTTCAAGTGATGCTTCACCCTCGTAGTTAAAAATTGTGACCCCTGGAAAACCACCCTCTTTGAAAGTAAATGTTTTTCGAAGTTGCTGAAGCAAACCCAGGGCAAATTTTTCAAATTTTTGAAGGTCACTGTTATTATCAAACTTCGCAACAATTGATAAACTTGCACATTTCCCAATTGTTATGCTTAGAGATTGAATGTTAAATTTATCTATTTTATCACCCAGTTCCATTGAACAGTGGTTAGCAGCAACTTTTGCCTGCTCCAAATTGTTGAATTTATACTCAAATATTCTGGCAAACATCTAAAGCTCCCCTAACAAATCATCAAGAAAAGTCGGCTTTTCACCAGTATCTATTAAATTTCTTTTCATAACTTTAGGTTGCAACTTCATCTCAGAAAGCAGTTTGGTTCCACTTTCTGTCAAGACTATCTCATCTGACTGATCTTTCCTGGCTAAACCTATTTCTTGAAGCTCTTTAAATTCTTCTTCACCCAATATTTTCCCAGAACAAACATTAAGGAATTTATTGAGCAAATCCAAATCATTCCTTTTTACCCAACTTGAAAATTTGAGGATGGCTTGATGCATAGATTCAGATGTTGTTTCCTTTTGGTCAGTTTGTAGGTCAATTTGGTGTGCAATCCTTTCTGCTAAGCTCTTAATTAATAAAATTTGTTTGCTTGTAAGAGACAAAGGCTCACCGTTTAAAAGGCACAGTGTTCCTAGAGCATAATTATCTTTGTTTATAACCGGAAACCCGGCATAGCCTAAATACTTGGCCTCTCCAGAAATTATTTTTGGATGGCTCTTCCATTTAGAGTGCTTGGAAAGATCATGAATAAGCGTAGGTTCAGCGCTAAGAAGAACGTATGAACAAACGTTAAATTCGTCACGCTCACTTTTGTCATTTGCTGTTCCATCCGTGGCAGAAATTTTACATTGAAAATTTTCATCAAACAAACTGAATGCGGCATAATCGAAACCAGTTAACTCCTTGCTTAAGTCACAAAATATTGAAAAATTCTTATCTTGGTTGTTATCAATCAGACCGGTGCGCTTGACAGCAACAACTCTTCTCACTTCATTTTTTGGGCGAGGAGCCAATTGAACAGTCATTAATAAACCTTTCGCTTAAAAATTAATTATTCAATTCTCAGAATAAACTTTAGGTAATATAGTGTAAAAATATCAACTTAATGAATTTTTGCAATTATTACGTGATGCAATAATAATTCTACAATAAGAAAAACAGGAAAGATATGAGTGCCTTTCCAACAAAGATTTAAAGTTTATGATCAATTAAAAGCATTATCAAAAAATGCTCAACAATGCTGCAAAAAAGTAAGAAAGCAAATGTTAAAGCAAGTAAAAATTTTATCTCCAGCTTGTATCTTCTTCACCCTTTTGTTTCTCAATGGCTGCAGCGGACAGATTGCTTCTCTCTACTCTGATAACAATAAAGAGACCCTGATTAGTTCTAACGAAAATTCATTGAAAGAATATTATGCCCAGTTAGAGAAAAAAAAGTTGTCAATGGGCCTGCTGCGCCAAGATGCAGGTGGTAGTGATACACCTTTTGATGAAGAAGACATTATTGCAGCATTCGAACAACTTGCTTTTTACAATGAATATCAGGTTGATGAAAACCAGCTTCTTCCCAGTTCAGAACCAGTAAGTTTGGGAAAGTGGAATTCAGAAATAAATATTTCCACACGCTTTGGAGACTCCGTTAATTTTGAACAAAAAAGAAACGATTTAAAAGAAATAAATGAGTTGCTGGCAGTCCTATCTAGAGTGAGCAAACATAAAATGAGAATATCAGAAAACGATGTGAATATGTTTGTTATCGTAGGAAACCAAAAAGAGATAGTGAACCTTACTGGCGAAATCGGCAAACAACTTTTTGAATTTGATCCAAAGCGAATCCCAATTGTTGCTCAACTTCCAAAAGAAATTCATTGTATGGCAATGACATCAGTAAGTTCCCATAAAAACTCAGAAATTGAGTCAGCATTGGTCATCATTCGAAACGAGTTACCCAAAGTAATGCGCAAGGCCTGTTTCCATGAGGAGATTTCCCAAACTCTTGGACTGACAAACGATAGTCATCTAGCACGACCATCGATTTTCAATGATAATGATGAGTTTGCTACATTGACCGAGTTTGATAAAATATTGATTAAAATTTTATATGATAAAAGACTTAAAACAGGGATTTCTCGTAAAGAAGCTTCAAAACTTGTAAAACAAATTGTTAATGAAATTGGAGCTTAGCGTTGATTTTTTGAATGCAGTCAGAAATTAATTAATAATCAATAAAAAAATTAGAACGACACCTAACAATTTTTAGTTTCCCTCAAAAATTATTATAACTTCTCCCACTGGAATACCCCATTTAGACATGTAGGCTTTATTAAGCACCCGCTTGTCGGACAACATCCACATATAATCTTTAAATGATACTCTTGTTTCGCCGCTGGGTGTTGGTAAATCTATTGTATAAGTCCAGTAGAACATGTCACCGGATGTCAAGCCGTTAGCTGTTCCAATGACGCCATCAGCAGAACCAACCCAAGCATTTTCGCCTGTTTTAACTAAATTCCAAATCCGTTGTTCTTCCGAGCCGTCCTCATCCACGAAGTCTTCTGTTAAAATGAGATTTGATCCGTCCCAAACTCCTTTTATGTCAACCGTAAAACGTCTGGAAACATTACCAAGAATATCTTGAAATTGGCCGTATGCTTTTGTTTCACCATCAAAAAACTCCTCTAAAGAAAATTCTCTGTCTGATAGTTTACTATCTTCAATAGAGGGCTTCATTCCGCAACTTGAAATGAGTAAAACTGGAACCAAAATTTTTATCAATTTAAACATTAAAAACCTATTTCAATTGTCATGGTGGTTAAAGACTATTTACTGATTTGAACTCGTTTTAGAATTTTCACTCAACAGTTTTTTGCAATTTGCACCAATTTTATCTGCACAGTTTTTCGCTTTTTCTCTTCGTTCTGGGTCAGATAAAAAATAGACGGCAGTAGCTGCACCAACTGCTCCGGTGGCAACTCCTGCCATGACTAGATTTACTACTATAAATTTAGCAGGTATCATCAAACTTTATTCCAAACAATTTTTCATAATTTTGGAGATAGTTGTCTATTTTTGAGATACTACAACCAAATTGTCGCGGAGCAGAAATATATCATAGGTAGTCGTTAAAATTTACAACTGGACCCGAAAATGAATGAAAGCTCTCGCCATCTTCATATGGTTTTACAAATTGACGCATCATATCGCTTACACGATTATCCCTATTCATAATATCAATAAAACTATCAACGCTATGGTGAATGCCTATCAGAGCAAACTCTCCAGCACCTAAATCAATGATTTGATGCATAATATCATCAAATGGGTAATCTCTTACATATTCCGCAAAAGCTTTAAACAACGCTTCGGCCTGTCCTTCTTTAGGCTGAAACCTCATACAGTTAATCATACCCGCCACGTCAGTCTTCCTCCGTCTAATATCTGTCCCAAACGTCGTACTTAGCCCACAAATTACATGATGTTTCATCCATCATCATTTTTCCAAAATCCACCCCATTGATTGAACAGTATCCAACAACTCGATCGTAAGTCGTTGCACCAGTTAGCTCACAAATAGTTTCTTTACCTTTAAATTGTTTTGCAAAACGTGTGATCTTTTTTCCCTCAGCAGTGGTGTTTTCAGCGCAATCTAGTGCTGATATCCGAACCGGCGTTCCGTTTACCTCAAAAGTATCACCGTCTCTAATATGTGTAATAGTGCCCCGTAAAACAGAAACAGCGCGGTGATCGATTACTATATCTGAAGCATCAGCACAAACTGATGTAACCAGACTTACGATCAGAAAAAATGTTTGGATGAAGTGTCCAATAATTATAACTCTCTAGGTTAACATGGATATTTTATTTCGAGACCCAGGACTACTATCATAGCTACTTGCAGATCACGATCTTCTTTAGTGTCTTTACTGTATTCATTCATCGCAGCTCTAGCCAGGTTATGATCAATTGGTACATAATCAGGAACACAAAAATTTGGTGTTACATTTTGGCCTGTGCCTAAAGCAACATACTCCGAAACAACTCCTTCAATGACACCCATCAAAAAAATTTGTTGTTCTAAATCGCCAGATTTCTCGAAGTTCTCAACAGTAATCGCAGCAACAGAATTACTAATTAAGATTAA
>JAAXKA010000112.1:0-7310 GCA_012269555.1 Alphaproteobacteria bacterium
ATATTTATTATATAAAGATGTTAATCGACATATGCCTCTTCACTTATAAGGTCAGTTGGCAATGTCAAATGATGAGAAATTCATAGAAACTAAAAAAATCACCACTGATTTGTTTAGACCTTTCGGTGATTTGCTTAAACTAAAAAATATGCCAGACATGATGATAAACCAAGGTATGTGCGCAAGACATCATGATTTAGCAAAATTAGAATTTGAAAAAGGTGGCAAACCAGGAATTAGCCTATTCAGTGCTGAGCCGCGAGAACTGCCGTATAAGTTAGAGATGATGGAGCGTCATCCAAAAGGAAGCCAGGCATTTATACCGATGCATGCGCAACCATTTTTAGTTATCGTTGCAATGGATGATGCAGGGGTCCCTGCGCGACCGAATGCATTTATTACAGAGCCACATATCGGGATAAATTTTCATAAGAATGTTTGGCATGGGGTTTTAACGCCAATTCACTCTCCTGGAATATTCGCCGTAATTGACCGAATTGCATCAGACAAAAATCTAGAAGAACATTGGTTTAAATTCCCTTATACCATCATTTAATCGGAAAAATTATCTGCTATTCGGTATAATTCCTGAATTAAATATTAATCTTTCAAAGTTTTTATCACTTAATAAGCTAAAGCCTTTCATTACAATCCAAGTAATAATAAATACAAAAATCCCCCTAACTATCAGAATTATAAACAAGGATGGTCCCAAAAGCATCAAAACAGCTGTGTCCTCGATTACAGAATGAAATAGATTTATTAAAACGAGTGCACCTGCAGCTGATTTAGCTGGGACTTCACCTTTTTTTATATTTCTCACAAGCAAGCCACCACCAAACGCCAATCCAAGCGTAAACCCAACGACAACAATTGTAGATGCTTGTTCTCCAATTTTAAGCAATTTTAGAAATGGATTCATTAATTTATGAATGATTTTTTCTACGCCCAAATGACGCAAGATTTCTAATCCAACGAGTAGTAAGATTATAACTATTTGAATAAAAACAAGACCAAGAAATTGGTCTAAAATCCATTGTTCAATGGTTGGATCCGCGGACATTCTCGGTAAATTCATAATTGCCGTTGCAGAAAATAAGTCGAACATTGTGAACATCCAATTTAACAAAACACAAAATAAATAACCGCAAAATAATCTCAAAATAATCGTAGTTATAGCACGCAAACCTGCCTTATGAGAAATTGCCGCCTCTAAAACGAGACTATGAGTAAATAACATAAAAGAAGCAATAATAGTTGTTTGTGCAACAGTTAGCTGTGCAATTTCAGGGGTTGATGCAAAAACCAACAAACCTGCATATGGATTTGTTAATATGGTTGTAGTGAGTCCTAGCGCCATCTCTGCTGGCAATCCAACAAACTTTAAAGTTGGTTCTAACAAAATAGTTAGCCATGATACAAATCCCAGTATTTCGGCAATCTTCACGATAATAATCGTTGGGATCATTACCTTAAAAAGAGAAGCAGATACAAAATAAATATCAGTTATAAGCTTCCACAAGCCTTTTTGCTTATTTTCTAATTCCATACTGATAAATTGATGACCTTAAATAGAAATACTGTTCTGGATCGCTAGTGATAATCTTTCAACAAGAATGTTGATCTCTTCCTCCGAGATAATAAAAGGCGGAGCTATTAGAACATGGTCTCCTGACTTTCCATCTATGGTCCCTTGTGCAGGGTAACAAATTAAGCCTTCAGAAAAGGCATTATTTTTTATCTTACCAGCAATATTTAAACTATGATCAAAGGGGTTTTTACTTTTCCTATTCTCAACAATCTCAATACCTATGAACAGGCCTCTACCACGAATATCCCCAATATTTGGATGGTTATTAAAGACTTTTTTTAGCTTATGCACCAATATTTGACCTTTTTTATTTACATCCTCCAATAATTTGTCATCTACCAATCTATCTAACACAGCATCTGCCGCTGCTGCTGCGATTGGATGACCAAGGTACGTATGTCCATGCTGAAAATATCCAGACCCGTTCTTAATAACATCATGTATATAATCTTGGCATAACATAGCTCCTATAGGCTGGTAACCAGCTCCAAGACCCTTTGCGATTGTTAATATATCAGGCACCACACCATCAATATCGCAGGCGAATAGGCTACCGGTTCTTCCCATTCCACACATAACCTCATCAAATATTAATAAAATTCCGTATTTATCACAAATTTCTCTAACTCTTTTCAGATAACCGTTTACAGGGCATATGGCGCCTGCTGTAGCACCGACAACTGGTTCTAACAAGAAAGCCATCACGTTGGATTCACCTAATCTTATGATTTCCGTTTCTAATTCATTTGCAATCCGTAATCCGTACTCTTCCTCAGTCTCACCCCCCAATTTATAACGATATTCATAACAAGGTGATATTAAAGTTGTATCGATCAATAAGGGTTCAAACTGTTTTCGACGCCACTGATTTCCTCCAGATGCAAGTGCTCCCAGCGTATTTCCATGATAACTTTGCTTTCGTGTAATTATGTGACGTCTGTCATTTTGTCCTATCTCAACAAAATATTGTCTCGCTAGTTTTAAAGCAGCCTCAATTGACTCGGAACCACTTGAAACTAAGTAAACACGGTTTATGTCACCTGGCGCATACCTCGCCAACCTTGTGGCAAGTTTTTCTGCAACCTCTGTCGTAAAAAATGATGTGTGCGCATAAGAGAGTTGCTGAGCTTGTTGGATTATAGCATTTTTTACATGTTCGTCAGAATGACCCAGACAGGATACGGCAGCTCCCCCAGAACCATCCAAGTAAGTATTACCTTTATTGTCATGAATATAACAACCACTTCCAGAGAAAGCTGATGGTAATTCGGCCCTACTATTTCTTTGAAATATATATTCGCTTCCCATATTTTAAACCTTTATTCTTTCATAAAGATATCTTTTTCTATTGGAATATATAACGATCATAAGCAATGCAATTGCTGGGAGATAGAAAAACTCCTTAGCAGGTCTATCAGATTTTTCTACAAATAATTTATCTAATGTAACAAGCCTATCAGAATAAAAGTCAAACTCTTGTAATTCTTGGAAAAGGGGAGTGCCAGGAAATGGTTCTTCCACTAATACATTTTTATCATCAAAAATGATTATCAAACCAGATTGTTCAAGACGTGAAACGGCGTCACCCTCGATAGGCAATTTTAAAATTGTATTTTTAGAGATAATTCTATCTTCGTTATCGAAATCAGGCCCTGTTATTTGAACCCTTAAGTCAATCAAATCCTCTGGTAAATTTTCAATTTCACCATTTAATAACTCTTTAACTTGGTTTCCCTTTAACTCCAAATAAGGAGGTGAAATCTTATTTAACCAAAAATCTGGTCTAAAAAATGTAAAAGCAACGATTAATAATATAAGAACTTCCCAAAACTGTGTTTTTGTAAAAATAAAACGTTGAGTGGCAGAGCAAAACGCTAACATTCCAACTGTCATTGTTAAGAATACAATTATTCCCTCTATTAAAGTGACATCTATTAAAAGGATAGATGTATTGAAGATGAACATGAATGGTAAGATTGCTGTTCTTATATCATAGCTAAACCCTTGAATCCCGGTTCTAATTGGGTCACCCTTAGAAATGGCAGCAGCAGCATATGCGGCCAGTCCCACTGGGGGGGTGTCATCGGCTAAAATTCCAAAATAAAATACAAATAGATGGACAGCAACGAGCGGAACGATTAAGCCATTCTGAGCACCTACCATAACTATGACTGGTGCCATAAGAGAAGAAACAACAATATAGTTAGCCGTCGTTGGTAGACCCATTCCCAGTATGAGGCACATTAATGCAACAAGTAAAAGCATTAGAATTAAGTTTCCACCAGACAAAACTTCAACAAATTCTCCGATAAATTGATGCATACCTGTTAATGAGACAGTGCCAATAATTATTCCAGCTATACCGGTTGCAACTGAAATGCTTATCATATTTTTCGCACCGTTTTCTAACCCCTCCGATAACTCAACAAGTCCCCGCAATAAGACCTTTCGTTTTATTTCATATCCCCTAAAATAAGCCTTTAAGGGATGTTGGGTAAGTAAGATTACGATCATTACTACACATGCCCAATACGCAGACAAACCAGGTGATAGACGGTTTACCAAAACACACCAAAGTAAAACAATAATAGGCAAAATATAATGATAGCCCGTATTAGCCACTGCAGAGACAGGGGGTAGGCTACTCATTTCTTCTTTAGTAAGACCGACTGTCAAGTCTTTTTGCTTTGCAGAAATTCGGACTAAAAATAAATATATTATTGTAAGCAGTGAACCAATATATAAAATAGAAAATTTTGGTAAAACATCTCCAACATATTCGACACTAAATTTTGCCAAAAAAGCAAATATCGCTAATATTCCAAATCCAAAAAGGAAACCCATTATTTTATTTAAAATACTTTTTTGCCTTTGAGAACGCTTTAACCCTTTAAGCCCTAATTTTGTAACCTCAATATGCACAAGATAGAATAATGCAATGTAGGAAACTAATGCAGGCAAGGCTGCATGTTTTATAAGTTCAAAATAACTCACTCCTGTGAATTCAGCTATAAGAAAAGCGGCCGCTCCCATCACAGGTGGAGTGAGCTGACCATTTGTTGAGGAAGCAACCTCAACTGCTCCTGCCTTTTCAGAACTTAACCCTGTTTTCTTCATTAGCGGGATTGTAAAAGTACCCGTTGTAACAACATTTGCAATTGATGAACCAGAATAGATACCAGATAGACCACTTGCCATCACTGCAGCTTTTGCGGGCCCCCCTCTCAAATGCCCTAACAAGGCAAAAGATAATTTTATAAAATAATTTCCAGCACCAGACCTTTCTAATAAGGCTCCAAAAAGAACAAACAAGAAAATCATGGAAGCTGATACACCTAGAGCAACACCAAATACACCCTCGGTTTGCATCCAAAAATGCCACGTTGCTTTGTTAATTGATGCCCCCTTCCAGCGCATTGAGTCTGGGAAAACATCTAAATGACCAAACATCACATAAAATAGAAAACATGCTGCAACAATCACAAGGGGTAACCCTACTACGCGGTAAACTGCAAGCATTACGCATATGATGCCAACTACGGAAAAAAATAGGTCAAAATTATTGGGGAGGCCTGCACGATTAGAGATATCTAATTTAAAGAAAAATAAATATAGACATGAAAAAATTGCAATTAAAGCTAAAAAAATCGAAACTAAATCATCTGTTTTCTGATTTATTTTGAAGACTGGTTGAAATGCCGCAAGAGCTAATCCAAGCCCAAAGGCAAGGTGAATTTGCCTGACTTCCTGTGAATTAAAGACTAGTTTGAAACCAGTGATTTGACTTAAATAAAACGGAAAATCAGCAGCAACCCATAATTGAAATATTGACCATAAAATACATACAATAGTTATCCAAATAGCAGTTTTTGGACTTCGTTCTAAAGTACTCGAAGACATACTTTCCCCTGCAAACCCTGATTTTGCCATTAGCTATTTTTTACATCATCCAAATAAAAAAAGAACGCCGGCACAAGGCCGGCGTTTAAAACTAGATTACATCCAGCCTCTTTCTTTATAATATTTTAATGCACCTGGATGCAATGGAGCCGAAAGACCATCAGAAATCATTTGCTCTTCGTTCAGATTAGCAAATGCTGGATGAAGCTTTTTAAAATCAGCAAAATTATCGAAAACTGCTTTTACAACAGTATAAACAACTTCTTCTGGCACTGCAGTTGAAGTAATTACCGTCGCCCCGACACCAAAAGTTGTAGTATCGTTAGGCGAACCTTGATACATTCCACCTGGAACACTAGCGACACGATAAAATGAGTTATCTGCAATAAGCTTGTCGATAGGTGCACCGGTAACTGACACTAGCTCAACATCACAACTGGAGGCAGCCTGAGTAACAGCAGCTGCCGGATGTCCAACTGTGTAAATCATTGCTTCAATTTTTCCATCGCAAATTGCCTGTGCCATCTCAGAGCCTTTCAATTCAGCCGCAAGCGAGAAATCACTCATTTTCATACCAAAAGCTTCCATCACAACTTCCATTGTTGCTCGCTGGCCAGAACCTGGGTTTCCTACATTAACTTTTTTACCTTTCAATCCCTCAAAAGATGAAATACCAGACCCTTTTTTTACAATCAGCGTAAATGGCTCAGGGTGGACAGAAAAAACCGCTCTTAATTCTTTGAAAGCTCCTTTATCTTCGAATTTTGAAGTGCCTCGATATGCATGATATTGCCAATCTGATTGAGCTACACCAAATTCTAATTCGCCAGCACGTACTGTATTAATATTATAAACAGAGCCGCCAGTTGATTCTGCTGAGCAGCGAATGCCATGGGATTTTCGGTCTTTATTCACCAACCTACAAATAGCACCTCCTGTTGGGTAATAAACACCTGTAACACCTCCTGTTCCAATTGACACAAATTGGTCTGCAGAAACCTGAGAGCCTCCGAAAGCTGTTAAGGTAGCGATAACTGCGCCACACAAAAGTTTTCTTATTCCCATAATTACCTCCCTATAAATTGGAAATTAGAGGTTCAGAAAAACACAAATCTCTGATGATTGCAAATATTTCGGATGAAATAAAACTAGTTAAAAATTATTACTCAACTTTCATTTGCATATTTGCTAATTCGCCTAACGAGATTGGTTTAATTGGTGTACGAATGCGGAAATAACCAGTTTTTTCAGGTGTTTGCCCAAGAATTTCGGAAAATAAATTAATAACTGTCATGCCACAATATCTGCCTTGACAATTACCCATACCACACCTGGAGAACGCCTTAAGCTGGTTAGGCCCAACGCAACCCATCTTTATTGCTTCTCTTACTTCTCCAGCTGTCACCTCCTCACATCTACAAATTATCACATCGTCAGGGGGGCAGCTATGCCACTCCTTAGGAGTGTATAGGACGTCCAAAAACTTTCGAAATTGAAGGTGTTGTTTTTTAACCTTAATTTTTTTTAGAATGTACCTTTCATCTACAGAAAACCCATTGTCTGCAAGTAACTTAAGAGCAGAAATTTCACCTGAAATCTCTGCAGAATCTGCCCCCAAGATTTTATTACCGTCTCCGGCTATAAGAATGTTCGGTAAATTGCTTCGGCCAAATTTATCTGAACGTGGCTCCCAGCAGGAATTCTGCATGTTCCAATCATGTTTAATCCCCAAAGCTTGAGTAATCTGAATATTTGGATGAACTCCAGCATGCAAAAATACGTTTTGTGCCTCAATATATCTTTTCTTTTTCCCTCTCAC
>JAAXKA010000112.1:7410-19199 GCA_012269555.1 Alphaproteobacteria bacterium
CAGCATGCAAAAATACGTTTTGTGCCTCAATATATCTTTTCTTTTTCCCTCTCACGAATTGAATTATGTGTTTTCCATTGCCTGATTTTATTCGAACATCACTAACCGATGTTACGCGTCTCACGCCTGCTAATTTAAGTTTAGCAAGCATTGCGACACCTCTTAAAAGATACATTATTGTTATCAGATTGAGTCGCAGGTAAAATAAAGCTTTAAAGATATCTATTTTACTTTGCGTCTCTAATAGTGTTTTAGGAGGTTCGCCCTGCTTAAGCATCTGACAAGCTACAAGATAAAACAGAGGACCAGAACCAACCAGCACAGAAGCTGGAGGTGAATAAGGACTTGTTTTCATCAAGATCTGGGCAGCTCCTACCGTGAGCACACCTGGATTTGTCCACCCATTAAGCGGCATCGCACGTTCTATTGCCCCAGTTGCAAGAATAACGGCATCAAATTTCTGGTAATAACTTTTTCCATCAATGGACCACGACACTTCTTTATTTTTCGTTACGGACCAAACTGAAGCTCCTGATATAAGTGTTAGCAATTTTTGGTGAACTGCTTCTTCTACTCTCTTAAACAGTAATTTTGCGTTCGCATGATCGATATCTAAACTCTGAATTTTTTTCTCACTAATCGTTTCTAAATTTCGGTAAATTTGACCTCCAATAGTGTTTTGCTCATCTAATATTGTCACATGAACATTTTTAGATGTAAGAGTTAGAGCTGCTGATATACCTGCGGGCCCTGCGCCAATGATAGCAACTTTCATCTGATTATTCTCCTAAAGAGGATACGAATTTTCCCGTTTAACTATTATGCCCTGTTCAGCAAGCCTCATACATCCTTGTTGGTTTCCAATACCGTCAATAATCAAAAGACAATCAAAGCATGAACCCATCATACAAAATGGACCGCGTGATTTACGTAAGACCTGTGTTTGACGAAAATCCTTAATCCCATAGCATAATAAAGCCGCCGCAATACTCATACCCTGTTCAAAATAAATTTTTCTACCCTCAAAATGAAAAAAAGATTTATCCATGAAACCGACTCTCGCTAAATAGGGACAAGTCAGGGGCATTTTTTTTCCCAGTTAACCAGAGAGATAAAGTAGTAGAATGTATTGCTGACAAAGTAATGCCGCTATGACATGTGACAATGAATGCACCTGGCATGCTTGACGATTGCTGATAAATCGGAAGTCCATCAGGAGACATCACTCTCAAAGAGCCCCAAGCCCGAACTAATCTTAGTTGAGCTAATTTTGGCATCACCTTTATTGCATTTTGAGCTATTCTAGACATTTCAGCCTGTGTTTCATTGTCGTTTAACCCAACTTGCTCTTGAGAATCCCCGATCTGAATGGCACCTTCATTTGTTTGCCGAATGGTAACTGAGGGCCTGTTGATGATCGGAGGAACCTTTTCTGTGATAAGAATTTGTCCTCTCTGTGGTGATACAAGACCCATGAACCCAAATAAGGGACCTATTTTTTTTGCCCCTAGACCAGCGCACACAACCACTTTTTCAGCTGAAACTTCAAGCCCCTTTTTTGTCACTAATCTAAACACACCATCTTTTTTTTTAGCTATTTTAATTTCCTCGCCTAGATAATGATCTAAACCCCACTTTTGGCAACATTCTGTCAACGCTTTCAACAATTGTAACGGGTTTAAATGACCATCGTAGGGATAATAAGTTGCGCCTATTGTCTCTCCTCCTACCATTGGCTCAGCTGCACGAATTTCAGATGAGGATAAGATTTCATATGGGTAGTCGCCATTTAATGCGCTTTTTAGCTTCTTATATTCAGCTATTCGCTCATCTAGTGCGTTAGAATCTATAAAATACTCATAACCTCCGTTTTGGCTTAAATTTATTTTCATGCCTGTTTCTTCGGATAACTCCGAGACGAAATTGGGGTATAAACGAGCTGCATCTCGCGTCCAAGCTGCATAGAAAGGCGTTTTAATCCCTTTACCTTGCACCCACACAAGTCCAAAATTGCCTCGAGACGCCTTGAAATCTGTATCTGTACCATCAATACAAAGAACAGAGGCACCTTGCTTCAAGAGTCCATGAGCTACTGAGAGCCCAACGATACCACCTCCAATTATTGCAAAATCAGCCTCTTTTTTTTTCATCAGACAATTCCCTGTAAGATACTAAATTGAATTATTCATTTGGCACAGTCGATACATAATGAAAATGTCGGGTCTAGCCTCAATCTTCCAACACTTATAGTTGCATCACAATTCAAACAATACCCGAAATCACCCTCTTCTAAACGTTTTAAAGCAGCTTTTATAAGCTTTATTCTTCTTAATCTGAGAGCTTCCTTAGCTGTATCCATAGACTGTTGCTGCATTGCATCCATTCTACTCAATCTTCCGGTAGCTTGTTGGTCAAGTTCTACGGGGGCTCTATCTTTGACAGTTTTTAGGGAAATATCCGTAATATCCTGTAATTCAGACAAAAGCATTTTCTTAAAATCTGCATTACTTAAGTGTGTTTTGTGAACATCCATGGCAAATTAATTAGTTAAAAGTTAATTGTAGTTTCATTTTTAGAGACCCCAGGTATCTTTTAATCTATATCCTTCGGGCCAAGGGTCATCAGGATCAAGAAAATGCTGATGAGAACCTGTTATCCAACCTCGACCTGTTATTTCCGGAATAATCGCGGGTTTGTCGAAGACATTTTCTTCTCTTAGAATTCGACCTGTAAATTTAGAATTTATAATCGAGAAAGCATCGAATGTTTGTCCAACTTGAAAAAGTCCTTTTGCGTGCATTAACGCCATTCTTGCTGAAACAGCTGTGCCAGTTGGTGAACGATCAATTTTCCCCGGGCGCACCGCTACTGCAGATTTTCCCTGAAGACCTGTTCGGGTTGAAGATAGAGGACCGCAAAATGCACAAAAAGATATATGGTTCCAACTCTGTTTTCCAGGATGGGAAAAACCAATTTGTTCATTTGCCGTTTTAGTAATTAACATTCCAAGTTTTGCCAAATCAGCGGCTTCGTCTTCAACAAGTTTAAAACCAAGTGGGTCAGCCTCAACTACCACAAAACTGTCACCACCATAGGCTGTATCGACATTAATTGTACCAACACCATCTACCTCAAGAGGAACATTCATCTTATCCGCAAAACTTGGCAAATTCTGAACAGAAATTGTTTCAGCTTTTCCATTTTTACAACGTGCCATAACTTCCACTAGACCACCAGGGGCCTCCAGAGTCATATTCGTGATAGGCTCTTGCATTGGGATAATACCAGCGTCTAAGAGTACGGTCGAAACACAAATCGAATTTGAGCCAGACATAGGAGGGGTATCCTCAGGCTCCATAATAATAAATGCTGCGTCAGCGTCTGGGTGTTTTGGTGGAACGAGAAGATTGACATGCTTAAAGACACCCCCTCTTGGCTCATTTAATACGAAATTACGCAACTTTTCATCTTTTTCAATAAAGGTGCGTTGTTCCCAAATTGTATCTCCTGGTGGGGGAACCACCCCCCCTATTATGACATCTCCTACTTCGCCTTCGGCATGACAGGAAATAACTTGAATAGATTTAGTACTTCGCATTAAAATCGCTCCTTTTTTGAGTCTAACGATCAAGAAAAAATTAGACCTAAAAATTTTTAAAGTATTTTCGCTATTAACTTAAATTTAAACTAAAACCGTTTTGCTGAAAAAGCACTTATATTAATTTCAGGACGTTTCCCAATTATCAAGTCTCTTATTAACTCTGCTGTTCCCGCTGCCTGTGTTAAGCCGAGATGACCATGACCAAATGCATAAAGCACCCTCTTTGATTTAGTAGAATAGTCAACAATAGGTAGGCTATCAGGAAGGGATGGCCTAAACCCCATCCATTTATCATGACTAAACGAATTAGCTAAACCGGGAAGAATTTTTTTTGCCTTCTTCAGTAATGCATCCGCTCTATCAAAATTTGGTGGTCTCATTAGTCCTGCAAACTCCACAGCACCACCAACCCTAATTCCCTGATTTATCATCGATACAACGAACCCATGTTCAGCAAAAGTTAAGTGAGTTCTCAAGTCAAGACCTGTATTCTTCAGTGTAATATTGTATCCACGCTCTGTATCAAGTGGAATTTTATCACCCATACTAGACGCTAATTTCTGAGACCAAGCTCCTGCTGCTACAATACAAAAAGACGCACTAACTGCACTTTCTTGCATTTTTATCAATACATCATTCTCATTCGGTGCAATTATTTTTGCAGAATTCGCTAGCCATTTTCCACCCTGGTCAATGTATATATCTTTAATATACTGAACCCAAATATTAGGGTCAGAAACATTGATCCAATCTGGAGTAAACCCAGCATATCTATATTTTGGACTCAATCCAGGTTGGATTTCATTAATTTCTTCAACTGAATTAAATAATGTATGCTGAATATTATATCTTGAGCACGCATCCCATAAAATAGAGCTCCTATCAAAATTTCTTTTTTGCTCATATAACCTCAGTTGTCCTTTTCGATATAATAAAAATTCTGCGTTTAAATCTTTTACCTGCCGTTCTAATGCTTCTCGTGATAGCGCCATTAAACCGGCTTGAGCCTCCAATAAACGAGTGAACATATTATTCCAGCTTGCCCTCCAAAAACGCACCATCCATGGAAAAATAGTTAAAAGATAAGCTGGATGGATATATAATGGCCCTTCTGGGTCCAAAAACCATTTTGGGGCTGACTTTATAATATGTGGTGTTGCAAGAGGCACTATGTCAGCAAATGCGAATGCACCAGCATTTTTTCTAGATGCATTAATTAGTTCGTCATCTCTATCGATAATAACAACCGTTTTGCCTGCTTGCTGCAGAGAAATTGCAATTGAAAGCCCAATAACACCACCACCAATAATAGCTATGTCATAGTCCAAATGTGGCTTCATTTATTGCTCCAATGTCAAACAGAGATGCAATGCAAAAATTATTTATTACAGACTAATCCCATGTTTGTAGGGGTCAAGCGGATTGAACTGTAATGTTGCTTCTGATGTTACAAAGGCTTTTCCAGTTATGGTGGGTATGATATTCCCGCCAGTTGACCAACTATAGTGCGTTGAATAGAGGCTCCCAATAATACTTTCTTGTATCCACTTTTTATTTTCTGGCCACAATCTTTCTTCTGCTAAACAGGCAAGTTTTGCTGAACATCCAGTTCCACAAGGTGACCTATCATAATCCCCACTCGAACAGAGGACAAAATTCTTACTATGTGCTTTTTCATTGACTGGCTTTCCAAATAATTCAATATGGTTTATCTCTGAACCGTCAGGTGCAGTTATATGCTGCTGTTTTAATGCACTTTTGATAGAAGAAGTGAAATTTAACAATTTGTTAAGTTTCTCAAATTGCACAGATATAGGTGAGTTATTTACTAAAAAAAACCAATTTCCACCCCATGCTATATCTCCTGTTATTTCTCCATATTGTTCAACCTGAATAGATACACCCTTTTTATATCTATAGCTTTCTACATTTATTACTGAAACAGTATTTGGATCATGTAATTGTGCGCTTATAATGCCGACGGGAGTCTCTATTTTATAATTGCCAACTGATATTTTGCCTAAATAGTAAAGCGTAACAAGAAGACCCACAGTTGCATGGCCACACATTCCCAGATTTTGTGAAGTATTGAAAAAAATGACCCCTGTAAGACAATTCTTTTCCACTGGTGTAACAATTAACGCTCCTACCATAGCATCATAACCTCTTGGCTCGCATAAGACAGAGCGACAAAATTTATCATGCTTTGTTTCAAGCAAGCGTGCTCGTTCGGAAATTGGACCAGACCCTAAATCCGGCCCCCCATCAATAATAACTCTAGTTGGCTCACCACCCGTATGGCTATCTATTACTTTAGTCAATTTTAAAGCGCTTCATGCTTGATCCAATCATCATACCAAGCTTTAAATAATTGATATTGCTTTTCTATGTAATGCTTTTGAGATGCAGACAAAAAATCAGTTTCATTGAAATGCAGCTCATATTCTGGCTCTCCATTTAACACCATTAAATATTTATAATAAAGAACAAGGTCTGGACCTTCATCAAAACTTGATAACACAGCTAATGCGGCATCTAGTTCTTGTGCTTGGCGACGCGATATTGCGTTCCCAGTAGCAGCCTCTTGACAAAGTTTAGTAAGCAACAATACTTCTTTTGGTAGCGCATTCCCAATACCTGTGATTGCACCTGAGGCACCACAATTTACAAACCCATGATATACCCCCGTATCCACTCCAATCATTAAGGTCACATTTTTATCGCGCGACGTTATGAATTCAGCTGCATATCTCAAATCTTTATTGCCTCCAAACTCTTTAAAACCGACAAGGTTTGAATGTTCTTCTCTTAGCTTGAAAAATAGGTCTGCTCTCGTTGCGAATCCGTAATAGGGACTATTATAAATAACAGAAGGTAAGTCTTCCGCAGCTGACAGTATGGCTTTAAAATGGGCTTTTTGAGCACTAGCCGAGGAACCTCTCGAAAGCACACGAGGAATAACCATTAGACCAAGCGCACCTACTTTTTTTGCATGTTCTGCATGACTCACAGCCGATTTAGTATTCACAGCTCCTGTTCCGACTATAACTGGAATATTTGCGCGGACTAAATGTTCCACGCCTATCATTCTTTCTTCATCTGTGAGAAGTGGCCAATCCCCCATTGACCCGCAATAAATGACTGCAGACATTCCGATAGAAATTAGCTCGGAGCCCTTTCTTACTAATGCATCATAATCTGGGTTACGATTAGCATTGCATGGCGTCATGAGCGCTGGCATACATCCTGAAAAAACTGAACTAACCATTTATGTTCCCTCCATAAAAAAATCGTAACACATTATAGATACCCTAAGCTCATATATTTGATATGCAGAATTTATCTGACTTTGGATAAGAATTTTTTAGTTAATTCTGATTTTGGATTTTCAAAAATGTTTTCTGCAGTGTCAATTTCCTCTATGATACCCTCATGGAAAAAAGCAACTCTATCAGAAACATCTCTTGCAAAACCCATCTCATGTGTAACACAAATCATGGTCATACCCTCTTCTGCAAGCAACCTCATAGTTTCGAGCACTTCTCCCACCAATTCTGGATCCAAGGCTGAAGTGGCTTCATCAAATAACATATATTGAGGGTCCATTGCCAATGCTCTTGCAATTGCAAGTCTTTGCTGTTGTCCCCCTGACAACTCACTTGGATAAACATTTAACTTATCCTCTAAACCAACATGAACTAATTGGTTTTTAGCGATTTCTATTGCCTCAGACTTAGTTTTCTTTTTTACGATTCTGGGCGCCAAAGCAACATTTTCAATGGCTGTTAGATGCGGAAAACTATTCCACTGTTGAAACACCATGCCCATAGATTGACGCAATTTGTTTAAATCTGTTCCTTTATCATGGACTTTCACACCATCAACCGTAATTATCCCACCCTGAATTTGCTCGAGGCCGTTTATGCAGTAAAGTAACGTTGATTTTCCAGAACCGGAAGCACCTATCACAGAAAGTACCTCGCCCTTTTCCACTTGCAGGTCAATGCCTCTTAAAACATGCAATTGCCCAAAATATTTTTGTAGATCTTGTATTTTAATCATTGGGACCATTTCCTCTCAAATCTAGCGGAAAAACGTGAGATTGGGTAAGATAGAGCGAAATAAAATGCCCCAGCTACAGCTATAATCAATAGAGGCTCCTGAGTTCTTGTCATAAGAATTTGGCTTGCACGGAGAAGCTCGACATACCCTAAAACTGAAACTAACGCGCTATCTTTCAATACGCCAAGTGCAACACCAACCCAAGATGGAAAAATTGCACGTACGCCAATTGGGAAGACTACATAGCGTAAATCTTGCCAATAATTCATACCCAAAGAACGAGACGCTCTTCTCATTGATTGGCCAACAGATGCAATACCACCTCTCACAACATTTGCAACAAGAGCGGCTGTGTATAAGGTTAGGATAACCAATCCAGATTCAAATGCATCAAGGTCAAACCCAATGATAGGAGCGAAATTATAAAATAGAACGAGTTGAATTATGAGAGGCACAGACCTGAAGATATCTAGAATAGGACCTAATAATATAATTGCAATAATACGCCCCTCAAACAACATCCAACCAAATATGCCGCCAATAAAGGTTCCAATCGAGATTGATATTACAGAAATTAATAACGTTCTATAAGCTGCTTCAGCCATGAAGAAAACATCGTTTAAAGCAAAACTACTAAAGAAACTTATTTGGTTTTCCATTCAAGACCTATTATCAATAACGAAATAATCGAGTTGCAAGAACTCTTGAGACAAATAAAATTAGCTTAACCATGAGGTAATATATTATTGCAGCTGCTGCGAAATATTCGAAAATTCTATATGTCTTACTAGCAAAAAACTGAGTTTCACCTGATAATTCACGAAAACCAACCAACATACCTAGAGAAGACATAAGAACTGCCCAAACAAATTGGTTAGTCATTGGATAATAGACTATTTTTAATACTTGCGGAACTAATATTCGAGTATATGCCTGCCATAAATTCATTCCCAAACTTCTAGCGGCTTTCATTTGTGTTTCTGGAACAGCATTGAAACCCCCTCGAAAATTTTCAGCAAGATAGCCTGCATTATTAAAGCTTAATCCAGCTAGAACAATAAAAAATGGAGTTAAGTGAATCCCCAATGCTCCTAGTCCAAATCCAAAGAAAAAAAGTTGAAATAAAGCGGGGGTATTTCTAGCTAGCTCAATCCAGCAACTCGCAAACCATTGCAGTGGCCCTTTTGCCTTTAATTTGATAATTGATAAAAGTAATCCAATTACAATTCCTATAATCATTGATAGTACTGCCACTTGCAACGTAACAAGACTTGCTTCAAGCAAATCTGGTAAGCTTTTCAATACAGGACGCCAGTGAAAATTATAGTCAAACATTAGAAAAATTTCTTGGATTCCCCGCATCAAAGATTATTTAAATGCGGGGAAATCGAATTTTTAGCTGGATTAGTACATCACGCCAGGGATTCTAAGTTCTGGTGCTTCGCCACCAACAAATTTACCCCATAATTCTTGATAACGTCCAGATCTCACCTGATGTGTTACAAAAAGATTTAGGTAGTTAAGCCAACTTATATCAGTCCTCTTGCCAACAACTGAAGTATAATCGGTCGTCCATGGCATTCTAGGCCCAGCATCAATGTTATCATATTGTTCTGTAATTGGTTTGACTGCGGTGTTTGTTGTAATACCAAGATCAGCTTTACCCTGAGCTACAGCAAGAAAAACCTCATTCTCTGATTGGTAGCCTTGATAAAGATTTTCCTCTCCCCACTCTTTTGCAATTTTGAGCCATTCTTGCTCTGGTACTGTGCCAACGGCTGCAGCAACACGCTTTCCACGAATATCATCAAATGTTTTTATGCCGCTATTTGAGTTTACAACTCCTTGCGCATAGTAAATAGCGTATGGAATTGAAAATCCAACAGTTTTTGCCCGTGATAAGCTATCTGAAGTCGCTCCAAAAACCACATCTGCACGACCAGTTACAATTACAGGGAGTCGCTCCGACCACGTTAACGATAAAATCTCTACATCTACTTCCAGGGCTGCAGCCATATCGTTACAATATTCAACATCAAATCCAGCTGGCTCATTATTGGCATCGAAATAACCTATTGGAGGAAAATCAAGCACGACTCCACATCTCAGAGTGCCTCTATCTATAACATCATCTAGGGTGTCAGCTGCTAATGGAGCTGCAAATAAAATAGATGCTAGCGAAATTCCTATTAATTTTTTAAGCATGTCGTTCTCCTCTTGGTTTAACAAAATTACTCAGACAAAAACTGTGGCACATTTGAGTTTTATTGCAAGCAGAGAATTATTTAACCGGATAAGTAGTAGAAATCTATCAAGATAAAAAATGTTTTATTTAGAGATTTTAGTTACGTAAGAAAATAAATGATTTTTAATCTTTCTATTGAGTTGTTTTTGATAGAATTTTTCTTCATATTATGACCATAAAATGGCGAATTTTTATTTTAATTTTTTCAATTAAACTTTTCAACCATATGGCTTTATCACAAAATAAAAATAAATCAGATGGGAAAATTCTCATCCAAGCAAATATATCTGGTGAGATTTTATTATGCCCAGAAGGTTTAAGTTTTTGGGGAGGAGTCGACCCTGAAACGGGAATCATTATTGATATCCATCATCCTTGTTATCAAAAAAACATATCTGGGAAAATATTGATGATGCCATCCTCACGAGGCTCCTGCAGTGGCAGCGGTGTTTTATTAGAATTATGTTTAAAAAACATAGCACCCGCTGCAATTATTTTCCACGAGGCTGAAGAAATACTTAGTCTTGGAGCTCTTGTTGCCGAAAGGATTTTCAATAAACCTATACCCATCATTAAATTGAAAAAACAACATTACTTAATACTTAAAAAGTCTAGTTGGGCAACAATACATGGTAATAGATTACAAACAGATAGTTTTGATTTTGAACTAACAGTTATAAAAACAGAACACCTGTATTTATCAAAATACGATAAAGACACTCTAGTCGGCAAACACGGAACTGCTGCAAAAACAGCCATGGAAATTATTTGTTTAATGGCTGCTGCAAACGATACTAATACTTTAATTGATATACATAAAGGACACATTGATGGGTGCATATTAGCACATTCAGCAAATTTAATTTTTGCTGAAAAAATGGCTGCACTTGGAGCGCAAGTGCGAATTCCAACAACCATAAACGCAATTTCAGTAGAACGTGAAAATTGGCTCTCTCAAATGGTTCCTGAAGATTTTGGAAACAGAGCAAGTAGACTTGCTGATGCCTATGTCAAGATGGGTGCAAAACCTGTTTTCACATGCGCTCCCTACTTATTAGAAGGAAAACCAAAATTTGGCGAAAACATCGGATGGTCTGAGTCAAATGCAGTTATCTTCGCAAACAGTATTTTAGGTGCAAGAACATTAAAACATCCTGACTATCTGGATTTATTTATTGCTATGACGGGAAGAGCGCCACAATCTGGGGTATACATAGATGAAGGAAGAATACCAGAAACAATTATTTCTGTAGAAATTCCAAATATAAAACCTGACGATTCATTTTGGTCTGTAATTGGATGGGTTGCTGGCAAATTATCCCCCAACAAAATTCCATTGATAACTGGGCTTGAACACTTCAAACCAGAATTAGACGATTTTAAATCGCTTTGTGCTGCATTTGGAACTACCTCCGGCGCACCAATGCTCCATATATTAGGGCACACGCCTGAAGCACATATTTTACCGTCATCAAAATCGAAATCTTATATTATTGACTATGATACCCTAGAACAAGCTTGGTATTCGCTCAATAAGGGAGAGGCATTAATTGACCTTGTTGCAATTGGAAGCCCACATGCTTCTTTTGAAGAGGTGAAGAAAATTAAAAATTATTTCTCAGAAAGGAAATGTCACCCAGACACGAAAATGATTATCACTGTTGGAAGACAAACGCTTAATCTGCTAAAAGAAGAAGGAATTTATGAACAACTTTTAAATTCTAAAGTCCAGATTATATCCGATATTTGTTGGTGTTCTATTACAGAACCAATCTTTCCGCCAAAAACTAAAAATATAATTACGAATTCTGGGAAATATGCACATTACGCTCATGGGCTCTCCGGAAGGCATGCCAGACTATCAAATCTTCAGGATTGTGT
>JAAXKA010000048.1:0-16876 GCA_012269555.1 Alphaproteobacteria bacterium
CCATCACCGCGCCTTTGGCAATCATACGATCATAGAGCGCGGTCGTCTTTTGCTTGCGGCCTTTGGGCAGGGTTTCATTCGGGAAGGTCATCACGAACCGGCGTTCATAGTTTTCCGACGATTTGATCGAGCCCCAGTCAGGTGTCGCAAACTCACCAAAACGTGCTACATCCATCGCCCAAACGTCAATGGATGGTTCACCGTCGATCATCCATTCTGCTAAAGTCAGACCTACACCTCCACCTTGGCAAAACCCTGCCATAACCCCAACAGCTACCCAGTAGTTTTTCATGCCTGGAACAGGACCTATCAGGGGATTGCCATCTGGGCCAAATGTGAAAGGACCATTGATCACGTCCTTAATTCCTGCATTGGCCATAGCTGGGAGACGCTCAAATGCAGTTTCTAGACGCTCTGCTATGCGGTCAAGGTCTGATGGCAGTAATTCATGACCGAAGTCCCACGGTGTCCCGTTTATTTTCCATGGGGTTGCTCGAGCCTCATATGTACCTAGCAACATGCCTTGCCCTTCTTGACGACAATATATATTAGCCTCGAAATCTATACCATGCGGTATTTGTTGGCCGAAATTTTCGACTTCATTTATTCGCTCCGTAATTAGATAATGGTGCTCCATCGGTTGAACGGGCAGGTGAATACCAGCCATGTGACCGACCTCGCGCGCCCACAGACCACCACAATTCACAACGTGCTCCGCATTGATCGTACCTTTAGGGGTAACAACATCCCAGGTCCCATCGGGACACTGAGTCATATTGGTCGCACCACAATGGGTGAAATATTGCGCCCCATGCACCTTAGCCGCCTTGGCAAAAGCATAGGTGGTTCCGGAGGGGTCAAGATGGCCGTCCTGCGCATCCCAAAGCACTGCGTGGTAATGGTTAGGATCAATCAATGGATGACGTTCGGCCAGCTCTTTTGGTGAGATAAATTCCTGATCTAGGCCCATGTACCGTGCCTTTGAGCGCTCAACTTTGAGATAATCATACCATTCCTTGGTAGAGGCAGCATAGAAACCACCAGTCTGATGCAGGCCAACTGATTGGCCGGACAGTGCTTCGATCTCCTTATAAAGATTAATAGTGTATGATTGAAGTCGTGAGATGTTGGGGTCTGAACTGATGGTATGGATACCCCCAGCCGCATGCCAGGATGAACCAGAAGTCAGCTCGTCGCGTTCGAGTAGGATCGCATCTTTCCAACCAAATTTAGCTAAGTGGAATAGGATAGAACAACCAACAACTCCGCCACCAATAATAACTACTTTCGCGTGTGACGGCAGTTTCTTTCCATTTGTGTTAGGGTCAATTTGAATATTAGGCATTCTTCTTTTTTCTCCAAAAACCGTCAGAAATCTGTGGCCACACCGCCTTCAGTTTTGCGTTTGTCAACAAATGCGTCAAGCTCATCTCTGATTGCAGGCTCCAAATCAGGGAGTTCATAAACGGAAAGGCGTTTTTTCCATTCAGCGTTTGCGCGTTCGATGGTGACTGGCGACCCTGCCTCTCGCCAGGTCTCAAAGTTACGCCAGTCACTCAAGATTGGAGAATAAAAGGCATTTCGATAACGCGCTTGTGTATGTTCTGTTCCAAAAAAATGCCCTGCTGGTCCAACCTCGTTGATGGCATCTAGCGCTATTTCTTCTGAGTTGCTCAAAACTGGTTGAAGAAACTCTGTAATCATTTGTAGTAGGTCAATATCAAGGATTATTTTTTCATAAGAACAACAAAGGCCGCCCTCAAGCCATCCCGCCCCATGCATGAGCATATTGGCGCCCCCGTTGATTGCGCCCCAAAGAGAAAAAACTGACTCATATGCTGCTTGAGCATCCACCGTATTAGCGGCACAAACATTTGAAGAGCGATAGGGGATCTTATATTTTCGTGCTAATTGCCCCCCAATGTGCTGTGCTTTCATGTACTCTGGCGTGCCAAATGCTGGCGAACCAGTTTTCATATCTACATTTGATGTAAAACCACCATACATTACTGGCGCTTTTGGGCGTACCATCTGTGTGAAGGCTATACCCGCAAGAGCTTCTGCATTCTGCAAGGTTATGGCCCCCGCAATTGTTACAGGCGCCATTGCCCCAGCAAGTGTAAAGGGCGTAATTACTACCGGCTGTCCCATAGCAGACAACTCCATGATGCCTTGCAACATTGGAATATCGAGTTGCAGGGGAGAATTCGTATTGATAATCGAGAACATACAGGGTTGTTTACGCATTTGATCTCGTGATAATCCATGTGCAATCCGTGTCATTTCTATTGTGTCTAAAACACGCTCCTTCCCAAGCGAATAGATACAATAAGCTTTATCTGTCAATGTGATATAGTCATGGATGCAATCCAGATGGCGGACAGAAGGATGAATGTCGACGGGTTCTACAGGATAGCCACCTGTTATATGCAAAACGTTATGCATCTGCGCTAATTTTAAAAAGTTACGAAAGTCTTCCTGGTTGCCCGTGCGTCGACCTGTGTCTGTATCTGAACAATTTGGGGCACTTGCCATCATTGCAAAAGCAATGTTGTTTTCACCCATAATTACATTGTGCTCCTTATTGCGCGCATGAAGAGTGAATTTTGATGGCACATTTTCTATTACTTCTAAGATAAGGTCAGGGTCAAAGCGTACGCGCATTTCACCATTTTTGACGTCAGCTCCCGCCAATTTCATGATAGCACGAGCATCAACATCCAGAACATCTATACCAGTTTCAGATAGCAACTTAAGGGATGCTTGGTGAATATTTTCTAGTTGATCATCAGAAACGATTTCTACAGGTGGATAGGAGCGTATAAGTTTTTCGAATGGACGCTGAATAATTTTGGGTGCAGTTAAGTTATTATCACGCTGCCGCCCACGTCGGCCGCGCACCTTTCGTTCTAATTTATCAGAAGTCATTAGTTACTGCACTCTCTCTCAAAAACGTTACCTAGCCGTATTTTTTTAAATGCCGCGGTTCTTTAAAGTCGGCTTATTAAGGATTATAGATTATAAAACTTGAGAAATTCAGTCTAATTAAAAATTGTAGAGGATATTCTTTTTTGTAATGACTCGTGCATTTCTTAAGGTATAGATTTAATTTGAAATAGAAAGCTATTGGTACAGGGCCTGCGTATTATGAAAAACCTAGCTAGTCTTACTTCTCTCCGCGTTTTTTCGGTTGTTGGAAAGCGTTTAAGCTTCACAGATGCAGCGAAAGAGTTGGGTGTCACACAGAGTGCTGTCAGTAGGCAAATAAAATCTCTTGAAAACTCTCTTAATATAGATCTTTTCAATAGAGTGGGTAATAGCGTTTCTTTGACGAAAGACGGTGAGTCCTTGCATCGTAGAATCTTCGAAATTTTTGGCCTGATGGAAGATGCAATAAGTGACATCACAAACTCAGTACAACAACGTAAATTAAATATACTTGCGCCACCGACTCTGGCAGCCCGTTGGCTGACGCGGCGCCTATTATCTTATCCTCACCATTTTCCAGGAATTGAACTAGCTGTGCACACAAAAGCCCGTTCCGATATTAGGATGGATTGTGTTATTCATTATGGAAACCAACCTACAGTAGGTTCGGAAAGCCAGCAATTACTTTTGGAACACCATATAGCAGTTTGCTCCCCTAAACTTTTGCAAGATAGGGATGCCATGCGCGCAAGCTGTCTTTTGCATGTGTTTGACGATGGACAGCGTTTTCCACTCTGGGAAGATTGGCTTGCGATAGAAGCAAACCATCCGGATTTACCTATTAATGCGTCAATGGAATTTGCATCGCTCGAGCTCGCTATCCAAGCTGCCAAAAATTCAGTTGGCATTGCGGTAGTGGACCGTAACATGATTGAATATGAGTTAAGTGCTGGCAGTCTTGTGCCGATTTCTGCGGCAACGGTAGTTGGTCCGAGAGGTTATTGGCTTGAGATCTCTAATGAGCACCAATCAAAAGGACGTTCAGTGGAGTTATTTCGCTGGTTAAGAAGTGTTAGAGACACCGACACGGAAACGTTTGAGTAACTAGATTATGTATTATTATCGCTTTAAAGTTGATATAACTTCTCTAGTTGCGTGAACTAAAGGGTCATGTGTGTCTTTTAAAATTTGGATACGATCAAATCTCTTAATATCTTGATTTACAGATAATCTAAGCGCATTGCCGAAAGCTATTCTTAACTCTGTTCCGATGTTGAATTTACAAATTTTTGAATTTCTTGCTAGTTTAATTCTTTGTTTTAAAGGCACACCTGAGCCCCCATGAATTACTAATGGGACATCAGAAACCATCTCAATTGATTTAATTCGATCTTCGTCTAAACCACCTTCTTTATTTTGCTGAAGATGAATGTTACCTACCGAAATTGCCATAGCATCAATGTTGGTTTCTGTCGCAAATCTTGCAGCCTCTTCCGGCTTAGTGCCATCAGAAGTCTCCCCTCCAGAATAGCCTACGAATCCAATTTCTCCTTCACAAGATACACCCACCGAGTGGGCTAAATCGGCAATTTTTGCAGTCTCATCTATATTTTCTTGTAATGGTTTTCTAGAGCCATCAAACATAATTGATGTAAAGCCACAATCTAACGCAATTTTGCATTCTTCAAATGTATAGCCATGGTCAAGATGAGCAACCACGGGCATGCTGGAATTCTCGCCTAAGTATCGAAACATTTTACCTAAAATAGGTAAAGGAGTATGTTCCCTACATGATGGTCCTGCCTGAAGAATGATAGGAACATTTTCAGCTTCAGCTGCCGCCACGTAAGCGCACATGTCTTCCCATCCAAGCGTCACAAGTCCTGCGACAGCGTAACCATCTTTTAATGCAGGTTGAAGAACTTCTGCGAGTGTTGCCATGCTCATTTGAATTTCGCAATCATATCTTTAATTCCTGGGATTGTTTCTACTTGATAAGCATGCGTTGGTTGAAAATATTGAATCAAACTTCGTTGGCTGAGACCCCCTAGAATGGTGAAATAATACATTTCATATCCAGGCAAAACGCAACAAGGGTGATAGCCGTGATCGATACAAATTGTAGAGCCGTCAACAATGTGATATGCGTCTCCTGATTCATTGTCACTCCGTTGAAGCATCTGCAAACCAGAGCCCCAATTTGGTTTGAAACGGAAATTATAGGTTTCATCGTGACGTGTTTCTTTTGGGATTCGGTTTGTATCATGTTTGTGACTTGGAAATCCTGACCAGCCTCCGGCACCAACTGTATATAATTCACTAACTAATAATCTACCAACTTTATCATGTTGTTTTTGACCTAAAATGTGTTTGATTTTTCGATGTGTTTTTGTTTCATCAGAACCATATTGTACTAAATCAGATTCTCGTACATCAAAAGGAACAAGAACTTTATCATATTTTGCCCCTGCAATAAAAACTTCTGCATTTTCTGACATGCAAGCCATTTCTGCTTTTGCTCCGACCGGAACATAAACACCTTCCGGTTCTCCATCCCAAACATCCTCAACTCTATTTCCAAGCCTCTGAAACTCTATGCCCTCAACATTTATGTTGATTGTACCAGTGGCAGGTACTATGCACGTTTCATATCCAGGCACTTGATATTCGAAGGCATCTCCCGTTTTAAGCTTTACAATGTTAAAGTAATTCAGAGGCACTGTTTTGTTGTTTGCATCCACAATAGGGTTATTTTCATTATCATAAGGAAGTATATGCATATTAAACTCTCTTTGGATGAGGATGCTTCTTCATAAATGCATCCAATTGATCATGAGTAGGCATAGCCGGAGCACAGCCTGGTTTTGATACCACGATTGCCGCACAAGCTGACCCTCTATAGATAGCTTCCGTTAAATCTCTTCCTTCTGATATTGACGAAAGTAACCCTGCCATAAAGCTGTCTCCTGCCCCATTTGGTTTTACAGGTGCGGCTGGAAAAATACCTGTGCGAATCTCGTTACCACTAGCAAATGTTATTGCCCCCTCGCTACCCATTTTATAAATTACTATACGTTCACTGTTTTTTGCTAGACGCTCTGCTACCTTAAGGCCTTTTTTAATTCCGCCAGCCATAAAGTCAAATTCTTCATCATTACCAATGAGCAAATCACTCTGTTTACCAGCTTGTGTTAACACATCAGACGCAATTTCAGGTGAGGACCAAGAGTAAGGTCGATAATCAATATCGAATATTATAGGTAATCCTGCTTCTTTTGCCTTTTCAAAGGCCAAAAATGTAGCACTCCTAGACGGTTCACAAGCTAAAACTGTGCCGGTAGCAATTAATGCTCCAAAATCGCTATAGTTAATTCTACTTATATCTTCATTAGTTACTTGAAAATCTGCTGCGTTATTGCGGTAAATTACATTTTGAAAATTGTTTATACAACTCTCATATATAGCGAGTGATGTGCGATATTCACCACTAACATATTTTACGAACTGCGTGTCTACACCGTAATATTTTAGCCGGTTTAAGCAAAACCGACCCACAGCATCATCTGAAACACTAGTAATAAGGGCCGAATAAGAGCCAAGCTTAGATAGACCCACGCATATATTCGCTGATGAACCACCTAAATCTGCTTTAAAGGTGCTCGCATTTTCGCTTTTTACGCCTATGGGGTCAGCAAACATATCCATCCCGGCTCGCCCTAGTACTGCAAATTTGTTTTTCTGAATTCCTTCTATTAGAGCGTTCATCATACTCCCCGACGCTGACGTTTACGCGTCTTTTCCCAATTTATATGTGCATCATATACTTTATCACTGTTGGCCACTTGTGGTGTTCCAACTTCCCACCATGCGTGACCTTCTGCAGTCCAACCCTCATATGGGTCAACTTTCATTACAATCACATATGTTCTATCTGATGCCTTTGCTCTATGAAATGCATCGGCGAGTTCGTGGGGGTTGGATACTGTTTCAGCCATTGCACCCATGGAAGTGGCATGTGCTTCAAAGTCGACATTAAATGGTTCGTTAATAGTGGGGCAGTCAGAAATTAGGTTATTAAAGCTTTCGTTTCCTGTATTGTTTTGCAATTTATTAATAACCGCAAAACCACCATTATCTAGCAATATTATAATGAGCTTTTTATTACTTAAAACACTTGAATAAATATCAGAATTCAGCATTAAATAAGAGCCATCACCACAAAAGCTAATTGTATCTCGTTCGGGCTCATTCTGACTTTGGGCAATTTTTGCTCCCCATGCACCAGCTATTTCATATCCCATGCATGAAAACCCAAACTCAACATCCACCGTTCCAATATCAAGTGTTCGCCAATTTGCTGTTACCTCAGCTGGCAGTCCACCAGCTGCAGCTACTATGCGATCTCTTTTATCACAAATTGCATTAACAACACCGATTGCTTGAGCATAAGAATTTGGGCGATTATTTACGACTGATATATTATCAGAAACATAAGCATCCCATTTTTTTCGCTCTTCTTGTGCAAAAGACATCCATTCAGAAGATGCTTTAAAACCTGAACAAGCTTTGCTGAGTGTTGTTAATGCTAGCTTTGCATCACCTACAACAGGAAGTGATAAATGTTTTGTGGCATCATGCCTGGCAGCATTTATTGAAATAAATTTTGAATCCATTGAAAAAACTGTCCAAGAACCTGTAGTGAAGTCTTGTAAACGTGTCCCAACAGCAATAATAAGGTCTGCTTTATTTGCAATTGTATTGGCGCTGTTGGAACCGGTAACTCCAATCGGCCCAATGTTTAATGGGTTGCTGTCTAAAAGATTTGCACGACCTGCAATTGTCTCTACTATCGGTATGTTATGTATTTTGGCAAAATTAGTGAGTTCTGATACGGCTCCTGAATATTGCACGCCGCCACCAGCGATAATTATTGGTCTTTTAGCAGACATAAGAAGTTCTGCAGCAGAAGAAATTTCGTCTATATCGGGGCTTTGACGGCGCACTTGGTGCATTCTTCGGTCAAAAAATGATTTAGGATAATCAAAAGTCCACCCTTGGACATCTTGTGGTAATGCTATAAATGCTGGCCCACAATCTGCAGGATCAAGCATGGTTGCGATAGCAGCGGGCAGCGTTTGTAATACTTGTGCAGGGTGGGAAATTCTGTCCCAATAGCGAGTAACAGGTTTAAACGCATCGTTTACACCGTAGGTAGGATCTGAAAAGTTTTCAATTTGTTGCAATACTGGATCTGGTAGTCGTGTAATAAAAGTATCACCGCAGAGCAATAGCATGGGTAATCTGTTTGTGTGGGCAAGTCCTGCTGCTGTCAGCAGATTAGCTGTTCCAGGACCAGCACTTGCAGTACAAAACATAAAACGCTTTCTTAACCAATATTTTGAATATCCCGCTGCTGCAAATCCCATACTTTGTTCATTTTGACCACGATAAAGTGGCAATTCTTCTTTATGGTTATAGAGTGCCTCACCGAGGCATGTAACATTTCCGTGGCCAAAAATTCCAAAACCACCGCCGCATAGGCGTTCTTCTTTCCCATCAATTTTTATAAATTGGGAGGATAGCCAACCCACAATGGCTTGTGCTGTTGTAAGTTTGATCGTGTCGTCGGTCACCTTATCACTCCTATTGTTGAAACATCAATTTTTCCTGTTTTAAATGAATCTTGCACCCTACCTTGTGTTAAGATACAAGCAATTCGTAGCAGGTTACAAACCCATTTATCAAGATTAAAGGAATGATACATGGCTGATATAGGGATCGGGATTATTGGCGGTGGATATATGGGTAAAGCTCATTCTGTTGCCATGGCTTCCGTAGGGGCTGTTTTCAACACAAAGCTAAGACCTAAATTAGAAATGATTGCAGCAAGCACCCTTGAAAATGCCAAAAAGTATGGAAACGAATTTGGTTTTAAAAAAGCGACTGGGAATTGGTTGGAACTTGTAAATGATTCTTCCGTAGAGGCAGTAATTATTGCATCACCTCAAAACACGCATTATGAAATTGCAAAAGCAGCTTTGTCTTTAGGCAAACCTGTCCTCTGCGAAAAACCACTTGCTGATACAATTGAAAATGCTCGCAGGATGGTTGCTGATGCTGAAAATGCAAACATAGTAAATATGATCGGCTTTAACTATATTCGCACTCCTGCAACTCAGTTTGTTCGAAAGTTAGTCTCTAATGGAGAACTTGGTGATATCACATGGTTCAGAGGAACTCATGAAGAAGATTTTCTAGCCGATCCTCAACACCCATTTAACTGGAGATGCAACGGTATTTCTAATGGAAATTTAGGTGACCTTGCCCCACACCCAATTAATGCAGCACTTGCGTTGTTAGGCCCTATCGAAAAGGTTATGGCAGACATAGAAACTGTTCACGTTTCTCGACCTGGTGGAAGTGTGAATAACGATGACCATGCGCAAATTATGTGTCGTTTTGAAAATGGGGTGATGGGTCATATTTACTCAAGTCGAACTGCGACTGGAAGAAAAATGGGTTATGGCTATGAGATCCATGGTACAAAAGGCTCAATTCGTTTTGACCAAGAAGATCAAAATGCAATTTGGCTTTATCTCGCTGAAGGCCCAGAATCACAGCGTGGTTTCCGTAAAATTCTAACAGGACCTGAACACCCTGATTTTAAGGCTTTTTGCCTTGGGCCGGGACATGGAACCGGATATCAAGACTCTATTATCATTGAGGCAAAAGACTTCCTTGAAGCAATAGAAAAAGGTACAACAATTTGGCCTACATTTAAGGATGGACTTGCAGTTGCTGAAGTGGTGGAGGCTGTTTTAAAGAGTGCCCAAGCCGGGAGTTGGGTTGAAGTAAATAAGGTTTAAGGAGTTCGTAAATGTCTATTCAAATTGGAAATGCGCCATGCTCTTGGGGTGTTGAATTTGCGAATGATCCTCGAAACCCGTCTTGGAGAGACGTATTAAAGGATTGTTCAGAGGCAGGCTATAAGGGGATTGAATTAGGCCCTGTAGGATTTATGCCGGAGGATAAAGTTGAATTAGCAGAGGCTTTAAATCAATTTGGTCTCGAGCTAATTGGAGGTGTTGTATTTAGACCTTTTCACGACCTAAATAGCTGGGATGATGTTATGGATGGAGCGGTCCGAACCTGCAAGGCACTGATGGCGCATGGAGCAAAACATCTAGTTTTAATTGACTCCATTTCTCCACGCCGAGAACGAACAGCAGGCAGAGCAGATGAAGCTGAAATTATGGAACATGACGAATGGGTTTTATTTCGTGATCGAATTGTAACAATTGCAAAACTGGCAGCTGAAGAATTCGGATTAATCCCTGAACTTCATCCTCATGCAGGCGGTTTTATAGATTTCGAAAAAGAAGTTGAAAAAATTCTTGCAGAAGTTGACACAAAAATACTTAAGTTATGTATTGATACGGGACACTGTACCTATGCTGGGTTTGACCCGATTAAATTTATGAAAAAACATATGGATAGAATTACATACGTTCATTTTAAATCAACTAATTCAGAGATCAAGAATGAGGCTATTGCAAATCGTACTGGATTTTATGATGCCTGCGGAAAAGGCATATTTTGTAATTTATCAGAAGGAGAAGTCGATTTTATTGAGATTCGTAAACTTCTTTTGGATTCAAAATATGAAGGCTGGTGCACTATAGAACAAGATTGTGACCCGATGCTTAACCCAGACCCATTTGGTGATGCTCGAAAAAATAGAGAATATTTGGAAAGCATTGGTTTTAAATAAGGACAAGGATATGGCAAAATTAAATTGGGCAATGGTTGGTGGTGGTGAGGGAAGCCAGATTGGACCGGCACACCGGTTGGGTGCACAGGCAGATGGATTATTCAAATTTACAGCGGGTGCTTTAGACCATCGACCAGAAGAAGGACGGAAATACGCTCAAAGTTTAGGTGTAGACATTGATCGAGCATATGGTAATTGGCAAGAGATGCTTGAAAACGAAATTAAACGTGAAGACCGCATTGATCTCGTAACTGTTGCAACTCCTAATGACACTCATTTTCAGATTACAAAAGAGTTTTTGAGTGCGGGATTTAATGTACTTTGTGAGAAACCGATGACTATGAGTGTGGAAGAAGGGGAAGAAATAGTAAATATTGCCCAAAAATCTGGTAAGATTTGCGCTGTAAATTATGCATACTCAGCTTATCCAATGGTCCGTCAAGCTCGTGCCATGGTTCGTTCTGGTGAAATAGGTAAAGTGCGTTTGGTAGTGACTAATTTTAGCCATGGACATCATAGTAATCAGAGTGATGCGGATAACCCGCGTGTTCGGTGGAGGTATGATCCCACAATGGCTGGGGTTTCCGGGCAATTCGCTGATTGTGGTATTCATGCTTTACACATGGCAAGTTTTATTTGTGATGATGAAGTTCAATCGTTATCCGCTGATTTTGCTTCAGTTATTGCCAGTAGAGAATTAGAAGATGATGCAATGGTCAATTTTAGAATGAGCAAGGGTACTGTCGGGCGATTATGGACATCCTCGATTGCAATTGGAAGGCAACACGGCTTCGATTTTCAGATCTTTGGTGAAATAGGCGGTTTGCGTTGGCATTCAGAACAACCTAACCAATTAATTTATACCCCGTTAGAAGGACGAACTCAAGTTTTGGAGAAAGGAGAAAAGGGACTTCATGAAGATGCAAATCGACTATCTCGTGTAGCAATAGCGCACCCAGAAGGTTTTCCTCTAGCAGTAGCCAATATTTATTGTGATTTAGCTGATACAATTAAAGGTCAGGAGCGAGACGGTCTTCCAAGGGCTGCAGATGGTTTAAGGTCAATAGCAGCAGTTCATGCTGCGGTAGCTTCGGCTAAAAATAAAGGTGAATGGGTGGATGCTCGACCACCAATGTTTCGTTAATTTAGATAATTCACATAAATAAATTGAGTCATGCTACGCAATTAAGGGTTCTCTTTTCCCTATAAATTAATGCAGCCAGCAAATTTTTTATTTTGAATCTCTATCAACAATCCATTGAACGTTAGGTTCGGTTTTAAATCTCCATTTACGTAATGGGCCCGCCATTACATTCAAGTAATACATCTCAAATCCATAAGGCACTCCACATGGATGGTGCCCTTTAGGAACGAGTACTAGATCACCATCTGAAACGGCGATCATCTCATTAATAGATCCATCCTCATGGTATATACGCTGTATACCAAAGCCGTTTTTTGGATTAATTCGATGATAATATGTTTCTTCTAAATAGGTTATATTCGGGAAATCATCTTCATCGTGCCTATGGCTAGGATAGGACGACCAGTTTCCATCAGGTGTAAAAACTTCGGTAACTAACAGACTGTCGCAATAATCCTCATCTTCCATTGCGATATTGTGAATATAACGTGTGTTACTTCCACTCCCTCTTTTAATTAGCTTTATCCCATTTGGTTCTATTTTTCTCGCTGGATGCCCGCTTTTACCTGGGGCAGAACATACGGCTACGACACAATCGGTTTTGGCGTTGAGGGACCATTTTTGTCCATTTGGAATGTAAAGAGAATGAGGGGGCTTTTTTTCAAATACATCCATTCTATCACCCAAAATACCCCAGTTTTGGCCTGCAGCGTTTATTTCAGCTTTGCCTTCTATCATCACTAAAATACATTCATATTCATTGGTTTCATCGCTCACAGTTTCACCCGATTTTAGCTTGTAAAGTGTAAATCCAACATAATTCCAGTTTTCTAAATGAGGGCCATTGGCAGTACTCGCATTTAAATCATGAATTTTTCCAAATTCGCTTGTAGGTTTCCGTAAAAGATTAGACATGTTTCACCTGATTATGGAAGACGCTTACTGTTATTATTGTGAAGTGCTATTTGGAAGTCGTCTTCGCTCATATTTTCGTTTAGAGCTCTATTTAGTAATTCTGCCTGGCTCTCAGAAGCTAACCCCCCGACTGGTGGGTCAGTATCAAGATTGGTGGGGAAGGGGTATCCTTCTGCTGCTGCTGCTATAACGGCTGCTCTTTCACCGCCAGTTAAATTAAGTTCCTTAATTGCTGGGTATAAAGCCTCAACCATTGATGTTCGGTCAATTCTTTCGAGTGACCTGCCCATTGGAGAGGAAATTTGAAGAAGATTTGCCATCCTTTGAATATTTTCTGACTTGTTTTCACCTGCAGCATGAAAAAGAGCAGGATTAAAAAAAAGCATATCCCCCTTTTCTAAAGGTATTTGAATATAATTTTCTTCAAAAATTTGGCGAAAGCTAGGAAGAAGTGTTGCTATATAACCAGCACTGTATCTCTGTGAATTAGGTAACAGCTTTGTTGGTCCGCTCTCTATTGGCATATCGCAATGGGCAATCGCTCCTTGAAGGGTAAGGGACATTGAAAGTAAATGTGTATGCTTTGGAAAATTTTCAGCTTGTTTGGGTGTCATAAAACCTAAATGATAATCACGGTGACAGGTTTGAGCCTTGCCCCCTGGTCTAACTAAGTTTACCTGGGAGGTCATCTGATACCATGGACCCAGCCAAGCTTCGCATACAGCAGCAAGAGCTATGCTGGAAAAATAACGAGAGAATAAGTTTGGGTTTTGTATACAAAGTTTTTGAAGTGAATTCCACACACGGTCGTTTGCACCTTTTTCCCCGAAATGATCCCCACCGCTATTTTCAGCTTTTTCCTTTATAATTATTTCATTAAAGAGCTCAGTCACTTCCTCTAACATTTGCAAATCAGAAATTGCACCCTTAACGACTAAAGCGCCAGATAATTCACTTATCACTGAGGCCCACTCAGTCATTAATTGGCGTCGGGTGGTTGGATTAGCTAGAGTGGAGACAACAGTATGGTTGCTATATATAGGAATATTATATTCTAAATTTTCTGCAAATTTTAATGAAGACGGATCAATTTTTTCAGAAATAAGCGTTAAAAATTGATCAATATTGCAGTCTTTTTCTGTAAAATACCCGCCCATCATATTTTACTCCAAACCATTTAATTGAATTTTTTTGCCGCTTTCAACGGACTTTAATGCTGCCTCCGCTATAATCAGTGCTTTTAAACCATCATCACCAGTGGTTGGTGGGTTAATTTTATTTTGAATTGCTTCAACAAATGCTGCCATTTCGATGGCGTAAGCTTTTTCATATCTTGTCATAAAAAAGTTTAGCAAAGGTGGCTTTTTAAATCCTTTTATAGTAGCTATTTCAATATTTTTTTCATGTGTGTTTCCAGCACTGACCATGCCCTTAGAGCCAAGAACCTCAATACGTTGATCATATCCATAAGTTGCTCGTCTTGAATTAGATATTAAACACTGCTTTCCAGAATGGGTTCGCAATATTACATTTACACTATCAAAATCACGAACTACTTGTATCTTAGGGTCTGTCATTACTGAACCAGATGCTAAAACGGATTCTACTTCTTCCCCTAAAATCCAACGCGCCATATCAAAATCATGAATGGTCATATCTCTGAATATACCTCCAGATTGAGTTATATAATCTAAAGGAGGTGCACCGGGATCACGTGATATGATAGTTACCATCTCAATATTTCCAATTTCACCTGAGGCAATCGTTGCTTTTAGTGATTGAAAGTCAGGATCAAAACGTCTGTTAAAACCAACCATCAATGTGGTCTCGGTCTCACTAACAGTTTTTAAACATTGTCTTACACGGTTAATATTTAAATCAATTGGCTTTTCACAAAAAATAGCTTTTCCGGTTTGAGAAAACCTTTCAATAAGATCTGCATGAGTATTTGTCGGTGTGCAAATTACCACTGCGTCCACATCATCAGACAATGCAACTTCATCAATCGTTCTCAATATGTTTCCAAAGCGCTGCTTGACAACTAAAGCAGCAGACTCATTCGGTTCAGCAACCGCAATTAAAGAAGCTTCACTTATTGAGGTAATTGCTTGTGCATGAACCATTCCTATGCGCCCTGCTCCTAAAATTGCAAACCGAACACTCATTATATTTTGTTCCCTAACGACTTTTTGTTACTTCCTAATTTTCATAGGTGGGACCATTAACTTAGCCAAACACCATTTTATTAATTTATTAATATTAATTAAAAATTAATAAATAATCATTAGACAAAATCAATTTATAAACAGAGAATCGCAAAAATTTCTTTACAAAAAGAGAAACGCAATAGATAGAAACCATATTAATAATGCTTTTGGACTGCCTTCATGCATTAATAATCGATTATTACTAGTTTTTTAACAAAACGATTATTTTTTAGATTTTTGGCGCAACCTATTAAAATAAAACAATAAAAACTTTTAAAAAAAAATTTATAAAATTTCGTAGAATAAGCATATTTTCGAAAATTAAAAAATTATTTTTTTGGTTAAAATATTTGTTGATTTTCAATAAATGTTCCTTTTACATCACATAAAATATTTTTATATGATATTTTTAATAATCTAAGACATTTTATTTTTGGGAGGAAATAGTTATGAAGAAGATTTTACTTGCTATAGCTGCGCTTGCCATGTCGTTTGGCGTTGCTAATGCTGGGGATCATAAGGCTAACATCATTGTTGTGACCCACGGTTCAGATACTGACGCATTTTGGGGTGTGGTTCGAAATGCTGTTGAGGCAGCTAAAGAAGATACGGGCGCAAATGTTCAGTATAGGAATCCACCCACAGGAGACCTAAATGAAATGGCTTCGTTAATTGAAGCTGCCATAGCTCAAAATCCAGATGGGATTGTTGTATCAATTCCAGATGCAAATATTTTAGGCGGGCCTATCAAAGCAGCAGTTGATGCTGGTATCCCAGTCATTTCGATGAATTCAGGCGCTGGTGTTTCTAAAGAATTAGGGGCAATTATGCATGTTGGACAGCCTGAATATGAAGCTGGCCTTGGTGGCGGTGAGCGTACAAAAAGCTTGGGTGGCTCAAAAGGAGTTTGTTTCAATCATGAGCCATTCAATTCAGCGCTATTAGACAGATGCCAGGGTTTTGCAGATGGATTAGGGGAAGACCTAAATATGGTTGAGGTTTCAACAGATTTTGACGATATCAAAAACACAGTTATCGCTTACTTAACCTCTAATTCAGACACAGGTGCTGTAATGGCTGTTGGCCCAACCGGTTGTGATCCAACAATTGCTGCACTTGAGGAAATTGGTAAGGCTGGTGATATTGTGTTGGGATGTTTTGACCTCGGCCCTGCAATTGTTGACGGTATCGTTGGCGGTACAGTGCACTACGCGATTGATCAGCAGCAATTTTTACAAGGTTATATTCCTGTTGTGGTCCTTCACTTAAATCATAGAAATGGAACACTACCTGGTAACTCAATCAACTCAGGTCCGGGATTTGTAACAACTGCTAATATTGAGCAAGTGAAAGCACTTGCTGGTGTAGAGCGCTAAAATAATCTCTTTTAGAGAAGGGTGGACGCTTTCATTGTGTCCACCTTTTTTATTTCTTTTTTAAGGTTTTTTTGTTTATGGAAGATGAACGTTTAAGGAAGGTAAGCTCACTAAAGAGTTTTGTTTCTCGTCCAGAACTTGGTTCTGTTTTTGGATTGGCCATTATTGTCGTAACTTTTATGTCTCTTACCACTGTGAGCGGAACGTTTTCAGCTATGTGGACAAACCCTATCGGCATACAAGCTTGGGTTGAACTGGCGGCATTTGTTGGTATTTTAGCCATTGGCGCTTCTTTACTAATGATAGCTGGTGAATTTGATCTTAGTATGGGAGCAAATATAGCCTTGGCAGGGCATTCGTTTGCCTTGTTATTAACCTTTGGTGTTCCCGTTTTACCCGCTATACTTATTACATTTATTGAATTAGCATTTTTGGGTTTTATAATGGGGACCATAGTTGTTAGAACTGGTCTTCCTAGTTTTATAGTAACGCTCGGTTTTTGGTTTGCGAGTAGGGGGTTTGCCGTTTTTCTATC
>JAAXKA010000048.1:16976-19184 GCA_012269555.1 Alphaproteobacteria bacterium
GTTGGTGTACCAGTAAATCGAGTTAAAATAAGTTTATTTATGATTTCAACTTGCTTAGCGTGTTTATTAGGCGTCTTAACTGTTATGACTTCGGGGGCATCTGATCCAAAGGCTGGTGACTTTCGCGAATTACATGCTATAGCAGCGGCAGTTATAGGTGGTTGTGCACTCATGGGAGGATATGGCTCTGTTATAGGTGCCGTTCTTGGAGCATTTATATTTGCCATTGCTAGTAGAGGAATAAACTTCGTACCCTTCATCGATAATAATTTATTTAGGGTTATGCTAGGCATGATGGTTCTTGGTGCTGCTCTTCTAAATCAGTTTTTGAGAAACAGAGTTTTGAGAGGGTGACATGACGGCAACTATACAATTAAATGGCGTATCAAAATTTTTTGGAAATATAATAGCCTTAAAAGACATTTCTTTTGAAGCCCACAAGGGTGAGGTAACAGCTTTATTGGGAGATAATGGTGCTGGAAAATCTACATTAATTAAGTGTCTTTCTGGAGTTCACGTTCCAGATGAGGGTGAAATTATTATAGAAGGTAAGCCGGTTAAATTTAGCTCTCCTCGCCAAGCGGCTGCTGCTGGTATAGGAACAGTATATCAAGATTTAGCATTGCAGCCACTAATGAGCGTATCTCGAAATTTCTTTTTAGGTCGGGAAATTAACAAAGGGTTATTTTTAGATCTGGATAAAATGAGCGAAATCACAAGGCAAGAGATGGCTAAGCTTGGAATTGATGTTGCAGATCCAAATCAACCTATTGGAACGTTATCAGGGGGGCAGAGACAAACACTCGCAATATCTCGAGCCATTTATTTTGGAGCGAAAGTCTTAATACTTGATGAGCCAACTTCTGCTCTTGGGCAGAAACAACAACTAGAAGTATTAAGGACAATCAATGAAGTCCGAAACAGGAAAGACATTGCAATAATTTTTATTACTCATAACGACCTTCATGCCCGACTAATTGGAGATAGATTCACATTCCTAAATAGAGGGCGAATTCTAGCGGATGGAAATCGCGAAGATATTGATACTAATAATTTAAGAAGTTTGATGGCAGGTGGTGCAGAATTAGCCGAACTTCAAGCCGAATTAAAAAATTAATCTGTTTTAAGTCGGGCTTCCGCTGGTTGGCAGTAAACGCTCATCAAGCGGATAGGTTAAAATATTTATTGAGTGTTGCAATGAAAAAGTTATTTATTTGGGCTATATCTCTAATCTCGTTTGTTGTTGTTGCTGGTGTTTTTATCTGGTTTGTCAATCCACTCGATATTCGTGATCGTGTCTTAGTCAATCAGATTGTAAAAATGCGGGTTGCTCCTGAACGTTTAAATAATCCTAAAAACCCTCGTGATTACGGAATGAACTATAGTGACGTAAACATTGTAACAGCAGACAACGTCCGATTAAGCGCATGGGAAATCAAAAGTCCCCAGCTCTCTGACGTAACAGTTATTGTTAATCATCCACTCACGACGACACGTTATGGTTCAGAAAAGGGGCTAGACGGCGTTTCAGTAGAGTTTTTACCTATGATCAAGCATCTGCACGAGGCTAATTATAATATCATTATGTATGACCACCGGGGTCAAGGTGACAGTGAAGGTGGGATTGGCTCAAAGTCGATAGGGACGGAAGCTCCAGTTGGTGCAGGAGTAACGGAGTGGCAAGATGTCTCTGCATCTTTAAGGTATGTTTTAGACCACTCAGAATTTTCTGATGATGAGATTATATTTCTAAGCCAATGTATGGGAGCTAACGCAACTTTTCTTGCTTGGAAAAAAGAGCCTGAATTATTTGATAATCCCCAGATTAAGGGTCTAATTGCTAATCAACCAACACTATCCTATGAAATGACTGATCGGTTTATTCGAGAGAAAACAGGTCTTGATTTAGTGGACAAGGTGCTTGCTAAACAGAAAACGGATTTTGGTTTTGGTTTTGCAAAAGCTTTAGAATATGTGCCTAGTTTAACCGTACCAGTACTTTATGCTCAGGTTGAAAAGGATGTTTATACCTTCAATCAAGAAACCGGGAGGAATGATATTGTTGATATAATAGCGGCAACTCCCACAGAAAATGATATAGTTTGGATTGGTCCAAATCAGGATATTCCCTTTGGCAGTGGAAAAAGATTTGATGCGTATCAGTTTTTTAATTCAAATCCAGAACCGATTTTAGAATTTATAACTAAG
>JAAXKA010000193.1 GCA_012269555.1 Alphaproteobacteria bacterium
GAAGATTTGAGTTTCTCAATAAAACGGGGAGAATTTTTCTGTATTTTGGGGCCTTCTGGATGCGGAAAATCTACTACCCTTAGGCTTATTGGAGATTTATTAAATGATTATTCAGGGAAGATAACTATTGCGGGAAAGTCCCCCACTGAGTGTTGGGACCAAATGGCTTATGTTTTCCAAAACCCAAGACTTCTACCTTGGAAAAACACACTTGATAATGCAGCATTTGGGTTGGAAATGAGGCATCCTGATATGAGCAAAGAAATTCGAAATGAAATTGCGTTTAAACAATTGACAAAAGTTGGACTTGCAAGCGATATCAATAAGATGCCTTTAATGTTATCTGGGGGTGAAAGACAACGTGTATCACTTGCACGAGCACTTTCTCTTAAGCCAGAAATAATTCTTATGGATGAGCCATTTTCAGCGCTAGACCCAAATACAAGGAGAATACTGCGTTCTCAACTTGTGCAACTTTGGCAGGACATCGGAATGACCATCATATTTGTAACTCATGATATTGATGAAGCCTTAGAACTAGGAGATAGGATTATAGTATTGGGTACGCGCCCTTCAAAAGTTGAAAAAATAATAAATCCTAATGAAAAAAGACCAAGAGATGTAGATATATCTGACGAATTGCGTAATATTAAGAAAGATTTAAAATTAGTATTTGAAAATTTGGCAAAAACAAAGGTGAATTAAATGAAAAGAATACTTATAGCATTCTCGTTTTTTATTATTCTAAGTCCATCTTTAATGGCGAAGGAATTGATAAAGTTTGGTTATTTAGCTGACCCAAGTCATGAAGCTGTTATGTGGGCGTTAAAAAATGGTAAGGTCACTTCAGATATTATCGAAGTGAAAGCAGACGCGCTTCAAATTCCAGCACTCATTCAAGCTACTGTGTCAAAAACTTATGACGTGATTCAGACAGCTGGAATGGCTATTCCAAGGGCACGCTCAAAAGGATTAGACCTAAGAATTGTAGGAACTGCACTTCGGTATCATAAAGGAGGTGAAGGTTCAGATATTTGGGTTAAAAGTGATAGTGTGCTGCAATCTGCAGCTGATTTAAAAGGTAAAAAATTAGCAGTTTATTCTCTTGGTTCTTCTGGAATAACTCTTATCAGAATAGCCCTTGCAAATGCACATGGATTTAATGTGGATTTAGAAAGTGGAGATATCGAGTTTGTTGAGATGCCACCTCCAGCTATGCCAGCAGCTTTAGAATCTGGTACCGTGGATGCCGCAACGCTAATTCATTCGCAAGCTTATCAGGCACAAAATACTAAATCATTTCGGTCAATTGTCTCGACTGCTCCAGATAATTATAAAAGTTTTGGTGTAAGGGGTGTCTCAGCTGTTCTTGCAGGCTATGGTGAAAAATTAGATAAAAATCCAGAAATACACAAAGAATTTCTCCGTTTACTTCATCAATCCGTAGAATACGCAAAATCAAACCCTGACGAAGTTTTTAAAGCTGTAGCAAATGAAAATGATACTGATGCAAAATTTCTTCAACGTTGGTTTGCTGAATATAGCGATTTTCCTGTATTGATGAGTAATGATGATATGAAAGCAATACAAATGTTATGGGATGAGTCAGTAAAGCTTGGAATGCTTAAAGCTGCTCCAGATGTCCGAGATACTATTTGGACTGAAACTATAGTAGTGGATTAAATACAAAAAAACCCAGAAAATTAAGTTGAAATGAAAATTATTTTTAATAATACAAAACTTTTTGTTTCTGCAGTTTTCTGGGTTTTTCTAATTATAGTCTGGCATATATATTCAGGCTTCATGCCTTCATATCAATTGCCTTCACCAATGATGGTTACAACGGCTATGGTGAATATAGTTTTAGATATAGACTTAATACGACAAATTGGTTTATCTCTTTTTCATATAATTACTTCGATTTTTATCGCTTTTTGCGTTGGCACTTTCTTCTCTCTTCTACCATTGTATAATGCACATTTTGAGTTTTTTATTGACCATAGACTTACACCGTTTCTAAATTCATTTTCCGGTGTTGGCTGGTTATTTATAGCAATATTATGGTTTGGAATAAATTCGTTTACTGTAATTTTTGCAGTTACAATGGTTTTGATTCCATTTGCAATTATTAATCTTAGAACTGGAATATTGGAGATGGATACAGAGATTTTAGAGCTTGGAAAAAGTCTTACAAGGAATTCAAAAAAATTATTAGTAAAGTTAAGAGCTCCAATGCTTTTTCCCTATGCCTTTGCAACTCTGAGAACAAGCTTTGGAGTAAGTTGGAAAGTTGTTTTAACCGCAGAATTATTTGGAGGCGCTGGAGGAATGGGATACATACTCAACAAATCCAGACAAGAATTCGAAACGGAGATGATTTTTGCAGTCATAGCATTCATTATCACCTTCGTAATAATAGCAGAAATTCTTTTTTTCTCTCCAATACAACGACACTTAGATAAAAGATATATTCGTGATTAAATCACCAAAAATTGTGAATCCGTTATCGGAAACAATCATCATAACTTTTTGTATATTTTGGTGGTTTATTGCCAAAGATATACCAGACTTTATTTTACCTGAACCTTTAGAAGTGTTGATTGCCCTATTCCAGTTAGCTGTAAATCTAGAGAGTTTTCAACACATAGCTATAAGTATGTTTAGGGTAACAGTTGCTTTAATTTTTGCGGCCATTGTTTCGATTACTTTGGCAATTTTATCAAGAACAAATTATGTTTTTACTATAATTATAGAAAGTAACATATTGATTGTTTTGAATAGTTTTCCTTCTATAGGTTGGGCAATTTTAGGGGTTATATGGTTTTCTATTTCAGATATTACAGTTATTTTTGTCGAAATAATGATCATAATACCCTTTTGTCTGATTAATTGTATTCAAGGGTTCCGCCAAGTTGATAAAGAAATTAAAGAGATGGGTATTAGTTTTTCTAGAAACCGTATTTTGACATTCTTCAAAATCGACTTACCCCTTGCTCTTCCCTTTATAATTGCAGGAATTAGAATTTCCTACGGGATTGCCTGGAAAATAGCTATAGTAGCAGAATTATTTGGAGCTAGTTCTGGTCTCGGTTGGCTTCTCCAACAGGCACAAAATAATGCAGACTCTGAAAAAGTCTTGGCAATTTGCCTCTTAATTGTTCTACTTTTTTCGGCTATAGACTTTTTACTTTTGAAACCAATTGCCAATAAGTATTCCATAAATATAAAGGAGAGCTAGTTTGAAAAAATTAACACATAGGATTGGCCCTGCCCCTTTCATTTCAGTCGATGAATGCGGTGATGGAGATTTAGTAGTTTTACTGCATGGAATTGGAGGAAATAAAAGAAATTGGATCCCAAATATAGAGAGTTTCTCAAAACATTTTAAGACAGTTGCTTGGGATGCTAGAGGCTATGGGGATAGTGACGATTATGATGGAGAATTAAACTTTGATGATTTTGCAGCAGACTTAAATAAAGTAATTGAATATTTTTCATATGAAAAAGCCCATATTGTTGGATTGTCGATGGGAGGTAGGATTGCATTCACTTTTTTTAAAAACTTTCCTACTAAAGTAGCTTCCTTAGTTCTGTGTGATACGCATAAAGGCTTCAAACATTTTACTAAAGAACAACAGAATGAATTTATTAGACTCAGAAAGGAACCCCTTATATCAGGCAAGGAGCCAAGTGATATCGCACCAATTGTGGCTAAAACTCTTATAGGGGATGTTAATAATAAAAACGTATATGACCAGTTAGTAGATTCAATGAATAGATTGCATAAATTTAGCTATATAAAATCAATAGAAGCATCAGTCAAAAGTGATCATACTGATATTTTGAGCAAAATTAATGTTCCAACCCTTGTTGTGGTCGGAGAACTAGATAGTCTTACACCACCGAGTTTAGCAAATGAAATAGCAAATGAAATACCTGGCGCTAAACTAGAAATAATTACTGGCGCAGGGCATTTATCAAATATTGAGCAACCTGAAATTTTTAATAGCAAAGTTACAAAGTTCCTGAATGAACTATAAATAAGCCACTTATTTGAATATCTTTAAAAGTAAATGCGATATGAATAAAAATAAAAATGGAGAAGTTTTAGAACTTGAAAAGGATAAATTATTTCTTCTTCAAAATATAGTTAAGTTGGATGGAAGATTAATTGCTTTTCCTCCAAATTTAACGGGTTTTGCACCATTAAATTGTTATGTCTTGAAAGAAGATACAGGAGCGTTTTTAATAGATACAGGATACCTTTATCATAAGAATTCTATTTTAAATCAGTTATCCAAGGTTATTTCCTTTGATACGCCTTTATCTATACTCCCTACTCGCGTAAATGAATTTATGACAGTTGGCAACGTTAAATCGATTTCTCAAAAATTTAATACCCAAGGTTATTATCTCGCACAACCTGATGCACCAGATTGGTTTGATTTCACAGATAGAGAACGCGATCATAGTCTTAGAAAAATTCCAACTCATGTCATTGGAAAACATATTGAATGCGAAATTGGCTTTAAAACAGGTAGAGTTATAGAAATTATGTCAGCACCTTTAAGACTCATAAATACAGCATGGGTTTATGATAATATAAGTAAGACACTTTTTACGTCTGATATGTTTACTTACGGTGTTTCTCAAAATTCCGTTGACACCTGGATTCTAGAAAAAGATGATTTGTTTTGTGAAAGCCAGTTTATAAAATCTTTTATGTTGAATACTAGATATTGGTGGTTAGAAGGTGCTAAAACAAACTTGCTTCGGAAAAATATAAATCATATATTCGAAAAATATGATATCAAAACCATTGCGCCTGGTTATGGTAAATTGTTTCGTGGCAAAGATTTGGTAGAAAAACAGTTCGTTAAGTTAGATGCTATTCTTGCAGAGTTTGATGTTTCAAATACTAAAGCATATTATGTTTCTAGAAATCATTTGAGGTAACAGTGCATAAAAATAGTTTACCACGAGAAATTTTGAAGAACATTTTTTGGTTAGGTGACTGCCTCGTACAGCATTATCAAGGAAAAACATATCATTCATATAATTC
>JAAXKA010000178.1 GCA_012269555.1 Alphaproteobacteria bacterium
ATATATTTTATATTGATCATAAACTTAATCTTAGCAATGATTTCACTAACTGCAACACAATTTATCGATAATTTGACTTTTTTCTATGTTTATCAAAAGCAAAAAAATATTTTATTTTATTATTATGAAAAATATTTCGGTACTAATAGGTTTTATCGCTGTTATAATGTTTGCTGGAACTTTTCCAGCAACAAAACTTGCACTAGAGGTTTATTCGCCATTACACGCAACCTGCCTAAGAGCCTCAAGTGCTACTTTATTTGCTTTGCTTTTTTTTATTTGTGTAAAGATAATAAACAGGCAAATTGTAATTAATGCTGAAAATCATTTTTTTTCGTCTATTAGCTTAAATGAAATACGCGAATTGTTCATCATTGGTCTTCTTTTAGTATTTGGCTTTCCAGGAGCAGTAGCATTTGCTTTGGCAGAAGTTTCCAGTGCTTACAGCGCAGTGATTCTCGCAATGCTCCCACTTTGCTTATCAGCTGCAGCTGTATTCATTGCTAAAGAAAGGCCTCCTCTGCTTTTCTGGGCTTGCTCTCTTATTGCTGCCACGTTAGTAGGAATTTTTATGGTAAATGCATATTACCTAAAAGAAGGTGTAAATATTGAAACCAATCAAAATTTTATTCTTGGAAACTTTTGGTTGTTAGTAGCTTGTTTGTGTGCAGCAATTGGTTATACAAAAAGTGCTTCGTTAAATAAAAAATTTTCTGGATTTTATATAATTTCCTGGGGTTTGTGCCTTACCTCTCCGATTTCTTTTATACTGAGTTACTTTCTTTGGCCAAAAAATCTCTCAATTTATGATGCACTCTATCATAGCAGTTCTCTATGGGGGGTGCTTTACCTTGGTCTTCTATCTATGTTTATTGGAAATTGTTTGTGGAGCATTGCACTCTCCAAGGGAGGAATTGCTAAAATAGGACAGTTACAATTTTTACAACCATTTATCACAATTTTCATATCCTTTTGGTTACTTAGTGAAATAATCACAAAAGAAATGATTTTGTTTGCTTCAACTGTAACTCTAGTGGTGATTATCGGACAACGTCAGAGATTTTCGGGAAAGTTGACTTAGAGATAGGAAATCATCTAACTTTCGGTCTTTATAAAAAAATTTCTGAAAGAAGTATTGTGTCTAAAAATCCCAATTTTGTATCCCATCTCGAATGTTCACTTACCGGTGATAGGTATCCAGCTGGAGAAATCCATGGATTATCAAAAGCTCAACGTCCATTATTAGTTCGGTATGACTTAGAAAAAATGAAAAAACAATTATCTCGTTCAGATATTGAGAATTCAGATGAACCAGGGTTTTGGCGATATGCTCCAATGCTTCCCGTAGAAGAGCCCGAAAATAGAATATCTCTTGGAGAAATCATGACACCACTAATACCCCTTCAACAATCCGCCTTAATCTTAGGAGGAAAGAAAGGGAGTATTTTGGTGAAAGATGAAGGTCGTCTTCCCACAGGTTCTTTTAAGGCTCGCGGTCTGTGCTTAGCAGTATCAATGGCTAAGTCATTTGGAATTAAACATCTAGCCATCCCTACCAACGGAAATGCTGGTGCTGCGTTAGCTGCTTATGCTAGCAAGGCCAATATAAAATCGACTGTATTCTGCCCCGAAGATACACCAGATATTAATGTTAGGGAAATAAGACTACAGGGTGCAAACACTTATAAAGTGAATGGCCTTATTAATGACTGTGGTAAAATAGTAGGAGATGGAAAACAACACACAGGTTGGTTTGATGTCTCAACGTTAAAAGAGCCTTATCGAATAGAAGGTAAGAAGACAATGGGGCTTGAGCTAGCAGAGCAATTAGGCTGGTGTCTGCCTGACGTGATTTTCTATCCTACAGGGGGTGGAACAGGACTAATTGGGATGTGGAAAGCATTTAAAGAACTGAAATCCTTAGGATGGATTAAAGGCAAATTGCCAAAAATGATTGCTGTTCAAGCCTCAGGATGCGCTCCAATCGTAAAAGCTTGGCAAGAAGGTAATGAACATGCGCCAGTATGGGAAAATGCCAAAACCATCGCAGCTGGGATTAGAGTTCCTGTAGCAGTTGGAGATTTCCTTATCATCCGCGCTATAAAAGAATCAGGTGGATTCGGAGTAATAGTAGATGATCATGAAATAATACACATAAGAGACAAGATTGCTAAAGAAGATGGTTTGTTGCTGTGCCCGGAGGGCGCCGCTACCGCGGCAGCTTACAAACAAGCGATTCAAAAAGGTCTCATTTCAGAAAGCGAAAAAACCATTTTATATAATTGCGCAACTGGTTTGAAATATCCGATGCCAGAGGTATCTCAATTCGTCAATAAAAATGAGAAAATTGATTATTTGGAATTTTGAAAATTAATAGCCAATTCAAAACGACTTAAAATTCTAGCAAAGCGCTCTTTTAAACTTAACTTAATTCGTGAAGATTAAAAGTTAAAATATGCCCAACATACAAAAATTAGAACGCCTTTAAGTTAAATATCTGAATATTATCGATAATTTACTAGAAAAAAATTCATAATTTATGATTTTCTTCTTGACGATTTTTGCTCAACCCTCAACACTTTTAAATCTCTATAGTTCGCTTTTGTAATCTCGGGGGGGATTTAACGTGGCAATTTCGAATGAAAACATAATTGTAGCCGAAGACCTTACTATTTCATACGACCTTCATAGAGAGCGAAAAAAACTCATCGCTCTACAAGATATAAGCTTAGAAATCAAAAAAGGTGAATTCGTGGTTTTGGTTGGCCCATCTGGGTGTGGCAAAACTAGTTTTATAAATGCAATCTCAGGTCTCATTCCAAAATCTGGAGGAAGCGTTAAGGTTAGAGGCGAAGAAGTAACTGCTCCTGGTCCAGACCGAGCAATGGTTTTCCAAGATTATGCTTTACTACCCTGGAGAACAGTAGAATCAAATATTCGTTTACCTTATGAGCTTCAAAATCTTGGAATAAGCGAAGAAGAAAAAAGACAACGAGTTAAAAACTGTTTAGAATTGGTTGACCTCTCTGGTTTTGAAAAATCATTCCCGTATGAGCTTTCTGGGGGAATGAAACAGCGTGTTGGAATTGCCAGAGCACTTGCAACTAATCCTGATATTTTATTAGCAGATGAGCCATTTGCTGCGATAGATGCTATGACAAGAGAAGCAATGCAAGCTGAAATGGAACGTATTGTTATGGAGACCGGTCAAACTTGTGTTTTCATAACGCACTCGATAGACGAAGCTATACTTTTGGGAGACCGTGTGGTCGTTATTTCTTATCGACCAGGAAAAATAAAGGAAATAGTGGATATCGACTTTCCACGACCAAGAATGAACAATTCAGATGTAAAAATATCAAAAACTTATGCTGAATTACGTGACCATATCTGGAACTTAGTCAAAGACGAAGCGATGCAGACTACAAGGGGAGAATAAGAATGGCTAAGGCAACTGAGCAAATACAATATGAAACAGATGACCCAAATCGCATTCAAGATGTTGGCTGGACATTTAAAGAGATATGGAGAAGAACGAGAGGTTTCGTTGTAACCTCCGTCAATCTGATCATATTCTTTATTCTTTGGGAAATTGTCACAACATATGGAAATATTAATTCCTTATTTCTTCCTAAAGCCTCAGCTATGTTCCAAGAACTTTGGGTTGGTATGACAACTAGAGCTCCGGAGGGAGCGGTTTTTTCAGGTAGTATCTTAGACCATTTTATTCATAGTTTTACAAACTTGATGACCGGCCTTGCGATAGCAATGGCAATTGGAATCCCAGGCGGTTTGCTTATGGGAGGAAACAAATATGTAGAGTCTATCTTAAGTCCTTATGTTTGGGCTCTAGCCTCACTTCCAAGAATTGCACTGGTTCCTCTTTTTATATTATTTCTTGGTTTTACTACAACTATGCAAGTTACTATTATTGTTATTTCTGCAGTTTTTCCAATAGTTATAAATGCATGGGCGGGAGTAAAAACAACAGAAAAATCTCTCCTTGCCGCCGCAAAAGTTTTTGGCGCTAATAGAGTGCAACTTTATTATAAAGTGGTTCTTCCCTATACTTTGCCGTTCATCATATCTGGCATACAACAGGGTATTGGTCGAGGACTTATTGGTGTTGTAATTGCAGAACTATTTGGAGGCTCTAATGGTCTTGGATATCTTATCCAACGTTCTGCGGATACTTTTAACACAGCTATGACTTTTGCAGTGTTACTTCTTTTAATTGTGATGTCATTGTCACTTATAAATTTCACACGATGGCTTGAAGCTAAAGTAGCTCCTTGGCGAAATGTGAATCATCTGTGATGCCTACACAGATACCAAAACATAAATTTAATGGGAGGAAAAAAATGGCTCGATTAAGACAAAAAACGAAAATACTACTGCCCAGAAGAGAAGTTTTACTCAAGGGTGGTTTGGGAGCACTTGGAATTGCGATTGGAGCAACCGCAGTGCCTTTCAAAGGCGCTTGGGCAGTTGACTCTTCTGCTATAAAATCCAGCGCGAGCACAATTAGAATGGCTGATTGGAACCCCAATTATGCCGCTCAATGGTCATGGCGTCTTGCTCAATTTAAGGGTTTTTACGAAGATGCTGGCATAGAAGATATTGAGTTCTACCTTACTGATGAGTACTTTCCCGGACTAATCGGTGGAAGCCTTGATGTAGCGCACTCAGATGTAGATGTCCTTTTTGGTTCACATGCAGCGAGTGGAAAGCCATTAAAACTTTTGAGCGTATATCGTGATAAAGAATGGTGGATTATGGGTGTTGGAAAAGGTATTGAGACATTTGACGACCTTAAAGGAGGAAAAATTTCCGGAGGTGGCCTCGGAGGCAGAAATACTTGGATACAACGTCAAATACTTATTCAGAATGGGTTAGACCCAGATAAAGATGTAGAAATGGTCCCAATGAAGGGTGGTTCTGACGGTAGAATGAAGGCAATCATTGCTGGCGTTCTTACTGGTGGTTCTGTATTTCCGCGCCACGAAAAAGGTCTTAAAGACAATGGTGGAAAATTTATCTCAGCAACTCAATATGAAGT
>JAAXKA010000186.1 GCA_012269555.1 Alphaproteobacteria bacterium
AGCTGAAACATTTGTGGTCCACCTGCAATCTCTAGACCATTAACCTTTGGAGCTTTTCCAAGTAAACCGCCCATCCACACTTGGCCAGTAAGATTTGGTTTGTGAGGGTCTGATATATCATATTGCCTCATATCACCGTGCAGCCAATTATTGAGATATAAATATTTATCATCCATTGAAACGAGAATTGCTGACATCACACCTGGGATAGGAATTGGCCAGTCCGGGTGTGGTTGGTTTTCTACATCAATAATTTTTTCCCATTGCCATTTTTCGTTTTTGTCTTTCCACCAATGTATAACGTTTGCGCTTAGTGCTGCACCACAAAACCCATGACTGCTATCTGGATTATGGTGAAACTTTACTTCTAAAGGAACGAGACCGTCTTCACCCAAATACATAGTTTCAATTGGCTTGCGTTCCTTGAAATCCCAGAAATGAAGTTGTCTTCCATACTTGAGGTGCCCAACTTCTTCTAAATCAAAGCCCGGCATAAATGTGTTGGGAGCAGCCCACTCCGATGAAACCATTATATTGTGTCTTGGTTGATACCAAAAATCATACCCAAATGGTATATCTCCCATTGAGTTTTCCCATCTTCCTATAATTTCGAAATTCTTATCCAGATGCAAATATCCTCCAGGTGCTTCTCCCTTTGCATCACCCAGCATAGATATAATTATTTCTGAGCCCAGGCAATGGACGGTATGTGGGCCACTTAAGTTGGTTTTTGATTTAATGTCTGTTCCGTCAATAACTTTGTGGAGAGCGGGCATTCTAGGATTGGTCGCGGTATCCACTATGTGAATATTATTCGACCTCACTCCTGGAAGTAAAAGATATTTGCGGGTCATGCTAGAGTCGTCATGGCAAGATGAACACGCATTCCATCCCATATGATGAAGTTCATCACCAATGCCTGGCATTTCTAACCTATGTATAACTTTCGAATAAGTAGGGCTATCGGGGTCAACGTCGACTGTAGCTAAATAGTCAGGCTTTTGTATTCCCGTTCCTGTATATATTGCAATTGTATATAAAAGTTTCTCCCTCGGTGCTTTTACAGCTTCTGCAGGGGACGAATATCCAGGACCACAACACTTTTCATTCATAGTTTATTCTTTCGTTTCAATAGGATTTCCAGATTTTTTCCATGCGGCAAATCCTCCCTCTAGATGAGATACGGGGCTCAGACCCATGTCTTGTGCTGCTTTGGCTGCAAGAGCAGATCGGCCAGCTGCAGCACAATAAAAAACATATTTCTTGTCTTGGTTAAAAATTTCTTTGTGGTAGGGACTATCAGGGTCTATCCAGAATTCGAGCATTCCTCTCGGGCAAGAGAACGAATTTGGAATTTTTCCTTCTCTTTGTATTTCCCTAGGGTCTCTTATATCTACAAAAACGTACTTACTATCTTCGAAATATTTTGAGGCATCAACAACAGGTGTTATTTCAACCTCTTTATTTGCTTCAGCTACCATATCTTTCACATGTTTTACAATTTTTTGTGCCATTTTGTCTATTCCTTCCTATTTTAAGAGAAGTTTTTCTGAAACTGATCTAAACTTTCATCTATTTTGATTGAGGGTATTTTTTTTGATACCCAAACGTCTCCTTGTGGTTTTATCACCTCTAATTCATTTACAGTTCCTGCATGAATCCTCACTAATCCAGGTCTACCTTCATTTAAGGAGAACATCTGACAACCGCATTGTTCGCAAAACTTTTTAGTTATTTTGTTGCCACTTTCTGATTGATGTATGTAGCTTTTTAAATTCCCTTGAATATACAAATCTTCTTCTTTCACAAATATATTGGTAAGATAAGGGGCACCACTACATTTTCTGCAGTCCTCGCAATGACAGTTAAAAGTCCTTAACGGTGCAGTGTTACTGTTATAAGTTATAGCTCGACATAAGCAGCTTCCGGTGAATCCTTTCATCTCTACCTTTTCTCTATTTATCATAACTCAACTCATCGGTTTTTAAGTTCAAGAGTTTATCCATCCACCATCAACATCAACAGTGGTTCCGTTAACAAAATCATTTTCAATAACAAAGATAATTCCTTTTGCAACCTCATCCGGTTTTCCAGCTCGCTTTATTGAGTGAGATGCTGTGGCTGAACTTAGAAATATTCGTCTATCCTCACCTTCTTGTGAAAACATAGGCGTATCTATTAAGCCTGGCGCTACAGCATTTATTCTCTTTGGAGCAATTTCGTTTGCAACACCTCTGACTAGGTTCTCAACTGCGCCACCAACAGCAGAAAGAGCAATTTGTCCAGGCTTCATTCGCCTAGCAGGTGCACCACTGACCAAAACTATTGTTCCATCCGAGCTTAAATAGTGTGTGCCATAGCGTACAACATTCGCGTAACCCCATAATTTATCAAAAGAGTTTTTAAATCCAGTCATATCCATTTCTAGGAATGGGCCAGCAGCTCTGCTTCCTCCAGTCGCAGCACTTACCAAGATTTCGAAAGGAGCATGTTTTTCAAAAATATTTTTTACTTCCTCTTCAATTCTTACATCACAGCTTTCAAAGGATAGTTTGTTGTGTTTAACACTAGTCGCCTTGCTTGGGTCTCTGCTGATGGCAATAACGTCTGCACCTTTTTCAATTAATTGCTCACATGTAGAGAGCCCAATTCCAGAAGTTCCACCAAATACGAGGGCTTTTTTATTCGCTATGTCCATTTTTTATCTATCCATAAAAGAATTTGTAATTTACTCCAATTGATATTAAAGCAAATGGAGGTTAATTGAAGTTTTTTTGGGCTATGCATGAATAATAATTATATGGGAATATTGGCAATCGTCTTGGGTACAATTTGTTTCTCAATAAATGACATATCGGTTAAGCTTTTCAGTACTGATATGCCACTACATCAGCTCATGTTTTTCCGAGCTATTTTTGCCATTTCAATTTTACTTTTTATCGTTCTACCTTTTTACGGTGGCTTTAAATACGTTAATACGAATAACCCTACTTTTCATGTGTTTAGGGGATTAGCTGTTGTTGGGGCGAATACTTTCTTCTTCATATCCATAGCTGAGCTTTCGTTGGCAGAGGCAACAGCAATATTTTTTATAGCACCAGTTTTGATTACAATTTTTGCTGTATTTTTTTTAAAAGAGAAAGTGGGTATACGTAGAAGCTTGGCCTGCTTTATCGGATTTTTGGGCATGTTATTTATAATAAAGCCAGGTACAATTTCGTTTGAATTAATTTCATTATTTCCTTTAATCGCTGCTCTTTTTTATACAGCTCTACATATAATTACTAGAAAGTATGGGGCGCAAGAAAATCCGATCACAATGGGTTTTTATATCCAAATATGTTTTCTTGTCACAAGCCTTACTTTTGCTGGAGGCTTTTACATAGCTGATCTTAATGTTGGACAGAGCAATGCTTTGATGTTTTTGACGGGCTCATGGGTTTCAGTCAATACTTTTGATTTGTTACACATTTTTGTAGGTATAGCCTTTCCAATCTCGATAGGAGGTATTCTTGTCTCTTATGCATATAAGAATCATGAGGCATCTTTTTTAGCGCCATTTGAATATGGGGCTTTAGTTATTGCAGTTATTTCTACCTATTTAATTTGGAACGAAATTCCAGATAGACTTTCTCTTTTAGGTATAATTTTGATAATGTGTTCTGGTATTTTTGTATCATTGAGAGAAAAGCAAGTAAGTTCAATACGTTCATCGAGAAAACTAATATATAGAAGATAAATATCGCAATAATTTATGATAAGTAGAAAGGCTAGAAACAGAAAAAAAGTCATATCTTTTGTTATGCGACTAGTGGCTTTAATTAAACCTGGAAGCCTTAGCCATTTTCAGATTAAAATAATGCGATTGCTTGTTTTATTTGCATCCTTTAGAAGAGCAAACGTAAACAATGTCGTCGTGAAAAAAATATCTTTAGATCAGCTTGAGCTATATCGGATTATACCAAATAAGATTTCTGATAAAGTAAAGATCTTATTTTTTCATGGGGGTGGGTTTTTTGTTGGTAACTTCAAAATTTATCGAAGTTATGCATCTTTTTTAGCGGAGATCCTCGGCAGAGAAATTATATTTGTTGAATATAAACTCAGTCCTGAGTCGAAGTATCCAAGCCAATTAGAAGATGCGAAAAAAGCATACTCTTTTCTTTTAGGAAAAAAAGAAAAGTCCAATATCATCCTTGCTGGTGATTCAGCTGGTGGCAATTTAGCACTAGCATTATTGTTAGCACTGAAAAAAGGCAAATCAAAGAAACCAAAAGGAATATTCTGTATTTCTCCTTGGGTTTATCCAACTGCTATAATGGCAGAATATCCAGATAGTTTTTGTGAAAGTGATGTGCTAATAGGACCATTTATAAAACGTGCAAAAGAAACAGGTTCTGGTCCTTTATCCTATCTCTATTGCAATCCATCAGATCATAAAAATCCCTTCATTTCACCTTTATTTGGCGACTTTAAAAATTCACCACCAATTATGATCCAATATGCAGAAAATGAGGTTCTTTCAGTCCAGATCGGACAGTTTTTAAAACGACTAAAAAAGCAAAGAGTCAAAGTGGTAACAAAAACCTGGAAAGACCTATGGCATGATTTTCAGCTCGAAACAGATTTAATTGAGACTCGTAGGTCTTTCGTGCTTTTCAAGGACTTTTTGGACGAACTATGCACTTAAGCTTTATCTTCGCCTGCTTGGGCCGCGTAAATAGAAGTGTACCCTCCTGACCAGTCGGGGGGCATCTGGCAAGGTCTTGGATCATGGTGTGCCCATTTTACCTGCTCTCCCCTTACAATTTTATAAGTGTTCACGGTTGGTTGTGGGTGAGGTGTATAGGCTTTAGCGTCAGCAGATGTATAACAATTAAGCAAAAGTGGTCTGGGATTTTTAGATTTCGAAGATGGTGAGAAATGAAGTGCTCGCGCGTTATGTATTGTTATAGATCCAGCATTTCCTGTAAGATAGTCAACCATCGACATGTCAACAGTATCTGCGTCTTCATCGCTTAACATTCC
>JAAXKA010000128.1 GCA_012269555.1 Alphaproteobacteria bacterium
GCATAACTGCAGTAGGTTTTTCATCGATTGCTATACAACCTTCAAAGACACTAAACCAACGTAGGCTTATGGCGATTAGAGCAGCTAAGTTGGATGCATACCGTAATCTAACAGAGCAACTCCATGGCATTTATATACAGGGCGAAACTACTATAGGAGAGGCTATATTAACTTCCGACAAACTTGGCGCAGCACTGCGTGGCACCGTCATCGGAGCTCGGACAGTTAAAATTGAACCGACCGGAAGTGACACCTATCAAGTAGAATTAGCTGTGAGCCAGACGCACGTGGATAGGCTTATAAGAGCATATCGAAACGGGCTTCTGTAAGTTCTTTATATGTTTAATTCTTATAAAAACTTCATTCCTGTAATAGCTACATTATTATGTATGCTGCTCAATCCAACGTTAGTTAACTCTGCAAAAATAGTTACGTTTAGTGGAAGCACTTTAATAACGTCGTCAATTGATCAGGAAATTTTTAGGACCCGAGCAATAGAGAATGCCCTGCAAAAATTACTTTTGGAAGGAAATCAGAGCCTTAATAGCTTTTCTCTTGTAGAAAATGGACAAATGTTGCTGGATCAAATTCAGTCTACTTCAAAAGTAAAAATCCTAAAATATGATGTAATCAACGAAACAGTTAAAGACCGCAGATACCATGTTACTTTGAAAGCAATAATTGACGAAAATTCCGATATCGAAGCTGGAAATGTCTGCAAAAAAGCTAACGCAGAAAATTTAGACTTTTCTGTTGAGGTCTTCAAAGATGATGTAAAATTACCATTTTGGGCGAATGTAGACAGAGAATGGATTGTAAATGAACTTATTAAATATGATTTTAGTCCGCATTTACAGTTAGCCGAAACTCAACCTCCTAAAAAAAAGCAAAATGAACTTTACACGCTTTTCGTAAATAAAGAGACGGCACCTAAGCGAACTAACGTCTATAAGCTGGAGACCAAAATTTTTTTTGAACCTTCAAACAAGCACAACATTATAGAAAACGAAACAATTCTAGTAGCGAATATAAAAACCAAGCTCAAGAGAAGAGACGAAAAGATTGCTCAAAGAGATTTCACAGCAAATTACATAATTCAAAAAAGTCTTTTCAACAAATCAATTATGGCAGTCACGCGCGGTGATTGGGATAAAATTAAAAGTCGCTTTTTGGTAATGCTTAAGAAGCAAATAGAACGTCAAATCAGCGAATTATCATGCCTGAAAATTAACCCTAAAGTTATTGTAAAGGGAGGAATTCCATTCCTCGATCATGGTCAAATAGATGGAATTAACTCTAATGACATGTTTGTAATTTCATCAAATCAAACTCAAAAAACTTATTTAAAAGTTGTAAACATTGCCGATTTCGAAACTCAAATAGAAATTGTTTCGAGCCAAGCGACGATAGATGATATTATCGGCCAAGTTGTTGAAGTGGTGAATGGATCATGAATTTTACCACTCTTAAAATACTTTTTTTAACGATCTGCTTTTACTCATCTTTTCTCTCAACCAGTCATGCAGGTGATCGGATAACTGGGAAAGAAATTAAGACTCAAGCGAAGGCTTTTTTCGCTCAAAAGCAATTGTCGCTGGATTTGTTGGTTTCGGATAAAAGAACCTTTTTTGCTTGTTCTGAGCCACTCGAATTTAAACCCAGACAAGAGCACGACTGGACAACTCTACTTGTATCTTGCAGCTTAGAAGGCTGGTCTACACTAGTTCGATCTACTCAAGTCGCCGAGGGACCTGTAGATAGTAATAAAGTTTCAGTTTCTCATCCCTTATGGGCCGTGGTTTTGAAAAAAAATGTATCAATGGGTGAGGTTGTTTCAGAGCAACACGTAAAACTAGAAAAAAGTCCCCAAAGACGAATTCATGGCTCATATAATGAGTTCAAAGATGTCATAGGGCGCAAAGCCAAGACCAATTTAGCCATCGGAACAATTCTCAAAGCCCGACATTTAGAGCGAGTATTTTCAGTTAATAAAGAAGATACTGTCTTAGTTATTGCTGGCAATAACTCAATTATGATTACTACGTCTGCAATAGCATTGGAAAATGGTCAAATTGGTGATATGATACCCGTTAGGAACACTAATTCTGACAAAGTTTTTAAAGTAATTATCACAGGCAAAAAAAAAGTTGCACCAATAACTAACATGTAGAGAAATAATGTCGTATGTAAATGCGAAAGGAGTTTCAAAATGGTTGATACAGTTAGAAATAGCCCAAATACTGGGACTAGCACTGTTCACGACCAAAGAAAGTCGCGCGTTTCGCAAGTAGAGCAGACTAGCACCTCTGTCGCCGACAAAGCACAGTCGCCAGCACAGTCTGTAAGTGTCGATTTATCTATAAGCGAAAAAGTGAAGTCTCTATCGAGCGAACCTCCTATAAATATAGAGGTTGTGAGCGAAATCCGTCAAAAGGTATCGGAGGGCCGATATCCTATTGATTTAAATGCTATAACAAATAAACTGTTTGAAAGCATTAAGGACGGTGAAGGATAAGTTTACTATGGATCTCGGGGCTCTTACCGAAAATTTAATTGCCTTGAAAGAAACCGTAAACTCGATAGTCATAAACGAAGATAAAAACGTTGGTGACTTTGAATTAAGTGTCGAAAGGTTCCAAGTTTTGCTTGAGGACCTTATTGTCGTGTCTAAAGCTCAGACTAGCCCTGATCCTGAGATATTAAAATCAAAGTTATATCAACTACAAATCACGCTAGAGGAGCTTAATAATTTTTGTGGGCACAAACTTAATATTTTAAGCTTTTTGGATGATATTACTCCAATTAACTAATTATGGATTAATTTCTAAAAATTTTGATGAAGCCTGTTCCTGCTGACTTAGTATTTCCTCAACCGTCAATTGCTTAGCCGTTTCAGCAAGCAACTCGCTGGCCTGCTCAATACCATAAGCTTGAGCAATTGAAAGCCATAGGTAAGCTGATGGGTAATCTGGAGCAACCAGAAGGCCTGTGTAGGTTTGTCCCAGTTTTAGCGCAGAAAGACGGTCGCCTGTGTTCGCGGCAGACAGCAACTCATCTATGATTAGATTAGCTACAGTATCACGCAACGCTTCTGTTATTGAGCCATAAATGCTATTCACCTGATTTAATGCTGTTGTATGACCATTTAGGTGGGCATACCATGACCAATATAGAGCCATTTTGAAGTTCTTTGGGGTTCCTAGTCCATTATTATTCAAAAGAGCCAAATTAAACTGTGCTTCTGGTACTCCTTGACTCGCTAACTTTTCAAAAATTTCAACTGCTTCCAAAAATTTCTTATCTTCTATTTTTTTGACAGCAATTTTAAAGTCTTGCTGGAATTCTGGAGAGACCACATGATTTTCAGCATAAGAAAAACTACCAACACTGATTACTAAGCTGAATAAAAATGCTTTAAATTTCATTGTTCCGCAACCATAACTAATTTTAGTTCAAGCAACTTTCGGCGAGAGTTTTTATCATTTTCGTAAACAATCACTTTCGGACGTTGATCTTTTTCTTTTTTGAATTCAACAGATACACTATCAGGCAGATAAACACCGCCTCTTTCAAGAACTTCAACTGGATAATTATAAAAAGCATCTAAAAATCTTTTATCAATCCATGTTCTTGCAAGCGCTTGACCTAAAACTTCTGGCAAGTACTTTTGGATTTGATTTTCGCTCTCGAGTACAATGTCCTGCTCACTGAAGCGAGATAGATCCTGTTGATCTAAATAGTCGAGATCCGGTTTTTTTAACTTTAATTTTTCCCGGATTTTGGAAAAATTTATTCTTAACTTTTCAAACAAGATAAACCCCTTGAATGCAAAACCTATTCGACTGTTTGCAATTAACCATCTATTTAACCTAGAAATACCATAAAACCCAATATAATCTAAAGAAAATTTACGACTAACAGAGACCATATTATATGACATTCGTGGATAACAAAATAATAGGACAATCGAAACCAGCTACAGAGCTCAAAAAAATGATTGGTCTTATTGCTAACTCAAACTCCCCAGTCATAATAAATGGCCCAACTGGGTCTGGAAAAGAACTAGTTGCTGAAGCAATTCACGAAGAAAGTAGGCGAAAAGGAAGCTTTGTTGCTCTAAATTGTGCCGCAATACCAAGTGAATTAATGGAAGCAGAAATATTTGGGTTTGAAAAGGGAGCGTTCACAGGTGCCTTGAAAACAACAGTTGGCAAATTTGAGCAAGCCAATAGGGGGACGCTTTTTCTTGATGAAATAGGTGATATGCCCTTTGGACTCCAGACAAAACTGCTTCGTGTTTTAGAAAATTCAGTAATTAGCAGAGTTGGAAGCAGCAAGGAAATTAAACTTGATGTGAGAATAATATGTGCAACCCACAAGAACTTAGAAAAGTTGGTTGAGAATAATGATTTCAGAGAAGACTTATTGTTCAGACTAAATGTTTTTCCAATTAAAGTCCCCAGCCTAAAACAGCGAACGGAAGATATACCAGATCTGGTCGAGCATTTTTTAAAAATAAAAAGTAGGACTGATGCTAGAAAATCTCCAAACTTTGATGGGACAGCAATTGATGCACTTAAGAAATATGATTGGCCAGGTAATGTTCGAGAAGTGCGAAATGTAATAGAGCGCGCATTGATATTTTTCCCTAATCAAAAAATTAATGGAGAGGACGTAGAAAAATATCTTATCTCTGTGAGTAGTGGAATTATTGATAGAGCAGAAGAACAAAGAGAAATCTGGTCAGAATTTGACGAAATAGGGACGATTGATCACGACGACAATATAAATTCCATCAGGTCACAGCCACCCACTGCAGAAGATTTTTCAACCTGGTTTGATACCAACAATTCGGTAGATTTAAGACGCCTTTTGCAAGACATCGAAATAGTATTTATTGAGGCAGCACTTGACAGGAATGGCGGTAATACAAGTGAAGCGGCTAAAGATTTGAAACTTTTGCGAACGACGCTTATCGAGAAAATTAAAAAATATGGGCTTTGA
>JAAXKA010000194.1 GCA_012269555.1 Alphaproteobacteria bacterium
ATATTATTATTTGTCCACCGGTTTGGACAATAAGAATATTAGCAGCATCAATTCTCTCTTTATTTAGCATTTATACAGCTTTTTTTGGTGTTTTTCCTGATATGATTCAAAGATCATTTCATATTGGGATCATACTTTTTTTAGTATATTTAATGCCACTCCAAAAAATGTCTCTTGAAGCTTTATTTAAGTCATTCAAAACATACATATTTATGATTTTAGCGTTACTGAGTTTGTTGGTGATGTTTTATCAAATAATTTTTTTTGACGCTATCAATGACAGATACGGCGAGTTAACAAACTATGAATTTTATATTGGTTTGGCCGCAACTTTTTTTCTATTAGACGCGACAAGGCGAACAATTGGTTGGCCAATAGCAATACTAGCAATAGCATTTTTATTTTATGCATTACTAGGTAATTATTTTCCTGGTGAAGCTGGGCATAGGGGTTATAGCCTTTACAGGGTAATGTCTCATTTATATCTTGGAGGGAGTGGTATTTTTGGAACACCTTTGGGTGTTACAGCTACATTTGTGATTTTAATTGTTTTATTTGGGGCTGTATTAGAAAATTCTGGAGCTGGAAAAGTTTTAATGGATATAGCTAATGCTCTGACTGGTAAATCTAGAGGTGGTCCTGCTAAAGCAGCTGTTGTTGGATCAAGTCTTATGGGGATGATATCAGGAACTGCAGTTGCCAATGTTTTAACTACAGGCACTATTTCTATACCATTAATGAAAAGAACAGGTTATAGACCTGAAACAGCAGGCGCTATAGAAGCAGTTGCTTCTACCGGTGGACAGTTAATGCCTCCAGTAATGGGTGCTGCAGCATTTCTAATGTCAGATATGACAGGTATTTCATATTATGAAATTGCTAGAGCAGCACTATTACCAGCAATATTATACTATATAGTTCTTTTCTCAGTTGTTCATTTAGAAGCTGTTAAAATGAAAATCCCTATAATTGACACAAAAGATATTCCTTCTGTTTGGGAAACTCTTAAAAAGGGTGGGCATCTACTTTTATCTCTCCCAGTCTTTATTTATATGATGTTTGATGGATATTCTGTAATGTATGCTTCTATTTGGTCACTTATGATGGCTGTTTTCTTGAGTTATCTTAGAAGGGCAACATGGTTAACTCCAAGAAAAATTGTTAGAACAATTGAGAACGGAGTTGATGCAGTTATTCCAGTTGCAACTGCATGTGCTTGTGCAGGTATTATAATTGGAATTATAACTCTTACTGGTCTAGGTCTAAAATTTTCCTCACTTGTGATTTCACTATCAGGAGGAAATATCTTTCTTGCTTTGCTTCTTACCATGATAGCTTCATTGATACTTGGAATGGGTTTGCCAACTGCTGCAGCTTATATCTTGGTAGCAACATTGGCAGCTCCTGCATTAGAAATGCTTGGTATAAACAAGTTAGCTGCACATCTTTTTGTTTTTTATTCTGCAATGTTATCTTCTATAACACCTCCAGTTGCGCTTGCTGCTTATGCTGCTTCGGGTTTAGCAAATGCTAATCCGTTTAGGATTGCAATTGTTTCTTGTCAATTTGGAATAGCAGCTTTTATTATTCCATACTTCTTTGCTTTCAACCCTGTTTTGATTGGATTAGATGCCTCTATTCAAATGATTTTTTTAGCAGCTTTTTCTGCTATCTTTGGCTCTTTAAGCCTTTCAATTTTTATTCAAGGATTTTTGATTTCAAAATTACTATTAATAGAGAGATTCGGTTATATTGTTGTAACTTTTTGCTTATTAAGTGTTTCTTTTACAACTGATATAATCGGTTTTGTATTGTTTATAATATTATATCTGTTTCACTATTTTGTTAGAAATTCAAAGAGGCAGTTAGCGTGAGAGCTGTATTCGTTTTATTGGACTCTCTTAATAGGAATGCAATTGAGACCTATTCCAAAAAAACAAATATTAAAACCCCTAATTTCAAACGATTTCAAGAAAAATGCTTAATATTTGATAATCATTATGTTGGAAGCTTGCCTTGTATACCAGCAAGAAGAGACCTGCATACAGGAAGAATAAATTTTCTTCACAGAAGTTGGGGCCCATTAGAGCCTTTTGATGAATCATTTCCAGAAATAATGAAGAATAATGGAGTTTATTCTCATATAATTACAGATCACCATCATTATTTTGCTGATGGTGGAGCAACTTATCACCAAAGATATTCATCATGGGAATTAGTAAGAGGTCAAGCTATAGACCGATGGAAAGGTGAAGTTCAACCTGATATGGACTTCCTTAAAGAGAAATATCATAAGGTTCAGCACCACAGAAAAAATTACATGATTAATCGTGAGTATATGACAAAAGAAGAAGAATATTGTACTCCTCAAGTTTTCGCTCTTGCAGAACAGTTTCTAAGTAAAAATAAAGATATAGATAACTGGTTTCTGCAAATTGAATGCTTTGACCCTCATGAACCTTTTCATGCTCCCAAACGATTTAAAGAACTATTCCCAACAAATTATGATGGACCAATTTTAGATTGGCCTATTTATGACAGAGTTAAAGAAACTAGAGAAGAAATTTCAGAATTAAAGGCAAACTATGCCGCTCTTGTTACCATGGTTGATGAATATTTTGGAAAACTTTTAGATTATTTTGATCGTTATGATTTATGGAAGGATACAGCACTAATTCTAACCACTGATCATGGTTTTTTGTTAGGAGAGCATGATTGGTGGGCAAAAAATAGAATGCCTGTATACAATGAAATTGCTCATATACCTTTGATGATCTATCACCCAGATTTTAAAAATAAAGCAGGTGCAAGAATAAATTCTTTAACACAAACTATTGATATAATGCCTACATTTCTTGATTTTTTTGGTTTAGACATTCCAAGTGATGTATCTGGGAATTCTCTTCTAAATGTTTTAGAAAAAGATAATGAAATAAGGAAGGCGCTAATATTTGGATATTTTGGCTCGGCCTGTAATATTACTGATGGTGAATATACTTATTTTAGATATCCTGAGAAAATGTCGGCTACAGATCTTTACGAGTACACACTAATGCCAACTAGAATGACTTCACGTTTTTCTATTAAAGAACTGTCTGAAATGACACTCTCTAATCCTTTTAAGTTTTCGAAAGGTTTGAAGTTGTTAAAATTAAAACCAAAGGTTTCCGATAAAAATGACCCTCTTGAGGTACAAGGAATGACATTTGAAGATACGAATTCCAAATTGTTTAATGTGAACTCTGATCCTAGACAACAGTTGGAATTAAATGAACCAGAAACTGTTAGGCAATTAGTTGATGAAATGATTGATCTTATGACTAAAGCCGACGCACCAAAAGAAATGTTTAAACGGCTAAATCTTAATAATTGATTAGAGTGAATTATGGTAAAAAAAAATAACGTTTTGATAATAATGGCCGATCAATTGGCTGCTCAAGCTTTAAAACTATATGGCAATCCAGTATGTAAAACTCCTCATCTAGATGAATTAGCAAATTCAGGTATAGTCTTTGAAAATGCATATAGTAATAATCCAGTATGCGTTCCAAGCAGGGCATCAATGCTAAGTGGACTATTATGTCCAGAAATTGATGCCTTTGATAATGCAACTGAACTTGCAAGTTCAGTACCTACAATGGCACACTATATGAGAAGTTTAGGTTATTGGACTTTTTTATCAGGCAAAATGCATTTTATTGGTCCAGATCAATTACATGGATTTAATGAAAGACTGACAACTGATGTTTATCCAGCAAATTTTGACTGGATAGGGAATTGGACAGAGGGGCCTTCTTATGTCCCTTCAGGAACAGCCCTAAATGGAATTGTAGAAGCAGGTCCCTGTACTCGTACTATGCAAGAAGACTATGATGATGAAGTCGAGTTTCAAAGCCTAAGAAAAATTTATGACCTTTCGAGATTTGAAAACCAAAATCCTTTTTTTGGAATAATATCATTTACCAGTCCACATACACCATTTAACGTTTCTCAGAAGTATTGGGATTTATATGACGAAAAAGATATAAACCCTCCTGATGTTTCACCTATACCATTTGATGATTTAGATTATTTTTCAAAGTCACTTTTTTTTGCTCATGGTCGTCATCGTCACACAGTTACTGAAGAACATATCCGTAAAACACGCCATGCATATTATGGGATGATTTCTTATATTGATGATAAAATCGGAAAAATCATCAATCTTTTAGATGAAACAAACCAGCTACATAATACTGCAATATTTTTTGTATCAGATCATGGTGAAATGCTAGGAGAGCGTGGAATGTGGTTTAAGCAATGTTTTTGGGAATGGTCAGCACATGTTCCAATGATTGCAAAGATTCCAGGAGCTCCAAAAGGTCTGCGGTCATCAGTGATTACTTCCTTAGTAGATTTGTTGCCAACGATTTTGGAAATTGGGAATGATGAGAAACCTACTTCTTTTTCAGATGATTTATCTGGGAAAAGTCTTTTAAAATTTGCTTATAATAAAGGCGAAACAAAAAACAGCTTTGCAATTTCAGATTACTATCATATTGGACCATGTGTTCCTACCAGAATGATAAGACAAGATGACCTTAAACTTATTTATACACATGGTCATCCAAGTCTTTTATATGATTTAAAAAATGATCCTCATGAACTCTTTAATTTAGCAGGCAATGATAATTTTAAGGGTGATTTAAGTAATTTATTATCAATTTGTTTTCAAAATTGGGATCCTGAAAAAATAAATGATAAAATTCTTCAAAGTCAAAAAAGAAGGTTATTAATTAAATCAGTTCCTGGTGAAAAGCCAAATTGGGATTATATAGCCAGCATAGGTGATGATAAACGTTATGTAAGAAAAGACGGTGTAGATGCAACTAAAGGTAAGCTAAGAATTCCTCCTGTAGAAAGTATACCACCAGATATGCCAGCATTAAGCAAAGATGAAATAGACGCAATGATGAAAGGTAAAAAAACTTTCAAATTTAATGAAAAATAAAAACTTACATTT
>JAAXKA010000023.1 GCA_012269555.1 Alphaproteobacteria bacterium
CAGAACCAATCAAGATTAAAGATAGTGGTTTTGAAATATATTTTCCATAATCAGGAATTTTCTCTAACATCATGAAAAAAGTCATTATAGCCATAAAAGCTAAATTCATAACTCCCCCGACAAAAGCTAAAGCCATTAGAGCCCAACAGCAGCCAAGACAAAACAATCCGATCGATACCCCCATGTTGAAGGACCCACTATTCCCACTCTTCCAGTTCTGTAGGAAGAAAGTAAAGGGCCTTTGGCATTTGATTAGACATGCTTCTTTATATGAACTGAGCTGATATAATCCTGCTAATACTAGAAAGCCAGAACTGATTAGAGAGCTCACAAACGCTCCCTGATCATTTAGCAAATAAAGCCTTCCAAGAAAAACCTGTGTTAAAGACATTAAAATAGAAAAAATCATCCAGATACTTAAAAAACCTGCAATGAACCACCAAAAACTATTTTCTCTTTTTCCACCACTTTCCAATATATCTTCATATGTTTTGAGCGTTGGAATTATAGTAGGTGACATCATTGCGATACTCATTAAAAACCACATAAAAAAAACCCCAATGATATTTAAGTCCGAAACCGAATTGCTGCAAATCTCTACTACCCTTGTGATGAAATTTGCATTATTTGGCAAAAGATTCTCTAGTGCCATTACCACAATTGCGATCCATGCAATTAATAAGACAGTGTAGAAAATAATCCAATTATTTATGCGAGTGGTTATATTTGCCATTTGTATACTATTAACCGAATAAAAAGCTTTTTTTGATGATATACTTTTTTACCAAAAACTATTCCTTACATGATGCGTTGCATAAAAAGTCAAATATTTTTTTATGCTTCAATGTTTTTAATTTAAACGTTTTTCTATTATTATTATGCTTAAGCAATTTTCACAAAATTAAATGTCTTTTTCATATTGTTACCTTTTATGCTATTGGTACTTATCAATAATCAAACCCATAATCGTTATTCAATTCTTTTAGATAGACCATAAAAAATCCAACATGAAACAAGCTCAAAGTTCTATTTCGATAAATTCATTATATTGCGCGATTGATGGCAAAGTAATACTCAGTGATATAAATTTCAATTTAAATTCGGGGCAGTCGATAACTATTACAGGCCCAAACGGAGTTGGCAAGACACTTCTTTTGAACACAATTGTTGGATTCAAATCAATTTTCAAAGGCAAAATATCGATAAACAAAATTAATCTTTCCAATGATCCTTCAAATAGGCAGGAACACATAGGATATTACGGGCATAAAGCCTCTATCCATACTGGGCTAACGGTAATGGAGACAATAGAATATTGGAAAGCATATTACAGCTCGGATGCTAATACTAGCGAATTGATAAAATTCTGGGATCTACCAAATAAAACTGTTGAAAGTTGTTCCGAGGGTCAGCGAAAAAGACTAGCCTTGGTGAGACTTTCCTTGATGAATAGAAATATTTGGCTACTCGATGAACCTACAACAAACCTAGATTTTGTTGGCAAGAAAAAGTTTTTGGAACTACACACCTCTCATCTTAGGGCAGGAGGCTTGTCGATAATTACTTCTCATGAACCGGCACAAGTTAAAGGACAAAAAATAATTAATCTAGAAAGACATAGCGGTAAAAATTAAAATGCTAAATATTCTTCGACTAGAATTTCTATTGGTAATAAGGTCTGGTTCACACGTAGTTTTGGCTTTTTCCTTCTTTTTATTCTTTATCCTCTTATTCGCGCTTTCGGCATTTGGTGATAACTTTGTGCTTAGTAATATAGGTCTTACTGCAGTTTGGTTAAGTCTTTTAATGTCTATCTTGCTTACTCTAAACAAAGTCATTCATGAAGATTACGAAAGTGGTATTTTGGACTATCTTTTGATCGCTGAGATTCCCCTAGAAGTAACAATGTTTTTAAAAACGATTGTTCATTGGGTTTCAGTTGTTATTCCGCTCATAATTATAATTCCAGTTGTCTTGATTACATTTCAAATAAGCTCTGATCATATTTTAAGAATTTTTATAGTGCTACTGTGTGGATCTCCTTCACTCAGCTTTATAGGAACAATGATATCCTGCCTAACGTTATCAAACCGCAGTAATTTTCTTCTTACAACAATTACTATACCGTTTTATTTCCCAACTCTTCTTTTAGGAATTTTCTGCTGCAGTTCCAGCACCACCGATTTATTTGCCTTGGAATATTTGCTACTATACGCAAATACACTATTTACTGTGGTACTCAGTCCCTATATATCTGCGTATGCAATTAAACTGAATTATTCATAAAATGAAAAACAGCGCGTTAAATAAATTTTGGAAGTTCTCTAACCCGGTACTTTTTAAAAAACTAGCAAAGATAATATCACCTCTTGCAGGTTTGATAGCTGTTTTAGCAATTATACCTGGTTTAGTTTGGGGGGTGTTCTTTACTGGCCCTGACTATAAGCAACTGGAGACAGTGAAAATAATTTTTATCCATGTTCCTGCAGCATTCTTAGCAATAAACGTATATCTTATGATGACTGTAGCCTCTATAGTTTGGTTGATTAGGCGCCAATACGTTAGCGCATTAGCAGCTAAATCGTCTGCAATGATTGGTTTAATAATGACTATTGCTACCATAATAACAGGAAGTTTGTGGGGTAGCAGCACTTGGGGAACTTACTGGGTTTGGGACCCTCGACTAACCTCATTTGCAGTTCTGCTATGTTTCTACGTGGGGTACATCATCTTATGGTCGGCTATCAAACCTTTAGAACGGGCAGCAAATGTTACTTCTTTATTTTGCATATTAGGATCTGTTTTCGCTCTTCTATCCAGGTATATCGTTTTTTTTATAGATCAGGGTCTACATCAAGGCCCAACTTTGTCTCTTGACGAAGAAAAGAATATTGATGACAGCTACTATTTTCCACTTATTTTAGCATTAGTTGGGTTTTCATCTCTTTTTGTTTATCTTTTACTTGTACGAACAACTACTGAGCTTAATAAATTGAAGCTGAAATTAATGGGATAGTCCGGAACCAATGTTAGCAATTTTTGGGAAGTTTTCTTTTGTAATCATTGCATCTTATGTTAGCACAATTGCTCTTATATCAGCACTGATAATACAAACCTTAATTTCTAAGATAAAAACAGATAAAGAATTAAGAAAAAAAGAAACTAAAAATGAGTCAAATTAGTTTCAAAATAATTTTAGTAATACCCATATTCATTTTACTTTGCCTCTCTTTGTTCGTGATTTTTGCTTACGATATCGAAATGGCAAATGGCAAATTAAGTATTAAATCAAATATATCGAAACAAATAAAAAGTAATCTGATCGGTCAAAAAAAGCCTAACTTTTATTTAACTCCTCTGAACCACTACGAGACTCCCCAAGAAAAACATCTTGATGTTTCAAACTACAAATTGGTGAACTTCTGGGCTAGCTGGTGTGCTCCCTGCAGAGCAGAACATAAATCCTTAATGTCAATTCAAAAAAATGGATACCGTATAATTGGCGTAAATTATAAAGATAATCCTTTAAACGCGCAAAAATTTCTTACAGAACTAGGCAATCCATATGTAGCAATCGGTTCAGACCAATCTGGTAAAACAGCTATAGACTGGGGAGTTTATGGAATACCCGAAACTTTCCTTCTTGATAAAGAAAACAATATCTTACTAAGGATTGCGGGACCGATAACTAGTACCATATACGAGAATAAGCTTAAAACGTATCTTGAAGAATAAGTCTAGTTTTCCTTATCAATAAGATATTTCTGAAATAACTTATATTGAAAAGCAAAAAACAGTAGGCTTAAAATTGGCATTCCAAAAGTTTTAAAATTTACCCATTGATCTTGGCCAAAATACCTCCATACCAGTTCATTAAGAAAGGCAAGACTAATAAAAAAAATAATTATTCTCTTTGTGAGAAGCATCCACCCTTCTTCTTCTAAGGCTAACGTGGATCCCATTAAACTTTGTAATAAGCTTCTTTTTCTCATTAGACCTATGATCAGAACTACCGCAAAACTAAGATAGATAATTGTAGGTTTCATCTTTATGAATGTGGGATCTTTGAACCAGATTGTTAATGCACCAAAAAAGATTACTAAAACCGCCGTAATAACAGACATTTTGGATATCGTTCCTAAGATCAGGTAATTTAATAACGATGCAATTAACAAGATGGGTACGAATACCTTTGTGGCAAAGATTATCTTTTCAACCGAAAGGTCTTCACCGGTCAGATTATTTGAGTTGGGAAAATAGTAATAAGCCAGAAAGAATGCTATCAATGGAACAAACTCTAAAATACTTTTTGTGAGTGAATTTTCTTCTTTTTTTTCCATTAATAATTACTCTCTAAAATCACCAATCAAAGCCGTTGCAAATTCTTCAGGATCAAATGGCTGAAGGTCATCTAATGTCTCACCAACCCCTATAGCATGTATTGGCAACTGAAATCTATCGGCAACTGATATTAGTATTCCCCCTTTTGCGCTGCCATCCAACTTAGTCATTATTATTCCCGTTATATTGACCATTTGCTGGAAGATCTCTACTTGAGAAATAATGTTTTGTCCAGTGGTCGCATCGAGAACTAATATTATATTTTCAGGGGCTTCGCTTTTTACTTTTTTTATAACAGTGACAATTTTTACTAACTCCTGCATAAGATCTGTTTTGTTTTGCAATCTTCCTGCTGTATCGATAAACAAGAGGTCCGTCTTTTCATTTATAGCTCTTTCAACTGACTTATACGCTAAAGAAGCTGGATCGGATCCTTGCTCGGCCTTGATAATTGGGACATCTACCCTCTCCGCCCAAACAGATAACTGTTCAATAGCTGCAGCTCTAAAAGTATCACCCGCTCCAATCATTACTGATTTTCCAGCCATCTTAAATTGTGATGCAAGTTTACCAATTGTTGTTGTCTTACCAGATCCATTAACGCCTACCACCACCACGATTTGCGGAGCCGTTT
>JAAXKA010000077.1 GCA_012269555.1 Alphaproteobacteria bacterium
GTATATTAATTACTCAACAAGAGGAATGAAATGAAGAAATATTACCTTAGTCTTGCTTTAATGGCAGGAACTTTATTTAGCAATGCTAATGCTCAAGATTATAGTGCTCAGATAGACGCATTACAAAATGAAATACTTAAAATCAAACAGAAAATGGCCAAAGGTTCTGGAGAAAATAAGGCCTATTTTAAAAAAGGAAAGGGTTTAAGTATTAAAAGTTCAGATGGAAAATATGAGTTTAAAATTGGGGGACGTATGATGTATGATCTTACTCAATTATTAGATTATGAATCTGGTATCGGAAACATGACTGTTCATGAAACAGGTAATGGATTTGGTGCAGAGTTCAGAAGGCTAAGGTTTGATATTAAAGGTAAGATTGGGAATGGGTGGTCTTGGGTTATCACACCCGATTTTGCCGAAGGTTCAGCAAACTCAAAAGTTAGAAGTGTTGTTATGAAGGATACATTCATAGCCAAAAGTATCAAAGGATTTGGTAAGCTTTTCTTTGGTAACGTAAAGAGTGGTCAAGGTCTTTACGAAAACACAAGTTCTAACAACCTTATCTTCATGGAAAGACCTCTTCATAATGAGATGATGAATTTTGCTCAAAGATTGGGTATAGTTTATGATACATCAGGCGCTCTAGGTGACCAATTTCACGCTAAAATTGGTATTTTTAGTGGTCTAGAGTCAGGTTTAGTTCAACCCATCGGTGATAGTGGTTTACCAGGAAATGGTGACAATGAAAGCGAGCATTACGGAGCTAGTATTGCAGCTCACTACCATTTTAAAAGTGACACGCCATTAGTAGGTGGTCCCTTATCCACTTTATTTGGGTATCATTTTGGTTACCTAGATATGACTGGGACTGAAACCTATGATACAAACAGTGCAAGAGCCAACGGTGTACATACTTTTGTTGATAAGCCTATTGATATTGGTAATTTAACAAGTGCTGAGAACCATACATTTCATGGTCCTCAATTATCGATAATTCACAATAGTGCTTTATTGTTTCAAGCTGAGTATCAAATTGGTAAATATACTTTTGATCCGCATAATAGTGGTAATGGTACGCGTGATGATTACAATATCTATGGTGGCTCTGCCAGTATTTCCTATGCAATTTCTGGTAAATACAAACATAGTGGGAAAAAAGGCGCAATTGGCGGCTTAAAGTGCAAAAGACACTGTTTTGTCCCTAAATATCAGTATGAATGGATTGATGCCAACGACTTTGACAATGTTGGAACGGGAGTAGGTTCACGTGATGGTGGCGGGGGAGCCGGGCAGGTTCACACTGTTGGTTTTAATCATTACTTTAACTCTAATGTTAGAGCAATGTTTGAGTATGCTTATGGAGATTATGACTTTGATAATGCTAGAGGAGCTCCATCTGAAATTTCTAGCTTACAGGCAAGACTCCATCTGAAATGGTAGTCGCTAATTTCCTTTCCTTACCTTAAATAAAAGGCCCCTCGGGGTCTTTTACCAGCGCAAGATTTTATACTGCACCAGAATTGCCAATATTAACTTGTTTTATAAGCTTTACAGCTGGAATGACTAAAACACAAAGACCTGTAAGTGCATATACACTATTTTTTGAATCTTTTGCGTATTTCAAAATATTCTTATAGAGTGCATATGCACATAATTAATTAGTTGTGAAAATATAATAAGAGTGTATATGCACTATTTTCCGTCTAAAGCGTTCTGGTAGTACTTATGAACAATTGATTCTTGGTTTTCTAAAAGCCAATCAATTGATGGTTCGTCATTCATTGCTTTTTTAATTGCGCTTGTTGTTGCTTTTCTATGAATATCAAAAAGAATTTTATGATCTAAATCTTTTTCCTTTGTCACAATTGGATTTAACCAAACCGATACTATCACTCCTAGTTCATTTGCCTTATCTTTAGGGATGTACCCTTCCCTAACTGAATCAAGAACACCATTAGCAATTGCTCCTTGGACTGTCCCCATTAGGATATTAGTATACTTATCATCTTTGACTGTAACTTTGCTTACCATCAAAGTTGCTGGTTTAACCATTACATCAGTATTCATTATTGCTAACACTTTTGTATGGCCTTTAATTTGGTTTCCAATAAGGGTGGCAAAAGCTGTCCCAAATGGGCCATTTAAATGGCCAATCACGACCTCTGGTTCTGCAGCAGTTCCCGGAGGTCCCCCTGCTATAAGGGATTCCCCAACCTTCATTATAAAATCATTATTCATAAAATCTCCATTAGTTAATGTAAAAATGAACGGGATAGTAACCTAAATCTAGGTTTTTTTCAATGTTGGCAAAATTTAACCTGCAAATGTCACAAATTTGTAACAAAACTATCATATTTTAGTATCAGTAACTTTTTATTATGCGCTTTTAACCTTAACAATAAAGAGGAGAATATGAAAAAAACACTATTTGCTTTATCAATTACTTTATTTTTGAGCGCAAATTCGCAACTTTATGCACGTGATCAAATTAAAATTGTAGGTTCATCAACGGTTTATCCTTTTGCCACAGTCGTAGCCGAAAGATTTGGAAAAACAAGTGGATTTAAAACACCAGTAATAGAATCAACAGGGTCTGGGGGAGGTTTAAAGCTTTTCTGCTCAGGTCTAGGTACAGAACATCCAGATATCACTAACGCCTCAAGAAGAATTAAATCAAAAGAGGTCAATAAGTGTGCCGAAAATGGTGTAGAGGACATTACTGAAATCAAAGTTGGTTATGACGGAATAGCTCTAGCTAACAGTAAATCGGGACCTTCCTTAAAATTATCTCTAAAAGAAGTTTATTTGGCACTAGCTAAAGTAGTTCCGGCTGATCCTGAAGGCGAAACAGTCAAACCTAATCCTTACAAGATGTGGAATGAAATTAATCCCAGTCTTCCTGCTAAACCTATTGTAGTTATTGGTCCTCCTCCAACCTCTGGAACAAGAGATGCCTTTAACGAGCTTGCAATTGAAAGAGGATGTAAAAAGTTTCCTGGACGAAAAGAGCTAAAAAAAGCAAATAAAAAACTCTACAAAGCAGAATGTAGAGGGATTAGAGAAGATGGCGCTTACGTTGAAGCAGGAGAGAATGACAACCTTATTATCGAAAAACTAGTTGCCAACCCAGATGCAATTGGTGTATTTGGTTATTCTTTTCTTGATCAAAACAGGGATAAGGTTAAACCAGCAGAAATCGATGGTGTTTTGCCAAAGTTTGAAGATATTTCATCAGGTAAATACCCAGTATCAAGATCTCTGTTTTTCTACGTGAAAAATGCTCATGCAGCTGTAATTCCTGGAATAAAAGAATATGTTCGTGAATTTACAGCTGATAAGGCAATTGGATCTGACGGATATCTTGTTTCAAAGGGTTTAATTCCACTTCCAGATGGTGAAAGAGCTAAATTCGCTAAAGATGGAAAGAAACTGGCTAAGTTTGATCCAAAAGTTCTAAAGAAAAATTAATTTAATTAATGTATGGGGTTTTGGTCTTTTTTAATAATTTTTTGCTTCATTATCTTTTATGTCTACTGGTACAGTTCAACAAAAGCACTAAAATTTAACGCAAATATTAAAAATGGATCAAAACTCCCATCATTACCATCCTATTATGGAACGTATTCTTTTTTCTGGTTAATTCTACCTATATTTCTGATTCTTGTTACTTGGTTTTTTTTTAAACCTTTTTTTCTAGATCTTTTGTTAATAAAAAAAATTCCCTCAGACTTTCTTACAACTTTTGAGGGTAATCCAGATATGCTTGTTGATACAATAAAAGCAACAAATCCGGAAAAATTCTTTCCTGGCACGAATCCAGTTATAATTGAATCTGCAAAGTACTTTCAAAACCTAAAAATTATCTCTGATTCATATGTTTACATAGGCACTCTCCTAATGGGACTAATATTTAGTACTTTTTCCTTACGTAAAATTTCAATTGCGTTTCGAGCTAGACAAGCTGTTGAAAAAACGAATGTTAATCTTCTGATTTTATGTTCGACAATTGCTATCATTACCACAATCGGTATTATTTTTTCGTTAATTTTTGAAGCATTACGTTTTTTCGAAAAGGTCCCAATATTTGATTTTCTACTTGGCATTACATGGAGTCCTCAAACAGCAATAAGGGAAGATCAGGTTGCAAGTGAGGGGTTATTTGGGGCTATTCCAATTTTCACAGGAACACTCTTAATAACTCTTATTGCAATGGCTGTGGCTATTCCCATAGGACTTTTATCAGCAATTTATTTATCCGAGTACGCAAAACCAAAAATTAGAGCAACAATAAAACCAATACTAGAAATTCTTGCAGGTGTTCCCACTGTTGTTTATGGCTTCTTTGCTGCTATAACTGTTGGTCCTTTTTTAAAAGAAATAGCCTTATTTTTTGGATTCAGTATCGCATCAGAAAGTGCACTTGCTGCCGGCGGTGTTATGGGGATTATGATCATTCCTTTTATTTCATCATTATCTGACGATGTAATGAGTGCTGTACCCCAATCCATGAGAGATGGATCATATGCTGTAGGGGCCACAAAATCAGAAACAATTAAACAAGTTGTTCTGCCTGCAGCTCTTCCAGGTGTTGTTGCAGCAATTCTTCTTGCAGTATCCAGGGCAATTGGAGAAACAATGATAGTTGTAATGGCAGCAGGTATATCTGCCAATTTAACAATGAATCCCTTTGAGTCTGTTACTACTGTGACTGTACAAATTGTTACCTTATTAGTAGGAGACCAAGAATTTGATAGTGAGAAAACACTCGCAGCTTTTGCTTTAGGTATAACACTTTTTTTTCTTACACTATTTTTAAATTTAATCGCCTTAAAAATTGTAAGGAAATATAGAGAAAAATATGAATAATACAGAAATTATAAAAAAGTCTCTAATGAAAAGACATTTAGCAGAGTCAAGATTTAAGACTTATGGAATATTAGGAATAATAT
>JAAXKA010000182.1 GCA_012269555.1 Alphaproteobacteria bacterium
ACAAGAGAGAAGCAACAATCATTCTCAATCTATTGAAATGAAGGGACCCATAATACAATGCTGGTTTATGTCCAAATAATTGTGATAAGACCCAACTGAAAGATGCAGCTAAAGCAAAAAATGCAGCGCTATCCATAATCAAAATATATAACCATGACTTTGTATATTTTCTTTGTGCTATTCATTTTTATATTAAAGTTGCTCAACTATTAAAAAATTTGTTACGAAAGACTATGAGCACTTTATACACATAAAACAAAACCTTATTTATTTTTTTATCTAGAAAAAATATAAAATCTCTTTGTTTTGAGCGTTCTAATTTCTTGGAGCATGTTTTGCTAGAATGCGTTGCAATGTACGACGATGCATTTTGAGCCGTCTCGCTGTTTCGGATACATTTCTATTACATTGCTCAAAAATGCGTTGAATATGCTCCCATCTCACCCTGTCTGCTGACATAGGATCATCAGGCGGTGGTGGTAGAGGTTTATCATAATCCACAAGTGCATTTTTAATTTGCTCAGCACTTGCCGGTTTCGGAAGATAGTCGATCGCCCCGACTTTCATAGCCGCTACCGCTGTTGCAATGTTTCCAAATCCAGTAAGCATTATCGCCCTGCATTTGGGGTTGCTAGATGAGAGTTTTTTTACAATAGAAAGTCCACTTCCATCTGCTAATTTTAAATCAAGAACAGCGGTATCAAAGATTATTTTTTCAATTATTTCTTCTGCTTCTTCTATTGATGATACTGCTGTTACCTCAAATCCAAAAGACTCCATAGATTTTGATAGTCTTCTTAAAAGAATTTCATCATCATCTAAGATTAGTAATTTACCTAAGTTCATTTTTATTACACCAAACTTTCAATAGGGATTTTAATTTTTACAGATGCACCATTTGGCTTTCTATTTTGGAAAATAGTTGTCCCATTTAATTGTCTTATAAATGACTGAACCAAAAATAATCCAAGTCCCCTATGACCCTCTTGCCCTAAACGAGAGCTATTTTCTGGTTGCCCTATATTTGACAAAATGGAAGAAGGATATCCCATTCCATCATCTATCACATTTATATAAATCGATTCATGATCCCATGAAATAACCAAAGTAATTTTTGTTTCTGCAAAATCATTTGCATTTTCAAGTATTGCCTCTAATGCATAACTTAGCTCAGGTATCTGAGCAATTTCTGGCTGGTTTTTATCTGAACTATTTTCAACTTTCCATTCAATTTGAACCTTAAAAGAGGAGATTGTATTAGCAACCATTTTTTGAATAGCCAGTCCTAAAGGCATTAAAATATCAAGCTCTCTACTGGTTTTCATCGCGTCGGAGTCAAGTTCTGACAAAATAATCTGACATCGTTCAACTTCTGCTTTTAACAGCAATAAATCCTCTTTCTGAATAGAGTTTAATTTTAGCTGTGTCATTAAATCATCGCTGATCAGCCTAATTGTTGTTAATGGTGAGCCAAGCTTATGAGCTGCTGCTGTTGCTAAAGATCCTAATGCAATAACTTGTCTCTCGGAAGCGAGCATCAACCTTGTCTGCCCAAGCATTTCAGATATTCTTTTACTTTTTTGTGCTAACCAAAAAACATAATAAGCCATAAAAATGGCAGATATCACTAATGCAATCCACAATCCAAATTGGTATAAGGGTGGAACCACGAACCCTTGATAAGACCATGGTAATGGCAAATGATAAATGCTAAGAATACTAGCGCAAATTGTAACAATAATTACAAGGGTAATAGTTGAAAATACGTCTAAAATTGCTGCAGACACAGCAACAGGTGCAAGAAATAATATTGAAAATGGATTTAGTAGCCCACCAGCAAAATATAACAGAGCCGCAAGTTGAGTAACATCAAATATTAAAACAAAAAGGACAGATAGTCGTGATAATTGTACTGCATTTTTATTTAGCCATGACTGCCACAGATTTAAAATTATGCCAATTGCAATAATGGTCAAAAGAGGAATTAATGGAAGCAAAAACCCTAATGCAAAATGAACTATGAGTACAGTTGTTAATTGCCCTGAAAGAGCTATCCAACGAATGAAAATACTAACTCTTGGGTCAATAAGACTGTATTCGGTTTCAAAAGCTGGTAGAAAATGACGGTCAGTCATTAGATATCCAGATTAGACACTTTTAGAGCATTTTCCTGAATAAAATTTCTTCTTTCTTCAACAGCTTCACCCATCAAAGTTTGAAATGCATTATCGGCATCATCAAAATCACCAATTTGAACCTGAAGAAGGGTACGATTATCCGGGTCAAGCGTTGTCTCCCAAAGTTGGTCAGGATTCATCTCACCAAGCCCCTTATATCTTGCTATTTGAGCTCCCTTTTTACCCATCGATACAATATATTCACTCAATTGACATGGTCCATTCATTTCAATATCTACATTTTGGTTAATAAACTTAACAGGTTTTTCAAACACTTCTTGCAATTCAGCTGTAAGTTTATCTAGTTCTCGCGCTTCAGCTGTATTCACCAGCCTAGAGTCAATTTTATGAACTTCTTTAATACCTCGCAGCATACGCTCAATTAGTAAGGCCGACCCTGATGCATCTTTGACAACGCTCGCCTGCCAACCTCTTTCTAACGCTGGCGTTAATTGGTCCAATCTTCGGGCTAGGTAAGATGCTGCATCCCCGTTATTAAGCATATTTTGATTTAAAATGCCTATGATAGCTGCTTGCTCTAGCACATCTCTGTTTCCTACAATACGCATTAAAGCATCAATCAAACGCTGCGTTCTAGCGGCTTTACTTGCCAGAATTTGCAAATCCGTATTTTTTATCTGCATACCTGTTTCTGTTTGTAAAGTGGCCCCTTTTAAACCAGCCTCTATGAGGTATTCATCGAGAGCGCGCTGGTCTTTTAGATACACCTCAGACTGACCTCTTTTAGCTCTAAAAAGCGGTGGTTGTGCGATGTATAAGTAACCTGCATCGATAAGGGGTCTCATATGTCTAAAAAAGAATGTTAACAAGAGTGTTCGTATGTGACTTCCGTCAACATCCGCATCGCTCATAATAATTATTTTGTGATAACGAGCTTTTTCAATATTGATATCTGCGTTTCCAACCCCAGCACCAATAGCGGTAATCAATGTGCCAATTTCATTAGAAGATAGCATTTTATCCATTCTAGCACGTTCAACGTTTAAGATTTTACCACGTAATGGCAAAATAGCTTGATTTCCTCTATCTCTGCCCTGTTTAGCAGAACCACCAGCAGAATCACCCTCCACTAAAAATAATTCTGCGAGAGAGGGATCTCGTTGCTGACAATCCGCTAGTTTTCCAGGGAGGCTTGCAATGTCTAATACTCCTTTTCTTCGAGTAAATTCTCTCGCTTTTCTAGCAGCTTCTCTCGCTGCTGCTGCCTCATAAGCTTTACTCACGATTTTTTTTGCTTCGGTAGGATTTTCTTCAAACCACTGACTGAGCAACTCACCCATACTGGCCTCAACAATTGGCCTTACTTCTGATGATACTAGCTTATCTTTTGTTTGGGAGGAGAATTTAGGGTCAGGTACTTTTACTGAAATAATAGCCGTCAAACCTTCTCTAGCGTCTTCTCCTGTAAGCTGAACTTTTTCCTTTTTAGCAATTCCTGTTTGCACTGCATATTGATTTACTACGCGAGTTAGAGCTGCTCGAAAACCGGCAAGGTGGGTTCCACCATCTCTTTGGGGTATATTATTAGTGAAACAAAGTGTGTTTTCATAAAAGGAGTCCGTCCAAGCAAGTGCAAACTCTACAACAACATCTTCTTTTTCAGTTTCCAGATGTAATGTATCGTGAAGAGCAGATTGTGAACGGTTTAACCAATCAACAAACGCTTTTAGACCTCCATCAAAATAAAATTCGCTTTTCTTTTCCTCTACATTTCTTCTATCTATAAGCTGGATTCGCACCCCAGAATTCAAGAATGCTAATTCACGTAATCTGCGCTCAAGCGTATTAAAATCAAAATTGATATTTGAAAAAATCTCATCTGATGGCATGAATTTAATCTGAGTTCCTGCTTCACCATTGGCAGGTCCCATTTCCTTCAACCGGTTTTCCGCTTCTCCTTTTCGAAAAACCATATGATGTTTTTTTTCATTACGCCAAATTGTAAGTTCTAACCATTCTGATAGTGCATTTACAACAGACACCCCAACTCCGTGCAATCCACCTGATACTTTATAGGCATTATTGTCAAATTTTCCCCCAGCATGGAGTTGGGTCATAATTACTTCTGCTGCTGAAATGCCCTCTTCTGAGTGTATTTCAATTGGGATACCGCGGCCGTTATCAGATACACTAACGGAACCGTCTCCATTTAATTGTACCTTTACAATATCACAGTGCCCTGCGAGAGCCTCATCAACAGCATTGTCAACGACCTCATATACCATGTGATGCAAACCAGAACCATCATCTGTGTCACCAATATACATACCAGGACGTTTGCGAACGGCATCAAGACCTCGCAAAACTTTTATTGAGTCAGCACCATACTCCTCTTTATTAATTTGATCATTTTCCAATTCTGACATAACTTCTAAATCCTTGAATGCACTGTTGCTTCACTAATAACTTATAATACCATCATTCACATAAAAATACTGTGCTTTTGATTTTAGAGAATCAAAACTCTTTTCATCACTACCACTGTACCAAACCTGCCCCGAAAAATTTTTGCATGCGTCAAATAGAGCATCTCTCCTCCATGGATCTAATAGTGCCGCTACATCGTCTAATAATAACAATGGTGGTTTTTCTAATCTAGTAGATTGCAAGTGTGCATGTGCTAAAATAAAAGTTATAAGAAGAGCTTTCTGTTCTCCTGTTGACGCTTCATTTGCAAACTGTTTCTTTTGACTGTGAGTTACAAGCAAATCTGTAGTATGCGGTCCCATGATTGAACTATTATTTGCTTCACGATTTTTCTTTGCATTTTGCTTTATGATATCCTCTATTTCAGACGCTGGAATCCGATTTAATAATTCAGTACCTCCTCCAACTAATTGAGCTGAGAATTTTGGAAATTCTGTTTGCATATTTTGTACAGTACGATTTATATCCTCAATGAGAGCGTTACGAGTAGCCATAATAGCAACACCTGTCTCCGCTAATTGAGTTTCATTTAAACTATACCAAATAGGATCCTTTACCTCATTTGCTAACATTCGGTTTCGTTCACGATACGATTTTAAAAATCGCAATAACCTGCCAGAATGGGCTGGATCGAAAGAAATTGCTAACCTATCAATGAAAAGTCGTCTTGTTTTTGGACTATCTAAAAACAGTCCATCCATTTGAGGTGTAAGCCAGGAAATTGAACAAATTTTTGCAAGCATTTCTTGTGTTTCAGTCTCTTGATTAATTTTAACTATCCTACGATTACTCTCCTCAGATATTCCGGTGCCAATCTGCCAACACTTGTCATTTGTAATTAAATCCGCATAAACTGCCCATTTCCTTTGATTTTGCATGGGTTTATTTAAATCTTTGTATGAAAAATCATCTGTATTGGCACGCCTTAATCCTCGGCCTGGTGCTAGTAAAGAAATAGCCTCCATTAAGTTTGTTTTACCAGTGCCATTCTTACCTATAAGAACAACTGGTTCATTTTGAATTTCAAAATTAACTTCTCTATAGTTACGAAAATTTAGTAAGCGAATTTTTCTAAGCCAGTGACTAATCCCTTTATCTATCATCTTTGAGTTGGATAGTGAAACACAGTACGCATTGGATGTTAAAGCCATAAAAATAGTTACTACACTCTCATAGGCATCAAAACAAAAATGTTTGCTTCATCTTCAGGGTCACGAAGTAGACTCGGAGACCCTGAGTCAATAAGCTCTATTGCTATAGTTTCGCCCTTTATCTGAGTTAAAATGTCCATCAGATATTTAGCATTAAAACCAATATCAATAGAGTCTCCATCATAACTTATTTCAAGAGACTCGGTGGCGCTTGAAGCATCTGGATTAGTCGCGGATAATACCAGTTGATTATTTTCTATATTTAATTTTATAGCGCGTGACTTATCAGAGGCTATTGTTGACACACGATCCACAGCTGCACTCAATAAATTTACACTTACAGATATTATCTTATCATTACCTTTCGGAATAACTCGCTTATACTCAGGAAAAGTTCCGTCAATCAATTTTGTTGTAAGCCTTACATCTCCAACGCTAAATTCAGCTCTAGTTTCTGACAATTTCACTTCTACTTCTTGTGGCTCATCATCCAAAAGTTTTCTTAGTTCTGAAACCGCTTTACGCGGTATTATTATCGCGGGCATACTTTCTGAGCCAGAGGGTGGCTTCATTTGTGATAATGCGAGCCTGTGACCGTCTGTTGCTACAGCAGTTAAATTTGTTGTGTCCGAGAAATGAAGATAAATTCCATTAAGATAATATCTAGTTTCTTCCATAGATACCGCAAACTTGGTTGTATCAATAAGATTTCTTAAATCTGGTGTTGTGATTGAAAAACTTACTGGCATGTCTGAGCTGTTTATTGCTGGAAAATCTTCTATTGGTAATGTCGGCAAATTAAAACTTGACCTACCCGCGCTTATGTGTGCGTGACCATCTGCCACATGAAATTGAACCTCTGCACCTTCTGGTAATTTTTTTACAATCTCAAATAATAGATGAGCAGGTATTGTTGTTGCGCCCTCACTCGAAATCGAACATGGAGTTGTAGTGATAATATCCATATCCATATCAGTCGCTGTGAGCGACAGTTTTTCAGATGCTGCATGCAAAACAACATTAGATAAAATAGGAATTGTATTCCGACGTTCAACCACAGAATTGATGTGACTTAATGGTCGCAATAAATTCATTCGATCGATTGCTAATTTCATTTTTACCTCCACCAGAAGGAACAGGTGATTTTTCCTATTCTGACATACAAAATGTTGTATGCCAATCCTTTTAAGCAACAACATGTCGCAACTTTATCGAAGGTCAATAGCACTTAATTAATTATCAGATAATAACGAACGCAATAGTTCAACATCATCACTCATTTCACTGTCATGAATAAGTAACTCTTCTACCTTTTTAACAGCATGCATAATGGTGGTATGGTCTCTTCCACCAAACTTTCTACCAATTTCAGGATATGATGATGTTGTTAAATTTTTTGCCAAATACATAGCAATTTGGCGGGGTCTTGCAATAGACCTGGCTCGTCTTGCTGAAAACATATCTGAGGTCCGAATAGAAAAATGCTTTGATACCTGTTTTTGTATATCGTCAATCGTTACACGGCGACTAGAGGCTCTAATAAGGTCAGACAATGTTTCACGTGCCATTTCAACTGTGATTGTTCTCCCAACAAGGCTGGCGTGAGCGACAATCCTATTGAAGGCTCCTTCTAATTCACGAATATTACTAGTAATTTTATGCGCCAAAAATTCAAGTACTGCATCTGGCACACTTACAGCAACAGAATCTCTTTTAGAAATTAAAATCCCTAAACGTAGCTCATAAGTGGTGGCATGAATATCAGCTACCATTCCCCATCCCAACCTACTTCGAAGACGTTCTTCCATACCCGATAAATCTGTTGGTGACTTATCAGCAGACAATACCACTTGTTTCCCGTCATCTACTAGTGCATTAAATGTGTGAAAAAATTCTTCTTGTGTAGATTCTTTGCCGGAAATAAATTGCACGTCATCTATCATCAATACGTCTACAGAGCGAAATTGTTCTTTAAAAGTCATTGTATCCTTGTGTCTTAGTGCCTGAATAAACCGATACATAAATTTTTCAGCTGAAAGATACATCACTTTTCGGTTTGGCTGACGGGAATTAATCTCCCAAGCTATTGCATGCATTAAATGTGTCTTACCAAGGCCCACACCACTATATAAGAATAAGGGGTTAAAAGCGGCAGTTGCACTCTCAACAACACGTCTAGCAGCGGCGAAAGCTAATTCATTTGGCTTTCCAACGAAAAAATTTGAAAATGTAAAACGAGGATCCAAACCATGTGTAGAAGATACCGCTTTCCTACTTAGCTCTTTATCTTTCATTTCAGTAATTCGTGGGGCCCTTCCCGACGGAGCATCACTTATATTCATCAAATTTGAAAGTTCATTCCAATTTATTTCGAGAGCCGAAACAGGCACCGACAGACTTTTAGCAATGAGCCTTAATTTGTCCGAATAGTGCGATTTCACTCTGTCGCATACCAGCTTGCTAGATGCACTAAGATGGATTACTCCATCTTTCAAGTCCCCAAATTCGAGAGGTTTAATCCAGCTCCGCCATGCTGTTTCGCCAATATCCTTTCTGATTTGTGAACTTATTACGTTCCAAACCTCCTCTTTTTTTTCAGATTCATTTTTACTAATAGAATTAATCCGAAAATTTTTTTCTTGAGATACGTTTTCCACGTCAGTTTGAGATATGTCTTCGTTATGAGATTCTTTTTCCAAGGGATATTCCTGACACGATATTTGATATATTAATTATGATACAAACTCAACCAACAGATTAGAGAAGAATACCCATTTTACAAACTTTTGATCAAGCTAGATTCTTTAACAAAAAGGCAAATTAATTAATAAAAATTAAAATAAACAGCTTGACATCTGTTTATCCATTTTTTGAGAAAATTTTGGTTTTTTAAAAGATTCAATCTGTTAGAAAATCGAATCAGTTTTATAATAAAAAAGTAGGATTAAAAAGAGAGGATTGACACCCCCCATTTATAAATACTGATAAGATTTATTTTAATGGAAAACTGTTTTTAAGCGGCGCTAACCGAAAGTTTTTTAACACTTGCGGCGAGTCGGGATATTTTTCTTGATGCTGTCTTTTTGTGTAAGACACCTTTGCTAACTCCCCGCATTATCTCTGGTTGAGCTAATCTTAGTGCATCTTTAGCACCATCGGCGTCTCCAACTCCGACCGCAGCTTCAACTTTTTTTATAAAAGTCCGAATTCGACTTATTCTTGCCCTATTTATTTCTGCTCTAGCTAAATTTCGTCGAATTCTTTTTTTTGCTGACTTATGGTTTGCCATAATTAACCCTTAAAACCCATAAAATTAGAATGGTGTATACGGCTGAAATATTAGGTAAGTCAAGCTGTAATTACCTTTTTTTCTAATAATTTTTAGATTTATGGGGTTGTTAAAGGAGTTATGCTTAATCTCCAAATTAAACCTTTCAGATTGTTAGAGGATATGAACTCAAATTTTTCTTCTCCCCTATGATATTGTTTTCCAGATATTTTCCAACCGAGTTGTGGCATGACCTCACTATAAAATTTCTCGATTGATTCTCTACTATCATTCGATGTAGCTATCAAGATAATTATACGACCAGATGGAGAGTCAAAACCAAAACTTAATTTTGGTTCTATTTTCATTGAGTTCATTACTGGGATATCGTCGATAAAGTTTAGTCTAACATTTTCATCACATAACGAACTTTTTGTGCAAATAAACAATAGTGACATTGCAACAATGATAGCTTCATATCTAAAAGAAAGTATCTTACTGTATTTCGAGTAATTCATTTCTCATGTCCTATTTTGAAAAAATTATGGTAACACGAATTAACGTTGACATAAACTACAATAAAATGTTGTTCGCCCTGATTGTTTTAGCTCTTTTATAATCGAACCACAACCAAGGCAAGGTTCTCCAGACCTTCCATAAACCTGCAATGATTGGATAAAATAACCTATTTCGCCACCTGGTTGAATGTGATTACGGAGGCTAGTTCCCCCTGCATCAATAGCTTCAAGGAGTATAACTTTAATAGAGTCTACAAGTTTTTCTGCTCTTTTCTTTTTTAAAGTTCTAGCCTGGCGTTTTGGAGAGATTCCTGCCCTAAATAAGGCTTCCGATGCATAAATATTCCCAATTCCTGCAATATTTCTTTGATCCAATAAGAACGTTTTTATTGAACAAGTTTTACTGGCCGTCTTGGTGATTATATAATCAGGTGTAAATTCTTTGCTCAATGGTTCGGGCCCCAAGTTTTTTAAAAGCCAATGTGATAAGACATATTCTTCTTTAAATAAGTCAACACAACCAAACCTTCTTGGATCGGAAAATACCAACCATTCCTCACTTTCAAAACCAATCGCAACATGGTCATGTTTTTGAAAGTTCGGTCGACTTTTATAGATTCGAAAAGCACCAGACATACCAAGGTGTATTAAAAGAATTTGCTTTGTAGAAAGGGGAATTAAAATATATTTTCCTCGTCTTTGTGGTTGCTTGCAAATTACTCCTTTAAGAGTTCTATTCAGAGATGTTGGAATAGGCCAACGCAAATTTTTTCTACCTACAAAAATGTCAGTGATCTTTTTTCCACTAGCAATTGAAGTAATAGCGCGTTTAACTGTTTCAACTTCTGGTAACTCTGGCAATCTTGCATTTCCTCTTTTTACTTTATCCTGTTATAACAAATCCACAAATCAAAGCATGGTATTTGATGAACTGATTTCATCAACCTATATAGATTAAAAATATATGTTTATTTACAGGAAACTCAACAAATGAGTAAAAGTGCAGAGAACAAAAAAGTTCCGACAGCTAAATACCAAGTAGATTTTGGTTATAGCAAAGTTTCTATTACTCAAAAGCAAAATTTGGTAAATGATGTTTTCAATTCTGTCGCACCTTCCTATGATATTATGAATGACTTAATGAGCTTAGGCGTTCATAGGCTTTGGAAGGAAACATTGCTTGACTGGATGGCACCGCGCCCCAATCAAGTGTTAGCAGATTTGGCGGGAGGAACGGGAGATATAGCTCTTCGCTTTGTACAAAGAGGTGGTCAATTCGCATATATTATTGATATAAATCAACAAATGCTAGCCTCAGGCCAAAAGAGAAAAGTGATGGGAAATTATAAAAATAAGCTTAATTGGCTATGTGGCGATGCGCAAGCTATACCTTTAGCAGATAATAGTGTGGATAGAGTGACTATTGCCTTTGGACTTAGAAATGTTCCAGATCGAACCAAAGCATTAAAACAAATAACTCGTATTCTAAAACCCGGCGGGAGATTTTGTTGTCTTGAATTTTCACATGTAAGAAACCAATTATTATCGGCTATATACGATAAATGGTCTTTTGATGTGCTCCCTAGGCTCGGTCACCTGATAGCCGGCGATAGTCAATCTTATCAATATTTAGTGGAATCCATTCGCCAATTTCCATCACAAGCAGAGCTTAGTTTAATGATGGCAGATGCAGGGATGTCACAAATTAAAGTTAAAACACTTTCTGGCGGAATTGCGGCAATCCATTCAGGGTGGAAAATAGATTAATGTCTTACCTGATAGCTATATTTAGACTTCCTTATATCGGGCTTATTCTTGGGAGGGCAGGAGTCTTAGGCCATATTAGTAGACTTGCACCATTACCAGCATGGCAAAAATCACTCTTCAGCTTTGTTAACTTCCTTGTAGCTGGTCAAAATAGTCAGAAAAATGCAGGTGAAACACTTTGTCTTGCTTTGCAAAAATTAGGTCCTGTATTTATAAAATTTGGACAGGCATTATCCACACGTTCGGATTTACTTGGCCCAGATATCGCCCGCGGATTAGTAATGCTTCAAGATAGTATTCCTCCATTTCCATCCCAAATTGCCAAGAAAATAATTGAACGTGAAACAGGAAAAAAAATTGAAGAAATCTTTGTTTTCTTCAAAGATCAACCTGTAGCAGCCGCTTCAGTTGCGCAAGTACACAAAGCAAAACTTAATGATGGACGTGACGTAGCGGTAAAAATACTTCGCCCAAACATTCACAAACGCATGGCAAAAGATATAACTCTCTTTTATACACTTGCCAGAATAATGGAGTTTCTTGCTCCGCAACTTAAAAGATTACGTTTAGTTATAGCTGTGGAACAGTTTAAACAATTAACTGAACTTGAACTGGATATGCGGATGGAAGCCGCAGCAGGTGGTAAATTACGAGATAATCTGGCATCTGATACAGGTGTTCGAATTCCCTGGATAGAGCATAGTCTTACAAGTAAGCATGTTCTTGTTTGTGAATGGATTACAGGACTTAGAATTGATGACGCAAAAGGCCTTGTAGCCTCGGGCCATAAAATTGATGATATCACTAATAAAGCAGCAGCGAGCTTTTTTAACCAAGTATTCAGAGATGGATATTTTCATGCCGATATGCATCCAGGAAATATATTTGTGACATCTGATGGAACCCTAGTGCCAATTGATTTTGGTATTATGGGGAGTCTTTTGCCGGAAGACAGATTTTTTTTAGGAAGTTTGCTTATAGCTCTACTGGAACGAGATTATGATAAAGTTGCAAGACTACATTATGATGCAGGCATGCTTCCAGAGGAGGTCTCTCTTTCATTATTTGCACAAAATTTGAGAGCGCTCGTTGACCCAGTAATGGATAAACCTTTGGGTGAGATAGAGCTAAGTGAAGCCCTCGGTCAAATATTACAAATATCAGCTAGATTTGATATTTGCGTGCAGCCCCAGTTCAATCTACTTCAGAAAACAATGGTGATGGCTGAGGGTGTTGCACGCAACCTTAATCCCAAAGCAAATATGTGGCATCTCGCAAAACCGCTTGCATCTGAATGGATTCAGTCTCAAACAGGGTTTTCATTGAAACTACAGGAATTCTTTTCAGATATTGAACGGATTGTTCGCACCCTCCCAAAGATTATAGATAAATATGAAAAGAGTGTAATAGAGAAAAATACTGAAAGAAATGAAAACAAAAAGTCTTTTTTCATGTCTAACCTAGGTTGGTTTCTTGGTGGCTTATCAATAAGTGTTGCTTTTTTTCTTGTTTACAGCTAATTTCAATTATGTGAAATATTCACCAATTTGTGAAAAATGAGTTATCAGGATAAATTAAACTATTTGATTAATGCTTTTGGAGGCGCTGATAATTTTCAAAAACTACTCGGTGTAGGTCCTAGTGCTTTAAGTAATTATAAAAGCCGAAAACATTTACCTTTGAACCAAGCAAAGAGATTATCTAAAATCGCTCCCCAGTTTGGTTTTAGTTTAGACCCACATAACCTGCTAATTAGTACTAGCGATAAAAATAAAAAACCGGAAATATTACTTATTATAACTGGTGGGATTGCTGCATATAAAGCTCTTGAACTTATCAGACGATTACAAGATTTTGAATTCTCCATCACAGTGGTGATGACAGAAGCAGCCAAAAATTTTATAACACCTTTATCTGTATCTGCACTTACTGGAAATAAAGTTTACTCAAATTTATTTGATTTAACAGATGAGCAAGAAATGGGACATATCCAACTTGCTCGTAAGGCGGAATTAATTTTAATTGCTCCTGCAACGGCTAATTTTATCGGAAAAATAGCACATGGGCTTGCTGATGATCTTGCAAGCACGATATGTCTAGTAACAGACGCTCCTATTTTTGTTGCGCCTGCAATGAATCCACACATGTGGTCAAATATCGCAACTCAGGAAAACTGTACTACCCTGTTGAATAGGGGTGTTCGCTTCTTAGGTCCAGACAATGGCAATACCGCATGTGGGGAAATAGGTTCTGGTAGGTTTGCTGATACCTCGTTCATTGTTTCTGAGATACAAAAAACATTACACATTAAGCTAAACGAAAGAATAAGCATTAGCGATAAAAGCCAGCAAAAACCGTTGGACGGAATAAGAATTCTTATAACTGCAGGACCAACTTATGAGCCTATTGACCCCGTTAGGTTTATTGGAAACAGGTCATCTGGAAAGCAGGGATTTGCAATTGCAGATACCTGCGCTGCTGCCGGCGCATCAGTGTGTCTCATTTCAGGGCCAGTCAATTTAGAAGCGCCAAAAGACGTCCGCCTTATTTTGGTTGATACAGCAGAACAAATGAAGAAAGCTTGTGAGAAAGAACTTGAAGTGGATTGTGTGGTTTGCGCAGCAGCTGTTTCTGATTGGCGCCCATTACAGGTCGAAAAGAGAAAAATCAAGAAATCTAATAAGAAAACACCTCAACTTGCGCTAACTAAAACACCAGACATTTTATCTTGGGTTGGATATCACAAATTAAGGCCAAGGCTTGTTATTGGATTCGCAGCAGAGACGGAAAATCTCAAAATAAACGCCACTAACAAAAGAAAAAACAAAAATGCAGATTGGATTTTGGCAAATTCAGTTTTTCAGTCTGGTGTTTCTGTGTTCAATTCTGATAATAATGAAGTTTTTTTTGTTTCTAAAAATAATATGGAAGAATGGGGCACAAACAGTAAGGAAATGGTAGCACAAAAATTAACTGATAAGATTAGTGAATATTTTTCTGATAATCAAGAAAAGGAGGTTGTATGAGCTCTTCCCTTAACGTTGATATTGAAATATTAGACCATGCAAGTGACCTACCTATTCCTAAATATCAAACCGAAGGTGCTGCTGGTATGGATTTATATGCTGCACTTTCAAAGCCAATTGTATTAAGACCGCTTGAGAGAACTCTAATTCCAACGGGTTTAAAAATAAGCCTTCCAAAAAATTTAGAGGCTCAAGTACGTCCACGTTCTGGACTTGCCTACACACATGGTATATCGATATTAAATTCACCTGGAACAATTGATAGCGACTATAGGGGTGAAATAAAAATTTTACTTATAAATTTAGGTCAGGATAAATTTGTTATTGAACATAGTTCCAGAATTGCGCAATTAATAATTGCCCCTATTATACAGGCAAAATTAAAAGTTGTATTAGCCCTTGATAAAACAAAAAGAGGACAAAAAGGTTTTGGTTCTACAGGGTAAAAGGCATAAAAATAAATGAAGATAACCAATGCCCAACTCCACCGTTATGCACGCCAAGTAGTGATGACTGAAATTGATGAAGAAGGACAGCAAGCATTATTATCTTCTAAAGTAGCAGTGCTAGGGGCAGGAGGCTTGGGCTCAGTTGTTATAGCAAATCTAGCGGCAGCTGGTGTTGGGGAGCTCATAATTTGTGACAATGACATTATTGATTTAAGTAATCTAAACAGGCAGATTATTTACCGTGAGAGGGATGTTGGAAAACCAAAAACTGAAAGTGCAAAACGATTCGTTCAAGATATCAATCCGGATGTTTCGGTAAAAATAATTCAACAAACGATGGAGAAGGAAACACTCAACGATATTTTATCTGATTGCAATTTACTAGTAGATTGTGCTGACCAATTCAGCACAAGGTTTGATGCCGCCAAAGCAGCTTTCAAAAATGAAATTCCACATATTTTTGGAGGTGCCGTTCGGTTTGATGGGCAAATGGCCTCTTTGATGGCAGGTGTGGAGGGTTATAGTAATTCACCCTGTTTCGCGTGTCTTTTTCCAAAAGATTTCGGTGCGGCACAAGCCTCAAATTGTGCACAAGCTGGTATCTTATCACCCATAACAGGATTAATCGGCAACTTACAATCTTTAGAAACAATAAAGTGGATTACAAGAGCTGGTGAAATGGCAATAAACAAACTAATTTTATTCGACGGTTTTTCAAGCAACTTCAAATCCATTGAAACGACCAAACTTGATAACTGCGTTATTTGCTCGAAAAATGACAACTTAAAATAACAAATTTCTGCTACTTATAGCATTGCTGGAACAACTCTGTCTGGCGGGGTATGACCATCTAAAAAAGTTTGAATATTTATGATCACTTTATCCCCCATTGCATGTCTGCCTTCAATTGTGGCAGAGCCTATATGTGGAAGTAATACTACATTTGGCAAATCAAAAAGTTCAGATTTCACAATTGGCTCATTTTCATATACATCTAAACCAGCTCCTGCAATTTTTTTCTGCTTTAATAACTCTATAAGTGCCAGCTCATCTATCACATCCCCTCTCCCAGTATTTACAAGATAAGAATGAGAAGATAGAAGACTCAATCTATGCGCATTTAAAAGATGATGTGTTGCTGTTGTGCTTGGACAATTTACCGAAATAATATCCACACGAGGAAGCATTTGCTCAACATTCTCCCAATAAGTGGCCTCCAACTCTGCCTCTGTTGAGGGATGCACAGCTTTTCTATTATGATAATGAATAGACATTCCAAATGCTTTGGCTCTTCGTGCAATAGCTTGCCCTATCGAGCCCATTCCTATAATGCCTAGTCGTTTTCCATTTATACGGTGACCAAGCATCCCGGTTGGTGACCAGCCGTCCCATTGACCAGAGCGAATTTTTGTATCTCCCTGGACAATTCGACGCGGCACTGCCAAAATAAGTGCCATAGCAACGTCTGCTGTATCCTCACTTAAAACACCTGGTGTGTTGGTAACAGTAATTCCCTTTTCACGCGCAGCATTAACATCAATATGGTCAACACCTGTTCCAAAAGAAGCTATAAGTCTTAACCGAGGACCCGCCTGTTCTATAATGGAGGAATTAAGGTTATCTGTAACTGTTGGGACAAGAACATCAGCTGTTTTTACTGCATCAATCAACTGGGCTTGGGTAAATGGTTGATCAAACTCGTTTAATACAGCGTCAAATAGCTCTCGCATACGTGTCTCAACCGAATCTGGTAACCTACGCGTTAAGATAATTTTGGTCTTCATCTTCCTTCAACCTTATTTGTTTTAACCCAATACAGAAGATACTCGCATTATAATGCACATTTCTGCTATACTAGTCCAAATGATATTTTTAAATTTAGCCCAGTTTAATAACTTTAAATTTGGTTTATGCTTGCGTCCAGATTTATTTTTTTTGTATCGGAGGATGTTTAAAAAACTACTATGCTTATAATCAAAAAAACTCATTATAATCGAAAACTCCTCATTAAACGAAAATGCAATCAATTGACTTTTAGATCAATTTTTATTTTCTTATACACGATAGTAGTTATGGCTATAATGGCGTCTGATGTGATGAACATGAGCAATGTATTTGCTCAGGATATTCGATTAGTTGTGCGTGGTTCTGGATATGAAATTCCCAGATTTCTGTCGCTTAAATCTGAAGAAGCAAATATGAGAGTTGGGCCAGGTAATGAATATCCGATTTTATGGACTTATAAACAGAAAGGGTTGCCGCTCAAAATAATTGCTGAATACGATGTGTGGAGAAAAGTTATTGACCATGATGAAGTAACTGGATGGATGCATTCCAAACTATTAACTGGACGAAGAACAGCCCTAATAACTGAGCGAGTAACAAAAATTTATAAAACAAGTGAAGACAATTCTGAAATCGTAGGTTACGCTGAAAGAAATGTTATAATGGAATTACAATATTGCAAATCCCAATTCTGCAAAGTGGCTCATTCTGAATTAAAAGGTTGGATAAAACGAGACTCATTCTGGGGACTAATTGAAGATGAAAAACTGAATTGAGCTATCTTTAAAAATAATTGCCTTTTTATTGAATACAAAGCAAATAACTGCCCAAAAATGGTAAAAAAGGAACATTAATGACAAAAAGCCAACAATCAAGTTATTCTTATGATGAATTAATTTTATGTGCAAAGGGGGAATTATTTGGTCCTGGAAATCCACAATTACCAATGCCCCCAATGCTTATGTGCAACAGAATTACTTCTATTTCAGATGACGGTGGTCAATTTAATAAGGGCCAAATTGAGGCTGAATTCGATATTCATCCAGACCTTTGGTTTTTTAAATGTCATTTTGAAAATGACCCAGTGATGCCAGGCTGCCTCGGCATGGATGCACTATGGCAATTAGTGGGTTTCTATTTAGGTTGGGCAGGAGGACTTGGCAGAGGGCGTGCAATCTCTGTTGGACAAGTAAAATTTTCAGGGCAAATTTTGCCAGATGCTAAGATTCTTGCGTTTAGACTCCATATGAAACGGGTAATTTTGAGAAAACTTGTATTGGGTATAGCAGATGGTGAAGTATTGTGCGATGGAGAGTCAGTCTTCCAGGCAGAAGATATTCGTGTTGGGCTATTCGGATCGGGAGTATAATTATGCGGAGAGTTGTAATTACAGGTATCGGTATTGTTTCATCAATTGGAAATGATGTTGATGAAGTTACACAATCGTTAATAAACGGTGCTTCTGGAATTATAAGTGCTCCCGATTATGCCGAACTTGGATTTAGGTCACAAGTAAAAGGGGCTGTAAAGCTAGATGTTAGTGAACATATTGACAGGAAAAAAATGAGGTTTATGGGAGACGGATCTGCCTATGCAGTTTTGTCAATGGAACAAGCAATTTTAGATTCTGGGCTGGAAGAAACAGATGTTTCTAACCCACGAACTGGCTTGATCGCTGGCTCTGGGGGGCCTTCGACGGCAAATGTCGTTATTGCCGCAGATATTACAAGAGAAAAAGGGCCAAAACGAATTGGACCATATATGGTTCCAAGATGTATGTCGTCTACCGTATCTGCATGTATTGCTACTTTTTTTAAAATTAAAGGACTTAATTACTCTATAACTTCTGCCTGCTCAACCTCTGCACATTGTATAGCTGCGGGGACAGATTCTATTCGTTACGGAATGCAAGATATTGTTTTTGCAGGAGGCGGCGAAGAATTAGACTGGTCTTTATCTTCATTATTTGATGCAATGGGCGCAATGTCATCAAAATATAACGATACACCACATCTTGCAAGTAGAGCATATGATGCCGACAGAGATGGGTTTGTAATAGCCGGTGGTGGCGGTATGCTTGTATTAGAAGAATATGAACATGCAAAAGCAAGGGGGGCTAAAATTTATGCGGAAATTGTCGGATATGGAGCCAATTCTGATGGCTATGACATGGTTGCGCCTTCTGGAGAGGGGGCTGTAAGGTGCATGCAATTAGCCTTAAAAGGTTTTAATGGTAATGGACTGCCTGGAGATGTCGTATATATTAATGCCCATGGTACATCTACACCAGCTGGTGACTCAAAAGAGCTTATAGCCGTTAATGAAGTGTTTGGTCCTTTAAATAAATTACCTTATTTATCGTCAACAAAATCTTTAACAGGTCACTCACTTGGTGCTACAGGCGTGCAAGAACTTATTTATACATTACTAATGATGAAAAATAATTTTATTGCTGCTTCTGCTAACATTAATACACCCGACCCAGAAATCGGAGAGTTGCCAGTAGTTACTGGACGGATAGATGATATCAATATAGACGTAGCGCTATCCAACTCTTTTGGCTTTGGCGGAACAAATGCCACTCTTGCTGTAGCTAGAGTTGTGGAGTAGGTTTTCAAAAAAATGACTATTCTATCTGGCAAACGAGGATTAATAATGGGTGTCGCAAATGAAAATTCTGCTGCATGGGGAATAGCTAAGCAAGCCCATAACCTTGGTGCAAAATTAGCGTTTACTTATCAGATACCAGCATTTGAGAAGCGACTTATACCATTAGCTAAAACAGTTGAAACAGACATCCTAATACCTTGTGATGTGAGCCAAAAAACATCAACAAAAACCGCAATGGAAAAATTATCAAAATATTGGACCAAGATTGATTTTGTGGTTCACGCTGTAGGGTTTTCAGATAAAAATGAATTGCGAGGTGCTTATTATAATACATCCAGAGAAAATTTTAAAAAAACAATGTTAATATCTGCATTTTCTTTTACGGAATTGGCAAAATCTTCTTTGCCAATAATGTCGAATGGTGGCTCTTTATTAACACTAAGTTATCTAGGAGGGGTAAGAACTACTCCAAATTACAATGTAATGGGTGTTGCAAAGGCTGCGCTAGAAGCATCTATTCGTTATTTGGCTGTAGATCTTGGCAAGCATAACATTAGAGTAAATGGCCTTTCCGCCGGACCAATGAAAACTCTTGCTGGCGCAGCAATTAGTGGGGCGCGCGGAATTTTTCGTCATAGTGAAAACAATGCGCCGTTAGGAAGAAATCCTGATATATATGAGGTAGGAAAAGCAGGCTGTTACTTGATTTCTGATCTTTCAAGTGGGGTGACAGGAGAAATTCATTACGTAGATGGTGGCTTTAATAACGTCGGGGTAGCAGCATCCGACGTATAATAAATAGAAACTTTAATACTTTTCTTAATTCATAGATATATCAGGTTTTAAACTATCCCAATTTTTACCAACTCTTTTTTGAGACCTCTGATTTACAACGTCATTCTTCTTCCAAGGAATCAGAAACAACTTCGAGATCGGCACCTGTTTTCTGGTCAACCCGTTTCATTGATAATTTTACTTTTCCTCGATCATCAAAGCCAATAACCTTTACCTTAACGCTATCACCTTCTTTGCATACATCTGTTGTCTTTGCTACTCGCTCTTCAAGCATTTCGGAGATGTGTACAAGACCATCTTTTGGACCAAGAAAATTTACAAAAGCACCAAAATCCACCGTTTTTACTACAGTTCCAGTGTAAATTTGACCAAGTTCTGGCTCTGCTACAATATCCTTAATTCGTCCAATTGCCTCCTCGGAAGAATCCTGGGAAGATGCTGCTATTGACACTGTACCGTCATCTTCAATATCAATTTTAGCACCAGTTTGCTCACAAATTTCTCTGATAACTTTGCCGCCAGGCCCAATAATATCTCTTATTTTATCAACTGGTATTTTTAAAGTAGTAATTTTGGGCGCGCTGTCAGACAAAGTCTCTCTGGCAGATTTTAGGGCCTTACTCATTTCCTCTAGAATGTGCAACCTTCCATCTTTAGCTTGGCCTAACGCAATCTCCATAATCTCAGAAGTAATAGATGTGATTTTTATATCCATTTGTAATGACGTGATCCCATCTTGAGTTCCAGCAACTTTAAAGTCCATGTCACCTAAATGATCTTCATCACCAAGAATATCAGATAAAACAGCATATGAATCATCTTCTTTAATTAGTCCCATTGCTATACCAGCAACAGGACGTTTCAAAGGAACTCCTGCGTCCATCATTGCGAGCGATGTTCCACACACAGTAGCCATGGAAGATGAACCATTAGATTCTGTTACTTCCGATACGGTTCTTAGGGTATAAGGGAATTCCTCTTTTTTTGGTAAAACAGGGTTAATTGCTCTCCAAGCTAACTTTCCGTGTCCAATTTCACGCCTACCAGGACTTCCAACACGGCCCGCCTCACCAACTGAATATGGGGGAAAATTATAGTGGAGCATAAATCTCGAACGAGATTCTCCCTCCAGTGAGTCAATGATTTGTTCGTCTTGTCCTGTACCAAGGGTTGTAACAGCAAGAGCCTGTGTTTCTCCTCGTGTAAAAAGCGCTGAACCATGGGTCCTCGGAAGCAATCCAACCTCAGCTACAATCGGACGAACTGTTTTAGTATCGCGACCATCGATGCGTTTTCCCGTCTTTAAGATAGCGGAGCGCACAACATTTGACTCGAGTTCCTTCATTATACCGGCAACCAAAACTCCATCTGCCTCTTGGCCTGCTATTTCAATAGCCCTTTCCTTTATATCTGATAGGACCCTTTGTCTTTCACTTTTTTCTGAGATGGTATAAGCCTTTTCAACCTCAGTTTTCAGACTTGATAGATTTTGTCTAATTTCCTGAGCTTCGGGTAATTCTTGTGGAAGTTCACGTGGCTCTTTAGCAGCTGTTTCCGCAAGCTCTATAATAGCGCTTATGGCTGTTTGTATTTGCTCATGCCCAAAATTAACAGCATCTAACATTGTTTTTTCCGATAATTCGCTTGCTTCGGACTCTACCATTAACACCCCTTCTGAAGTGCCAGCCATTACTAAATCTAAAGTAGATTCTTCCATTTGAGTGATTGTCGGGTTTAAAACAAAATCACCGCCAATAAGTCCTACGCGAGCTGCTCCAATAGGCCCAAAGAATGGAACGCCTGAAATCGTTAAAGCTGCAGATGCACCTATCATGGCTACAATATCTGGATTGGTTTCCATATCATGCGATAAAACTGTGCATATAACCTGTGTTTCACATTTAAATTCTCTAGGGAACAAGGGTCTTATAGGCCTATCAATTAGTCTGCTTACAAGTGTTTCATTTTCAGATGGGCGTCCTTCACGTTTAAAAAATCCACCTGGGATTTTCCCAGCAGCAAATGCCTTTTCCTGATAATTTACAGTTAATGGAAAGAAATCTTGGCCAGGCTTCGCAGATTTTGCAGCGACAGCTGTGCATAACACAGTCGTTTGACCAATAGTAACCAAAACAGCCCCATCTGCTTGTCTAGCTATTTTCCCCGTTTCCAAAACAACGGTCTTTTCACCCCATTTGAATTCTTTTTTATAAATTGTGAACATACATAACTCCGTTCGCTCATCGTGTAAGCCGCTTTACGAATTGCTTCATGAGATACAGGTTTTTGTGCGAAGCGCTTGCGGTTCCATATTAAGTTTCTTAAATTTTAGTAGAATCAAACTGAACAACAATCCCCGTCTGGTTGTTCAAAAGGCTTGCTCTGTCAAGCGTCCGCATTACTCCATCTTTTGCGGCAAATAATTGTTTTTACTTTTCTATGATGGCTATATGACATGGTAAATATTGAATTGCAACAACAAAAAAGACTACTTATGAATAAAGTAGTCTAAAAATAGTGTTTTAAAAACCAAATAGATTTTTTAATAATTATCTGCGCAAGCCTAATGTTGATATTAGCTCTCTATAATCGCTTTCTTTCCGTGATTTTATATAATCAAGCAAATGACGTCTTTGTCCAACCATCATTAAAAGACCACGACGCGAACCAAAATCTTTCTTATGGGTTTTTAAATGCTCTGTAAGATTAGCTATACGCTCGCTTAAAATTGCTACCTGCACAGCAGCGGAACCAGAGTCTTTATCACTAGAACCAAATCTTTTAACCAATTCAGCTGTTTTTTCTTTTGTTATCGACATCTATTACCTCCTTAAACATCACTACTGTATGTTAAAAACCCTGACAGGACGAATAATCCCGGAATCAAGTGTTATTAATGCGATGACTACGCCATCACAAATGGCAACACTATTTTGGTTTTCCATAAAGCTTTTCCCAAAATAGGGTATGCGTTGCCCCATTCTTATTCTTTCTGCCTCTTCGGGTGTTATATGCAATGCCGGGATGTCGTCTAGCACTGTAGATAACGATATAACATTTTTTTTTGCATCGGCAATATCTCTCAAATTTTTAAAAAAATCCAGTGAAATCGCATCTTTTAGGTTGAAATTTCCTACAGAAATCCTCTTAAGTGCAGAGATGTGTCCAGCTGACCCTAATCGGCGCCCTAAATCGCGCCCTAAAGATCGAACATAGGTTCCTTTCCCACAAAATATAGAGAAACAAGCTTTGTTGTTACTCAATGATAATAAAGACAAATTATGGATGTTTACATTACGTGGTTTTAAATCCACTTGATTTTCTATTCCCCTTTTTTCAAAAAAACGTGCAATGGAATAAGCCCGCTTGCCATCTATCTTTACAGCTGAGTAATCTGGCGGTGTTTGTTTTATTGTCCCAATAAATTCAGGGATGCACCTGTTAATATCCTCCTTTGTGGGAATCTTATTGGATGTTCTGGTAGGTGAACCCTCTTTATCATCTGTTGTTGTTTCGTGCCCCCAACTTATTGTGAATTCGTATTTTTTTGCGCTATCCATTACATAAGAAACAGTTTTTGTTGCCTCCCCAATAGCAATGGGCAATACGCCACTAGCCAATGGGTCCAAGGTCCCACCATGGCCAATTTTTGAACAATTCAATTTTTTACGAATAACAGCTAAAGCTTTTGCAGAACTTATCCCTGCGGGCTTATCGAAGTTGATCCATCCATTTATCTTGGTCTTATTAGATAACATTACTAATTTAGCTTCATTCAAGATTTTCTTGTCTGCGAGAAGCTGTCTGCTTCAGTATCAACCTGTATTTCATTCTCATTGCAGATTGAGGTCTCAGCATTTAATGGTTTAGGTAAATTATTAAATAAAGAAGTAATTTTATCTACGTAATCAAAACTTTCATCTTTTAAAAAACTAAGCTTTGGCATGCGTTTAAGGTGTACTTTCTGAGAAACATGATGCGCAAAAAATGGAGCCATCTTATTTAGAACAGGAAGTATGATTTCTATGTCTTGTCCACCCAAGGTCATAACAAAAACCTTTGCGCTAGAAAGATCTGAACTTACAGAAACCTCGCTTACAGTGATCGATTTACCACTTAGTTCATCAACATATATATCTTGTCTTATAAATATTCCAGCCAATATATGGCGTATTTCTTCTCCAACACGCAACTGGCGTTTACTTGGAGATTTGCTAGATGTTTTAGCTTTTTTCGACATAATAATTACCTAGTTTTCAATCAAGAAACACTGAATATAAAAGAAGTAATTAAATTACAAACTACGAGCCACCTCTGTTACTTCGAAACATTCAATAACGTCACCCTGTTGTATATCAGAATAATTTTCAAACGCCATCCCACATTCCATGCCATCCTTTACCTCTTTTACTTCATCTTTAAAACGTTTCAGTGTCTTAAGAGAACCTTCGTGAATTACAATGTTATCTCTTAACAAACGAACACTACACCCACGACGAATTATTCCTTCTGTAACGTAGCATCCTGCAACTTTACCTAGTTTTGATACTGAAAAAACCTCTCTTATTTCTGCATATCCAATGAATTCCTCTTGCTTATCTGGACTTAATAATCCACTCATCGCTGATTTAATTTCATCGATTAGCTCATAAATTATAGAATGGTATCTAATTTCAATGCCATCACGTCGAGCTAGATCTCGAGCCTGAGGAATAGCACGAACATTAAATCCAACAACAATAGCTTGTGAAGCTGCAGCTAGAGATATATCTGATTCCGATAATGCACCAACTCCACCTGTTAAGATGCGTACCTTAACTTGATCTGTTGCTAGTTTATCAAGAGCAACTTTTATAGCTTCAAGAGAGCCATGAACGTCTGTTTTTATTACTACAGGCAATTCTTCAGCTTCACCTGCTGCAATTGCTGATAACATTTGTTCAACTGACCCTCGTGCTTTTATTGCAGCCTCTTTGTCTCGTGCTTTTCTACCTCGATAATCAGCAATTTCACGAGCTCTGGACTCTGTAGGGACAACAATAAATTGGTCACCGGCCATTGGTGTGCCGTTTAGTCCCAAAACCTCAACTGGCTGCCCCGGAAGTGCCTTTTTTAAATTTGCACCTTTATCGTTAAGGAGTGCACGCACTCTTCCATATTCTGCTCCAACAACAAAAATATCACCAACTTTCAACGTTCCCTTTTGAACTAATACTGTTGCAACAGAACCTTTTCCGCGCTCCACTTTAGCCTCAATCACAGAACCTTCCGCAGACCTATCTGGATTTGCCTTTAGTTCTAAAATCTCTGCTTGAAGCATCATAGCCTCTTCTAACTTTTCAAGACCCTCTCCTGTATGGGCGGAAACATCAATACATTGGATCTCTCCGCCAAAATCTTCTGTTATAATTTCATATTGCAGTAAATCATTACGAACCCGTTGAGCATCTGCTTCTGGTTTATCACATTTATTTACCGCCACAATAATAGGGCACTCCGCTGCTTTAGCATGGTTAATTGCTTCAATAGTTTGTGCTTTCACAGAATCATCTGCGGCAACAACAAGAACTACAATATCTGTAGTATTTGCGCCCCTTAAACGCATTTCTGTAAAAGCTTCATGCCCCGGAGTATCAATAAAAGTGATAATGTTTTCTAACTGTGTTTTAATTTGATATGCGCCTATATGCTGGGTGATACCCCCTGACTCACCTCCAGCGACGTCTGTTTTACGAATAGCATCTAATAAACTAGTCTTACCATGATCAACATGTCCCATGATCGTTATAACAGGGGGTCTTGTTTTCAGACTGTCTTGAGAGTCCTCCTCACCTTCAAGACCAATCTCAATATCTGATTCAGATACTCGGAGTGCCTTATGACCAAATTCTATTGTAACTAACTCTGCTGTCTCCGCATCAATAGTCTGAGTTGCAGTAACCATTATACCTTGCTTCATCAGTTCTTTTACGACGTCTGCGGAACGTTCAGCCATACGATTTGCTAGCTCAGATACAGTAATTGAATCTGGGATTGTAACATCTCTAACCTGTTTAATCTGAGGTTGTGTTTCCTCACGCATACGAGCTTTTTCTCGCTGTCTTCTAACAGACGCAAGAGAACGTTGCCTGCCACCTTCTGAACCTGAAAGCGCCTCTGATATAGTAAGTTTACCTTGCCTTCTTGAGAGACCATCGCGAACTCTTCCAGGAGATCTGCGTGGCTGTTCAATATCATCGTCGCGTTTCCGTCTATTTGGCGACGCATCATTAAGGCGCTTATTTTGTGGTGCCTCTTTGATAATATCTGAAGGCATCAAATTTATGTTTTTCTGTCTGAGTTTTTCAGCTTCAATTTTTGACAACTCTTGATTTTTTTTTGCTTTTGTTTGCGCTTCTATTTCTTCGAGCTCTGCTAATTCTGTACGTCGCCGTTCTGATAATAAATCTTTGCTTTTATCTGAAATTTCATGAGAGTCATTTTCAAGATCCGAACTTTGTCCATTAGACCCTTCTACATTTTTTTTGATCTCTCCCAGTTTATTAGAAGTTTCTTCAGAACGTTTCATACCTTGTTTTAACACTGCAATGCGATTAGCACGTTCTGTAGCCGTAAGGCCATCTTGAAGTTGGTTTTCCCCTTCGTTGTCAACCACAAGCGGCGATAGAGCTGGTGACTGATTTGCTTTAGTCTGCAATGCCGCTGAGGGGTTTCTTTGGATTTGACTTGCAGGAGCCCTTTTCCTACGGACTTCTACCTGCACGGTTTTACCTCTCCTTGCGCTAACTTCAGAGCCTCGGCGAGCAGGGGAGTCCACACCACCAAGTGATAACTTGCCACTACCTGACAAACTTAAGGTCTTGGTCTTATTTGTGTCTTCACTCATTATACGCCCTTTTTGCTACCTTAATTATTCATTTAAAAGCTAAATTCGTTCGTTGATACACCCGTCGGTGCCCCTCTGACAAGAGTTCTCGTGAATAAATGCTTCCCACCTACGAAAAGAACGCCTAATGAGATGTCCATCAAAATTATTTTTTTCATTTTTTGAACTAAAAATGCCTACAAATGCTAAAGAATTTCGTCCGAAAGCCTTTCCTAAGGTTTCTGCCGGAATGTTCTTCAATATCCAACTAGGCCTGGTCAGTGACATAATTTTTCTAGCTTCTCTCTTAGAAGCGTCGGCTGCGATAAGTAAGCCCTTAGCAAACTGATTTTCTTTCAAATTACCCGCACCAGCGACTGCACTTCCCTGCTTTCGAACAAGACCTATCTGCTCAATAAAATGTTTCTGTAATAAATTTTCGAGTGAAGAGAGAAATAAATCTATTTCTATTGGTGATAAATATTTATAAAAACCAAGATGTTTAGCAAATCTGTTTTTGTACAGCGCTTCCTTTACGTATTCAGGTTTTGGCAAAGTATAAGCGCCTCTACCTGGTAATTTATTCAAAACGTCGGGAGTTAGAGACTTGTCAGGACTAACAACAAACCTTAACAGGTTTGTGGACTCATCTGTTTCACCAGTTATTATGCAGGTCCGTTTTACCATTTAATTTTGAGCTCATACAAATTAATCTGCTAGACTAGATTGTTCATCATCTAATTTATTTTTAACTGCATCTTCTGTTGTTTTATCTTCGTCAAACCAATGTGCTCGAGCAGCCATAATAATGTTTCCTGCCTCCACTTCATCATCGAGACCAAGCTCTCCAATCAAATTCATTAACTCCTCACTATCTAATTCTGCCAAATCATCTAGTTTTAGAATTTCATTTTCAGCTAACTTAAGCATCATAGGAAGGGACAGATATTCAAACTGACGAAGATCATTCGAGACATTCAATCTTGCAAGTTCACTCTCAATACGTTTATTTTCTGCATCAACAAATTCAACAGCTCGATTATGAATTTCCGTTGCAATATCAATATCAAAACCCTGAATATCTGCAAGTTCTTCAATTTCTGCAACTACAATATCTTCTAGCATTACAAATCCCTCCGCAACCAAAAGATGAGCAATAACATCGTCAATATTTAATGCCTCGATAAATCGGCTGGAACGGGTTTTTATTTCTTCCTGTCGCTTCTCAGACTCCTCTGCTTCAGTCAAAATATCTATATACCAACCAGTAAGCTGTGAGGCAAGACGAACGTTTTGTCCACGTCTACCTATTGCAAGACTAAGTTGGTCGTCTGGAACAACAACTTCCATCCTATTAGCAACTTCATCCATCAAAACTTTTGCGACTTCGGCAGGTGCCAGTGCGTTTACTACAAAACCAACAGGATCCTCTACAAATGGTATAATTTCTATTTTTTCACCTTGCAATTCACCAACAACTGCTTGAACACGGCTACCACGCAACCCAACACAGGCCCCTACAGGATCAATGCTAGTATCTCTTGAGAGAACCGATATTTTAGCTCGACTTCCTGGTTCTCTTGCTACAGCCTTAATCTCAATAATTCCATCATAAATCTCTGGAACTTCTTGAGTAAATAATTTAGCCATAAAGTCATTTGATGCTCGAGACAAAAATATTTGAGGGCCTCTTACTTCCTCTCTTACATCTAAAATGTATGCTCTTATTCTATCTCCCTGTCGCAAATTTTCACGTGGAATCATCTCCTCACGTCTAATTACTCCCTCTGCCCTACCAAGATCGACTGTAATTGAATAACTTTCAGAGCGCTTTATGGTGCCTACAACAATTTCTCCAACTCTATCTTTGTACTCTTCATATTGCCTTGCACGCTCTGCATCTCTAACTTTTTGTGATATTACTTGCTTAGCTGTCTGTGCTGCGATTCTGCCAAATTCAATTGGTGGTAAAGGTTCACGTAAAAATTCCCCTAATTCAATTTGGTGTTTTTTCCCCTCATCTACTGACATCTGAGTTGCATCATCTTCGATATCTTCAACGACTTCTGTCCATCTCTCAAGACTGATGGCACCTGTTTTTCTATCAATCATTGCCCTAATATCGTGTTCATATCCGTATTTAGAGCGACCTGCTTTTTGAATTGCTTCCTCCATCGCCGTAATAACTTCGTCACGGTCAATTGACTTTTCCCTCGCAACTGCATCTGCAATTTGAATAAGTTCTAATCCAGGAACTGAAGATGTATCCATTGTAATCTCTTTTCTTTTTTATTATACCCTAGACTTTGTCGAAAAATATTTGCTTGGGTCTATACAAACGGATTCAATTTCACCAAGTCCAAGTGTAATCCTTCCAAATCCAGTTTCGAATATAATGTTTTCGTTTTCATCAACTTTAGCTATTTTTGCTCTAAATCGTTTCCGTCCGTCCCTTATGAACCGCATTCGCACCTTTACTGATTCACCCTTGAATCTATCAAAATCAGCAATTCTTGTTAATGGCCTGTCTATCCCAGGGGAGCTTACCTCAAGATAATAAGGGACTTTTATAGGGTCTTCCACATCGAGTACGGTAGCTATATGACGGCTTATTTTTTCACAATCCTTTACAGTCATTTCTGATAAATCAACCGGTTCAGCCAAAATTTGAAGTTTTGACCTCTTTTGTCTATTAGAGTTTTCATCTTGCATAGAAAAATTTAACCGTACTAGCAAGTAACCTATGTCTTCAAGTGCTGGTTCAACAATTTGTGTCAATTTTAAGAGGGACATATATATAAAAGCAAACCTTGTTTATTAACCAAAAAAAAGGCGGGTCAGAGCCCACCAAATATTTTCGACACGATTATACAAAAAGAGTATCACAACCTAGATAATCTTTCAAGTATATAAAAAAATTTCATATAAGCTAAAACTCTAGACTAAAACAATCAATTAGTCACTCTCTTAAAGTTAAACCAAGCTGGTTTTCGCCCTTCTATAATAGCCTTCCTCATATATCTACTCTCAGGCCAGTTCTTAGGTTTTATATTCCAGTCTTTAGGATGGTTGACGGACCATTCAAAATTCGGGTTTTCTAACATTCCTGCTAAAATCCAGTTTTTTGCATAAGAATGGTCGGTCGCAATTCTGAGTTCCCCTCCAATTTTCATTAATCTACTGAGTTCTTCAAGATTATCTTTATTAATTATTCGTCTACTTGCATGTCTGTTTTTTGGCCAAGGATCTGGAAACATGATAAACACACCATCCAAGCAATTGTTAGGCCATGATGAAACCTGTAACCGAATGTCATCTGGCCATATGCGAATATTTTTAATCTCATCATTTTTGCAATGTCTTAAAAGCGAAACCACACCGTTCAGAAAGGGTTCAGCACCAATATAACCATTTTCAGGATGATTTTTAGCTTCCATTGCTAAATGCTCTCCACCACCAAAACCTATTTCCAAAAAAATTTTTTCTGGATAATGGGTAAATAAGCATGTTGGATGACTAAATTTATGGGGCAACAAATACGCTCGCAAATTTTTTTCAAGTAACCGCTTTGAAGCTTTACTTAGCCTTCTTCCTTTTCGTCTCCCGTAATAAGGCAGAAATTCTTCCATGGATAAATTCATTGGTAAAATTAATATGCCTTAGCAATCAAAAAAATGATTTCAATGAGTTAACCAAATCTGTGTTTTCCCAAGAAAATGTGTTTTTACCCATCTCTTGAAATTCACGTCCAAAATGGCCGTATGCAGAAGTGCAAGCATATATCGGATTATTTAGCTTCAAATGGGTCCGTATGCCCTTTGGTGATAGGTCAATTAATTCCCGAATGGCATTTTCAATTTTCTTACTTTCAAATTTACTTCTGCCATGAGTATCTACATTTATAGATACAGGTTGAGAAACACCAATCGCATACGCAATTTGTATTGTACATTTTTCAGCAAGTTCAGCGGCAACAATATTCTTTGCAAGGTATCTTGCTGCATATGCAGCTGACCTATCGACTTTAGTAGGATCTTTTCCAGAAAACGCTCCACCTCCGTGCGGGGCAGCACCCCCATATGTGTCCACAATAATTTTTCGACCAGTAAGTCCTGTGTCTCCATCTGGTCCACCTATTTCAAATTTTCCTGTGGGGTTTATAAGAAGTTTATCTTTTGACACCATCCAACCTTCCGGCAGTAAATTATCAATCAAAGGCGTAACTATATTTCTAATTTCTTGGGTATTTACCCCCTTTTTATGCTGTGTCGACAAAACTATAGTATCTACACCAAGGATTTTACCTGAGTCACTATATTTCAACGTAATCTGTGACTTTGAGTCTGGACCAAAAATTGAATCTTGTTCCTTTTTTCTATAATTAGCGAGAGTTTTTAAAATTAAATGAGAATAATGAATAGCAGCCGGCATCAGAGTTTTTGTTTCTATACAGGCATGGCCAAACATCAATCCTTGGTCACCCGCTCCTTCATCCTTGTTGCTTTTGCTATCAACACCTTGAGATATATCCACAGACTGCTCATGTAAATAATTAAAAAATTCAAAATGAGCATAATGAAATTTTTCCTGAAAATAACCTATATCCCTGACAGCCGAGCGGACTGCTGGCTCTATTTTTTCCATTATATCAGGAAGGAGCTTTTGGTTAGCTCTAACCTCCCCAGCTAATATAACGCGATTTGTTGTAGCTAAAGTTTCACACGCAACGCGAGCTTCAGGCTCATGTTCTAAAAACAAGTCCAAAACAACATCAGAGATCCTATCACAAACCTTATCTGGGTGACCCTCAGAAACAGATTCAGAAGTAAACAAGTAAGACATCAACCAATTCCGTTAAAATTTATTTGCTTTTTGCCCTCGCAAATGATTTTGGTCAAGGAAAACTAAACATAGGGTCAAAATTAAAATTAATACAGTTGTAATTTTCCACCTATACCTAGAATATATTGTTGCTTCTTGTTTAAGTGGTAACAAAATATCTAAAATCCCTTTTTCAGAGAGGTTTATTTTACCAATAAGAATACCCTTGTAATCAAATGCAGCTGAAATTCCAGTGTTTGCAACACGGACCAAAGGTAACCCCTCCTCTATTGATCTCAGGCGTGCCTGACTTAAATGCTGATAAGGACCGAGCGTTTTGCCAAACCAAGCATCATTAGTTAAGTTTACTATAATGTCTGGTCTATCTTTTGATGAAAATAAAGCTGGAAAAATAATTTCATAACAAATAAAAATTCCTAATTTAATATCATCTTTAGTGTACAATAATCCTTTATTTGGTCCTATATTAATATCCATCTTATTCCCAAATAAAGATAAATTTTTAAAAGGAAAGTTATCTCTAAATGGAATATATTCTCCAAATGGAACACGTTTTTGCTTATCAATTATTCCAGCTGAATCACCATTAGTGTCAAATAATATTGCAGAATTATATAATTTCTTATCCAGATCAAAACGAAGCATCCCAGATAAAAGCTCTGATTTATTATCTAATATTTTTTTAACAATATCATTAAATTCTTTTTTGGTGTTTGGCCAAATAGAAGGGTATGCAGCCTCAGGCCAAATTATTAATGATGCTGACGTTTTGTTCAATTTAGATAAAGTATATAAACTATCTACATGTTCGTCCTTATATTCTGGCTTCCACCTCTGATTTTGTGGAATGTTTGGCTGCACAATCCTTATCAAATAATCTGAATTTTGTTCCAATTCTAAATTAATTGGTACAGAACCATAATCAATTCTCCAATAACCATAAAAAACACTTATTATAAAAGGCATAATACATAAAAAACACAGCTTCCAAGAACGAAGATATAGAAAACAAAGAGAAACGATAAATAAAAGCATGAGAAAGGCAGAACCATTTTGTCCTATCACAGATGCAATCTGAGACAAGTAAACATGAGTTAATATGAGATGTGATGGTGAGTTCCAAGGAAATCCTGTAAATAAAACAGACCTTCCTAATTCTGCTAAACCAATAAAAAGGACCGAAAATAATAGTCTAGATATAATAGTTTTTCCGCAAATAAATACGAATAAACCCGCAAATGCCCAGAAAATAGATAAAAATGCTGGTAAACCAAACAAGCTAAAGGGTAATAATAAAATTTGCCATGAAATATCCACAAATAGAGATGCCGAGATCCAATAAAGTGAGGCAGCAAACCAACCAAAGGCAAATCCCCAAAATAACCACATAATTTGCCTTACAGACTTTGAACGCAATGAGTGAATAAAAAATGGAACAAATCCAAAAATTGCTGGAAAAATAAACAGAGGCGGAAGTGAAAATGAAGCTAACATGCCAAATAAAGCCATTGCAAATACCTGCAAAAAAAGCTCTTTCTGATGTAACTTATTGGATAATTTAATGAATTTAAATTCGGCTATTTTCACCTTGGCTTGCTTCTTAAATTAACATTTAGTTTATTTTAGTTTATTAACCGAATGAATACCATCTATCTTCAACAATGTAATGCGTCGCGGATCTCCTTCGAGGACTTCAAACTCCAATCCACAGGGATGACGTATAACCTCACCTTTCACTGGAACTCTACCAGCCAGTTGGAATACGAGCCCAGCTACTGTGTCAATCTCTTCACGTTCTTCATCATCCACTAAAGGACCAACTAATTTTTCAAGATCATCAAGCTCTAGTCTCGCATCTGCTATTGCCGAATCTTCCTCTATTAGCTCGAAACGAGGCATTTCCATTTCATCATGTTCATCTTCTATTTCTCCAACGATCTCTTCTACAAGGTCTTCAATTGTAACAAGACCGTCGACACCCCCAAATTCATCAACTACTAGAGCAAGATGGCGTCTTTTTAATCTCATCTCATGAAGTAAATCCATCACCCAAATTGAAGGCGAAACAAATAAAACAGGACGCATCAGTTTTTCTAAATCCGGCTTTGAGCCCTCAAGTAAGTGTGGCATTAGATCTTTAATGTGAATCATTCCTAATATCAAGTCCATGGAGCCGTTATGAACAGGCAGTCTGCTATGATTAGCAGAGCAGATATGCGACATAACACTATCAATGTTTTCAGTCAGGTCTATAGAAACAATGTCAGCTCTTGGAACCATGAGACTCTCAGCTGTTAAATCTTTCAAATCTAAAATATTTCGTAACAAAGCGCTTTCATGATCATCAAAACTATCATTCGTGTTGTTTGAGTTTTCGATTAGTTCTGATAATTCATCTCTTACCGATTGCTTTCTAAAACTAAATGGTCCCATTTTGAAATTCTTAAGGAATGTCATAGTTTTTTTTCCTCATAACGAATAAGGGTTTGGAATATTAAAAATACCCAAAATTTTTTTTTCTTTGTTTTCCATAATCTGAGCTTGAAGTTCATCTTCGTGTTCATATCCAAGAAGATGCAAAACGCCGTGCACTATCAAATGATTTAGATGGTTTTTTAGAGGGATGTTCTTTGTTTTTGCTTCTTTATTAATAATTTCATATCCTAAAAATATATCACCAAGATGAAATTCATCTTCTGTATGATCAATGCTCCCGTCAGAAAAGGACAATATATTTGTTGGTACTGGTTTATTTCTAAAATCGGCATTCAGTTTACACATATGCGCATCATCTGTAGCTACAATTGAGAGGGTGGTTCGTTTGTTTGGCAAAATTATAGGGTGAGATGAGAAGTTGATGACCGTTTCAATAATTACACCGAGCTCTTTCATATCTATTAGGTGAAAAATAGCTAACCAACATTTTTCTAAGATAGATATGCTAGCTTCCCCATCTTTAAATTTTAAGAGAACAAAACTATCATTGTTTTCAAAATATGTGTTATAGTGAGTGTCAGACTCTGGACTGTCAGATTCTTCTGAAGAGGCTTCTAAGATTTCTGTATGCATTTTTTTTCAAATAGTTTTCAATTACATTAAAATGATGCTATAATTTTACTGTATTTGTCCAGTAAATTTCGTGTATGAAAACATAATCGATTTTAAAACATTATTTTTTTTCTTCATTATAGGCTCTTAATATTCTGCCTACAACCGCATGTCTAATTACATCTTCACCAGACAAGCAAAAAATTCCAACACCTTTTATTTGTTTTAGTCTGGCAGTTGCATCAACCAAACCAGAGAGCTGATTTGGTGGCAGGTCTATTTGGGATAAATCACCCGTTATCACCATTCTAGAATTGTGACCGAGTCGCGTTAATACCATTTTCATCTGCACTGATGTAGTATTTTGAGCCTCATCAATTATCACAAAGGAATTACTCAATGTGCGGCCCCTCATAAATGCAAGTGGTGCTATCTCTATCTCACCGCTTACTAGCATCCTTTCTACCTTATCAACAGGCATCATGTCGTAAAGGGCATCGTAAAGTGGTCTAAGGTAAGGATCAACTTTTTCTTTCATATCTCCAGGCAAAAAACCTAGCCTCTCACCTGCCTCAACTGCAGGACGTGATAGAACTAATTTTTCGACTTTTTTACTTTTAAGATAATCGACTGCCATTGCGACTGCCATATATGTCTTACCCGTACCAGCAGGACCAAGGCCAAATACAACTTCATTTTGACGCATTATTTTAAAATAATCTTCCTGGCCGTGTGTTCGTGGAAAAATCTTTTTCCGCCAAGTTGCAGCATACACGTTAGGTTTTAAAGAGGGTTTTGAAAGGTCATATCCATTTTCAACCAATCTTAATATATCCTCAATAAGTGGCCCGTCCGCGGCTGCTTGAGGGTCTGGGTCTGCAGATAGTTGCTTAAAAAATCTTTGGATAACATCCCCTGCAAGCTTTGTCTGTTCAGAAAATCCTTTGATTCTTAATTCGTTTCCAAAACTATCAATTGAAACGTTTAACGTTTTCTCAATTTTTGCTAAATTGACATTATATTGTCCGCAAAGTAATAATAATAAATCATTGTCATCAAAAGTTAATCTAAAAGCTTTTTCTTCTCTGCTATTCACTGGGATTACCTTATTCAACTTACGATTTCTGCAAATAAAGAATTTTGTCTTCCATCTAAAACTTTTACCCGTACTATTTTACCTATTAGACTTTCAGAACCTTCAAAATATACTGATTGCATGTAGGGCGTTCTAGCATTTAATTTGCCTCCTTTAACACCTCTTTGCTCAACGAGAACCTCAAATTCCATAGATTCACAATTTTTATTAAATGCATATTGCTGAGCATCTAATAATTGCTGCAACGCCAACAGACGCTCCGATTTAATATGTTCTAAAACTTGTTCTGATTTTTCTGCTGCAGGCGTACCGAGGCGTGCACTGTACTTAAAAGAATATGCTGAGGCATATCCAACTTTGTTTATTAAATTTATAGTATCTGCAAAATCTCTATCCGTCTCTCCTGGGAAACCCACTATAAAGTCCCCAGACATAGCCACATCCTTTCTAACAGAACGTAACCGCTCTATGATTCTTAAATAATCTAATGCCGTATGGCGCCTATTCATAGCATGTAAAATTTTATCAGACCCTGATTGTATTGGCAAATGAAGATATGGCATTAACTTATCTACCTCAGCATGGGCATTAATTAACTCATCATCCATATCCAATGGGTGAGAGGTTGTATAGCGAATTCGATAAAGTTCTGGTAGGTCTGCTAATTCTCGAATTAACCTACCAAGCCCCCATTCTTTCCCATCGAGCCCCTCTCCGTGCCATGCATTCACATTTTGGCCAAGGAGAGTTAGTTCTTTTGTGCCAGAAGAAATTAACTTTTTTGCCTCGTTGATAATTGCTTTAGCAGAACGTGAAAACTCAGAACCTCTTGTATATGGAACAACGCAAAAGCTGCAAAATTTATCGCACCCTTCCTGAACTGATAAAAATGCCGCAGGTCCTCGTTTTCCTATTTTTTCTGGCAAAAAATCGAACTTTGTTTCTGGAGGAAAATCGGTGTCGATTAAATGCCTTCTGTCAACTGGATCTAACTTTGCAACTAAATCTGGAAGCCTATGATAGGTTTGCGGACCAACAACAATATCAACCCACGGAGCACGTTTTGTAATTTCCTCACCTTCAGCTTGTGCCACGCAACCTGCAACAACTATTTTTACCTGCCGATTTTGTTGTTCTGCAGCACGCTCTTTTACTTTTCGAAGACGACCAAGCTCTGAAAATACCTTTTCAGATGCTTTTTCTCTTATATGACAGGTGTTTATAACAATTATATCAGCGTCCTGTAAGTCTTTGCTTTCCTGATAACCTAAAGGTAAAAGAGAATCTTTCATTCTGTCAGAATCATAAGTATTCATCTGGCAACCATATGTTTTAAGGAATAAATTCTTCATAAATTCACAATCAATAGCAAATTAGTTAGTCATGGTTCAATTGGTCATTACGTTAAGTTTTATGACATTTCAAGTTCGATATAGGATTAGGCATGTTTTAATTTTTCACCTTCCAAGAATATTCATAAGAATCAGATGAACAACCATCTCTAAAATAATAATTTTTCCGAATTCCAATTTTATTAAATCCAGTCTTCTCGTATAGAGAAATAGCGGCAATATTATTTTCAGCAACACCTAGAAAGATTCTTCGAATACCGTTCTTTATACAATGTTTTTGAAGGTGGGAAACAAGTTCATAGGCAACGCCTTGTCTCCTTTGTTCTTTTATAACACCAATTTCAATAATATCAATTTCATCAAGTACATGAATGGCAGATATAAAAGAACTTAAGGTATTGTTCATATGTCCACAAAATCCAATGTGATAGGGTTTTTTTAATGTTTCCAAAAATGTAATAGAGCTTTTATTATATAAATTAATTTTCTGATAGAGTTTAAAAACAGCTTCAATATTTTGAGCATTAATTTTTTTTATTTCAAACATCAAGCTAAACTAAAAAGCATTTAATTGTTTATTTGTCATTTTATTATTGCCGGGGCTAAATATAGCGGAGTTGCGGGTGAACACTGTCCTTTATCCTGTAGCTGCCATGCTGCATAATTTGCTATATGCACAGCATTAAGCTTTTCCATAAAATACTGCACCTTTGAAGCGTTTCCTGTATTACCATTAAATATATCAGATATCTTAGCAAACGGACCATATATTTTTACTATGTAACCAGACTTAATCAAATAATTCACTTTGATTTGCAGGTGTTCTAATGACAAATCCTCTATATCTTTTTGAACATTAATTTCTTGGTTAAATTCTTGGCAATAATAAGATCCTCTTCTTGTGTCAGTAATTGCAAAAATAACTATTTTATCATTATATTCGCCATCATTGGTCAGTTTATTATAACAAGAAAACCCCAACGCAGATAAGCCATTAACGCCATAATATTCTTTACCTGTGGCAATGCTAAAACCCGTTATAGTAGCAAGACAGGTTCTTATGCCCGTAAATGAACCAGGGCCTCTCCCGCCAACAAAATAATCTATTTCATCTAAGTCAAGTTTAGCCTGTTTTAAAGCTTTATGTACCTGAGTTATTATTCTTTCAGCATGGCCAAATTTTGCCTCAGTAATTTGATAAGAAAGAAGTTTGGAATCCTGCCAAATGGCAACTGAACTCGATTCAGCCGAAGACTCTAGCGCAAGTAAAATCATTTTTTTCTTTATAAATTTATTTTTAATAGGCTTATGCAAACAAAGTAGTATTTTTAAGTTAACAAATTATGGTATAATACAAAAAAATCAAATGGAAATTACGTGTTTTATGTTTAATCATCACCTACTTTTTGTGTCTTTATTAATTGGTTTCATTACCGTTGGCTTTAACGCAACATCACTCAACCAAGCTAAAGCGGCGGAGAAAAATGATTATGCAACAGTAATAATGTATCATCGATTTGGTGAAAACAAATATCCGTCAACAAATGTTACTATTGAACAATTCGAATCACATCTCGAATTTATTAGGCAGGGTAATTACACTGTGATGCCGCTAATAAAAATTATAGAAGCGCTGAAGTCTGGAGGCGAAATAAATGATAAAACTATAGCCATTACAATAGATGATGCGTATTTATCGGTTTATAAAGAGGCTTGGCCACGCTTACAGGAATATGGTTATCCATTTACAATATTTATCGCAACAGACCCCGTAGACAATAATCTTAAAAACTACATGGACTGGGATCAAATACGTGAATTACAGGAAGGTGGGGTAACAATTGGTTCCCAAACTAAATCCCACCCTCACATGCATAGATTATCCCCAATTAAGATAGAACAGGAAATTGCTATATCTAACAAGAGGTTTTTGGAAGAAACTGGCCAATACCCCATGCTATTTGCCTATCCGTATGGTGAATACTCTCTAGATGTTGTAAAAGCTGTTAAGGATGCAGGATTTATTGCAGCTTTCGGTCAAAATTCTGGTGTTTTATATGCTGATCATAATATGTTTGAATTACCAAGATTTGCGTTCAATGAAACTTATGGGTCTATTGATAGGCTAAAACTTGCACTTGATGGGAAACCCTTGCGAGTGAGAGATATTATACCTCAAGACATGGTGTTAAAAAACAATCCTCCTTCCTTTGGATTTACTGTCGATAAATCACTCACACCAATAAACCAACTGAGATGCTTTTCTGGCGAATTTGGTCAACTTAATGTTGAAATATTAGGTCCAAGAGCAGAAATTAGATTGCCTGGGGTTTTGAAAGGACCACGTTCACGGATAAATTGCACAATGCCTGCAGAAAATGGACGTTGGCGTTGGTTTGGTAGACAATTTCTTACTAATTAACTAGCATGCTATAATCAAAACGTTGTAAATTATTTTGTAATATAATATTTTTTATAGACTCAACATATTCATCACCCGTTTCAGCGTAAGGATACAAAGCTGAAGCTAATGCCAAACCATCGGGCCATTTTCCTTTTTTAATATATGAAATCCTGAGATTTCTAAATTCTTTATAAGCAAAATGTGTGTTCAAATTTCTCATGTAAGACCGAACAGAGCTTTTAAGATTAGGAAAACTTTGAACAAACGCCTGGCTATTTGACGCATCTAAGGGTTTAATACCAGACTTAGGTGACCAAGACCATTGTCCATATAACGCGTTTCCCTCTGTACTGAAACGAGACGTTCCCCAACCAGATTCTATGGCAGCTTGGGCCAATGCCAAGGAAGTTGGTATTGGTAAAACTTTTTTTTCTAATAAATGAAACATCTCATGACTGTCATAAGTATCTTCGTCAATTTTATAAATTTTTGCGAGTCTTTTCACCTCAGAAAAGTTTACTGATTTTTTTGTGTTCAAAAATATATGTCTTTGATTCCAGATTTCTTGATTTGCTTCGAGGATTAAAGGCAACATTAACCTAATAAAAATTGCTTTTTTCTCTGCAACTGGCAATTTATCTAAACCAATAGGCACAGAATTCAAATATATTCTTGGCACTTGTAGCAAACCAGATAATGTGTGAGGTGGATACTCAAAACCCACTGGAAGAAATTGTGTAAGAGTTTTATTTGGTATTTGAAAAAACCAACCTAACTCTTTATTTGAGAAATCTCTATTTTCAAGTTGATATTTATATAAATTGTAAGCAGGGTCGTCGTTTCCATAGCTTTCAATTGTCGTTTTTACTTCCGAATTGAAAAAACGTGGCTTTTCAAAATTTAGTGGCAATAATAAACCAAAAACAAGAGCACAAAATAAGATTAACAAAATTACAGGCTGAAACAACCTTGACATCTCTTATTTTCCCTACATTTTGTTTAAATTAAGACGCAGCAGGCCTAACTTCTTTAACTTCAGGAATGTAATGACGAAGCATATTTTCAATTCCCATTTTGAGGGTCGCTGCACTACTTGGACAGCCTTGACAAGCACCGCGCATCTGCAAAGTAACTATGCCATCCTCATATGATGAAAAGGTAATATCACCACCATCCATTGCAACAGCTGGTCTCACTCTAGTATCAATCAAATGTTTAATTTGCTGCACTGTCTCACTATCCGTTTCATTTTCAGATGAAGCTTTTTCATCCAATATTTCAACAACTGGCAATCCAGAAGCGTAGTGTTCCATGATAGCCGCTAAAATTGCAGGTTTCAAAGAAAACCATTCTAGGGAGTCAATTTTAGTAACAGCAATAAAATCTGAACCTAAAAAGACAGATTGTACCCCATCGATATTGAATAGGCATTTTGCGAGTGGGGAATTCTTAGCTTCTTCCTCAGAATTGAATTCCGCGTTCCCTGTGCCCATAACATCGACACCAGGAATAAATTTTAAAGCCGCTGGATTTGGCGTTTCTTCTGTTTGTATAAACATGCTTATTTTTTCTCCAAAACCTAATTACTCAAAAATACTCTACGAGAAACTTCTTTCAATGTATCAATAATACCACATATTGAAAAGTAGTTACTCAAAATTGATACGAACTAATTAGAAGATTGGACGAATCCCATAACACTCTTGCAAGCTGCCAATATAGGCTCAGCTATCGACTGCGCTTTTTTGCTTCCCTCAGCCAAAAAATGGTCTAACTCTACCGTATCAGATAATATTACATTCATCTCGTTTCTAATTGGTGAAATCGTATTAATTAAACACTCGGCTAGCATTGGCTTAAATTTTCCAAACCCTTCTCCAGAAAATTCTAATAACACATCGCTTTCAGTTTGATTTGTTAATGCAGCATAAATACCCACGAGATTTCTTGCTTCTGGTCTTTCTTCAAGTTCACGAACATTATCTGGGAGAGGTTCTGAGTCAGTTTTTGCTTTTTTTATTTTTTGAGCTATTAAATCGTCATCATCATTTAGATTTATTCGAGTAAAATCAGACGCGCTAGATTTACTCATTTTAGAGGTGCCGTCCCTAAGGCTCATAATTCGTGCTGCTGTTTTTTGAATAATAGGGTCTGGAATTGGAAAAAATTTTTCTCCAAACATTGAATTAAATGCTATTGCAATATCTCTTGTAAGCTCTAAATGCTGCTTTTGGTCCTCACCAACTGGAACATATGTTGCCTTATAAGCAAGGATGTCAGCCGCCATTAATGTTGGGTATGCATATAATCCCACTGTAGCGTTTTCTCTATTTTTTCCAGCCTTTTCTTTAAATTGAGTCATACGATTTAACCAACCTAGGCGAGCAACGCAGTTAAATAACCAAGCAAGTTCTGCATGTTGTGGTACCTGAGACTGGTTGAATAAAATAGATTTATTAACCTCAATTCCAGATGCGATAAGACATGCAGCTACTTCATGTGTTGCTGTTGATAAAGACTTTGGTTCTTGTGGCACTGTGATAGCATGCAAATCAACAATACAATAAATGGTTTCATGATCCTTCTGCAACCCGACCCAATTTTTTATAGCACCAAGATAATTTCCTAGGTGGAGATTCCCAGTAGGTTGAACACCTGAAAAAACACGCCCATTTAACATCATTTTTTCCTAGTTAAGAAATATTTTCCTTTTTAAGCTGTATCAAGAATAAACACAACATTATACACAACGATTTCCTTAAAATGTTTAATGCTTACCAGTTCTACTATTTAGTAAACCAGCAGGTAAAAAACCACCAAAAAAGGCAATACCAAAGTAAAAACACATTCCAAATATAACTAAAATTCCCAAAACATGTATATCCAAAAGTTGCGTTTTATTTAGCCAACTTTCTAAAAGAGCTAAAAGTGAACCCATCAATATACAAAAAATAAAAATAGGCAAAAAACAATTGAAACTATCTAATATTAGGTAACCCTCTTTTATGAGAAGATATGATAAATAGAATGTCCCAAACCAAATTGAGATTGATGTGCCTAATGCTAAACCAACGTGCCCTATAAACTGCATTAAAATAATGCTAAGAATGATATTTGCAAATACTGTTGCAAAGCTTACTTTTAGAATTACCGATGGTCTATTTGAAGCAAAAAAAACAGATTGAAATAATTTTTGTGCAACAAATGCAGGTAGACCTATAGCATAAGCTACTAATGCATCTGCTGTTGCCCTGACATCCACTTCATCAAACGCACCATATCCAAATACTCCGGAAATAATCAAAGGAGATATTATAATTAGTGCAGTAGCTGCAGGAATAGTAAAAAACCACCCCAGATGAAGTGAATTACTGAGAGATTTTTGCATCTCTTTTTTTTCACCATTGGCGTATAACCTGGCAAGATGTGGAAGGAGTGCGGTTCCGAGCGCAATGCCTATAATCCCAAGGGGAAGTTGATTAATTCTATCACCGTAATAAAGCCAAGATATAGCTCCAACAGGAAGCAATGAGGCAAGTATCATATCAACAAAAATATTTATTTGCACACTCCCGGCACTAAACGCTGCGGGCACGAAGGATTTCCACATTTTTTTGCCTGATTTACTTATGCCTACCCATTCCCATGATGGATTTAATTTGGCTCTCAAAAGCACTATTTTCATTAATAATATTTGCATAAGACCAGCTAATGAAACACTAACTGCTAATGGGAAGGTTAGTGATATCAAAGTTGCATCAGACAAATTTCCTACTGAAAAAAATACAAAAACTGCACCAAAAATAAGCGCTAAATTCAGTAAAATTGGTGTAGCTGCTCCAGGCCAAAATATTCTATGAGTATTTAATAAAGCAGACCATAAAGCTACCAAGGATATCATAACAAGGTAAGGCATCGTAATTCGGGCTAGTAGAATTGCAGCTTCAAGCCTTTCTGCTGTAGCCTTAAAACCAGGCGCAAGAATCTGTATAATAAATGGCATTAATAATTCAAATATAATAACGATGCCAGACAAACAAATTACAAGTAAAATTTGTACCTCTGTTACTAAGTGGAGAGCTGTTTTTTTATTATTTTTTGCAATCTCTTCCTCATACGTTGGCAAAAATACATTTGTCAACGCACCCTCTGCTGTAATTCGCCTAAAGAAATTTGGCAGTTTCAGGGCTACCAAAAAGGCATCCGAAGCGGCACCTGCTCCCAGAACTAAAGCCAATAATACATCTCTCACTAAACCTAAGATACGACTGATAGCAGTAAAAAACCCAACTTGTTTAAATCCACGAATCACAGAAAATGAATTAGTGCTAGAGGGGTTCATAGCTGATCTTTTTCTGACTGTTTCAACACTTGAAGAAGAGAGTTTCGGATTTTTTCAATCATTATATCCGTCTTAATTTTCATACCAAAAATATCTTTTACATAAAAAACGTCAACAGCTCTATCACCATAGGTGGAAACAGATGCTGAATTAATCTGTAACCCTAACTGAGCAATTTTGCGAGTTAAGTCGTATAAAAGTTGGGGTCTATCAGGGCCACTTATTTCTAATACTGTGTGAGTATTGCTCATTTGATTTGTGATAGTTACCCTTGGCACAGTCAACATCGCTTTTTGGCGCTTTGAAATAGTTTTTGTTTTTTTACCCAGTTGTTCTGCTAAAATTATTTTACCAGCCAATGTATCATCTATCATTTTTTTAATACGAAATAAGGTTTCTGGTTCTTTTACAGAAGATTTTTCTAATGTCTGAATCATAAATTCATCAAGAATTGTGCCATCTTTGCGTGTATTAATTCGTGCATACACAACTTGACACCCCGCCATAGTAACCGCGCCAGCTATTCTGCTAAATAATCCTGGGTGATCCTGCGTAATTATAGTTAACATTGTCGACTTACTATCTTCTTTTTCAGTCAAATCGAGATGCAGCGGGTTTTTATTTTTATAAAACTTTTCTAGCAAATTGCTGTGAAACAAATGTGTTTGCACGTCAAAAGTAAGCCAATATGAAGGATAAAATAATTCTTGATATTTTTCAAATTTTTTATCATCCCAATTTAGGTTTTTCTGAATCAAAATCTTTGCTCGTGATTTGGACTGTTCTGACAGTCCGCTTTCCTCATGGCTTGGCGCCAAACCTCCAAGCACCCGCTCTGATTCGTAGTATAATACTCTCATTAAGCTTGCTTTCCAGCCATTCCAAATAGTCGGACCGACAGCTCTAATATCAGCAACAGTAAGAACAAGAAGGAGTTTTAACCTTTCTAAAGATTGAACATCTGCTACAAAATTTTGGATTGTTTTCGGATCATTAAGATCATAACGGAATGCTATTTTGCTAATTAATAGGTGCCATCTAATTAGCCATTTAACTGTGTCTGTTTCGTCTTCAGAAAAACCAAACCATGGACACAGTTTGCCAGCGATTTTGGAACCCAAAATAGAATGGTCTCCACCTTTACCTTTGGCAAGATCATGCAAAAACACCGCCATATATAGAACTCTTCTAGCTTCTGTCTGATGTATTAATTCACATGCAAGCGGGGCTTCATTTTTAATTTTTCCAGTCTCAATTTCGTTTAGAATTTCTACTGCTTTAATAGTGTGCTCATCTACTGTATAACTATGATACATATCAAATTGCATCATACATATAACATGCCCAAAATCAGGCAGGAATTTACTAAGATAACCTGTATCACTCATTAAACGAAGCACGCGACCCGCTGAGTCTTTGGAGGTCAATATTTCAAGAAACAATCTCCTGTTTTCTTCTGTTTGTAATTGTGCAACAGAACAAGCTTTTATCGCTCGTGTCATTCTCCTAAATGTTTCTGGATGAATATCTGACTTCAAAAATTGAGCATGATGAAATAGTTGGATAAGAAGTTCTGGATTCTGTCTAAAACGAATTGATGGTGGCAGGCTCAATCTGTTTTTCATAATTTCAAATGGTGCTAACCTAGACTGATTGTAAAAGCTTACAAAATTTAAAATTCTTCCTAAGCCAAATATACCTTTATTTTCAAAATCACTTTCTATAGCCGAGCAAAATATCCTTGTAAGGGTTCCTACCTGCCTTGCTGCTAAAAAATAACGTTTCATAAAACGTTCAACGCCACGCATCCCCCCTCTTCCAGAAAAACCCATTATTGGCGCAATATCTATCTGAGCATCAAACGTAAGCCTATCATCCTCGCGTTTTGATCTTAAATGTAAGAAGCAACGAACTGTCCATAAAAACCGCTGCGATGCTGCAAAATTTTTTGCCTCAGAAACTCGCAAAACACCGAGCTCAATAACTTCTTCGACAGACCTAACTTTATAGGCAAATTTTGCTATCCAAAAAAGCGTGTGAAGGTCTCTTAATCCCCCTTTGCCCTCTTTAATTTGCGGCTCCACCATGTAACGAGTTGCGCCATGCAGTTTATGTCTGGAATCTCTTTCACGTAATTTTTCAGTTACAAAATATGATACTGGCTTTTCTGAGATCCATGAACGAAGACGCTTTTCAAAATTTTCAAATAACTTTTCGTCCCCTTCAATATACCTTATTTCTAATAGGGCTGTCATTATTGTTATATCATCATTTGCAGCTTCTAAACATTGGTCACTCGTTCTAGTGGCGTGACCTACCTTCAATCCAAGGTCCCAGAGAAGGTATAAGATATATTCAATAACAGGCTGATGCTTGGTTAATTGATCTTTCTGATAAAGAAATAATAAATCTATATCACTATGAGGTGCGAGCTCCCCTCTGCCATATCCGCCAACAGCTAAAATGGACAAACCAATTATTTTTTTTTTATTTTTCTTATAATGCCTGCTTAAAGTCATTCTATAAATAGTTGATATAAGCTGATCCATTATCATGGCATGAGTGCCAACGTATACCGCACCGTCATAATTTTTATATAGGTTTTCAGCAAGCTTGGATTTTACTTCTGAAAGAGTTTTTTTGAGTACATTTAGAAGTTTTGCACGAAAAACACCTTCATCTTCCTCAGACTGAATCTTTATTAAATCTTTGGAAAGCTTCTTTGAATGAAAACTAAAATTCTCGCTATATTCAGCTATACCAATTGGGGCTAATAAAGACAAAGCGTTACTTGGTTGTACTTGCTGCCTCAAAAGATATCGATGTTGTTTTTTCATTATTTTCAGCCTTTTTTATAAAGGTCATGAATTTCGTACAACATATTTAAGGCCTCTTTTGGTGATAGATCATCTGGGTGAAAAGACTGAAGTAATTCGAAAATTTCAGTGCGTTTTGATTCTGTCTCATTATGAGAGCTAGGTGCTGCCACCTTGGCCAAAAGAGGAAAATTAACCCCTTTTTCAGAGAGAATTTGTTCTTCTGACCATCGTTGGCTTTCCAACTCTGATAATATATTTTTGGCACGCTCTACTACGTTGTCTGGTAAACCGGCTAACATTGCCACATGAATACCGTATGACCTTCCAGCTCTACCTTTAGTAACTTTATGAAGAAAAACAATTTCCTGTTTCCACTCTTTGATTTTCATATGAAAGCTCATTACGTCAGAAAGTTTCTCTTCCAAAATAGTAAGCTCATGATAGTGGGTTGCGAATAATCCTCTACATCGATTAATGTCATGCAAATTTTCTAGGGTGGCTTGAGCTATTGCAAGTCCATCATAAGTAGATGTACCGCGTCCAATTTCATCAAGAATTACTAGAGATTTAGGAGTGGCATGCCTCAAAATTGCTGCTGTTTCAAGCATTTCAATCATAAAAGTGGATTGACCTCTTGCTAAATCATCGGACGCGCCAACTCTGCTAAATAATTTATCAACAATACCAATATTTGCCTTTTTTGCTGGTACAAATAATCCTGCTTGAGCCAAAATAACCATAAGAGCGTTTTGGCGAAGAAAAGTTGATTTGCCCGCCATATTAGGTCCTGTTACTAACCAAATTTTTTTACCTTGTAATAAGTCACAATCATTTTCTATAAAAGTTGCTTTACCGCCTGATGTAAACTCGACCACGGGATGTCTACCAGCTTCAATCATAAATTGAGCGTTATTTGTAATTACGGGTCTAACGTAATTATGATTTTCAGCTAGTGATGCGGTAGATAAAGCAACATCAATCTGAGCAATAATAGAGGCACATTGGGCAATTTTAGTCTCGCATTTCAAGAGTTCCTGGACCAGGCTATCATACAAGGATTGCTCTATAGCTAGTGCTCTATCCGCTGCTGTTGTCAATTCCCTCTCTAAATCTGCAAGCTCAATTGTTGTAAAACGCAAAGCCTGGGCTGTTGTCTGCCTGTGTATGAATTTGGCATCAGACATCAACTTTTCTGCATGGATAGAACGAACTTCGATATGATATCCAAGAAGATTATTGTATTTAATTTTTAGAGATGTGATAGCAGTTTCATCACTATACTTTTGCTGAAGCAAAACTATGTGATCTCTACTTTCTTTGCTCAAATTACGCAACGAATCAAGGCTTACATCAAAACCAGAACGAATAAAATTACCATCCCTTACTAGTAACGGTAAATCATCTGCTAATGCATCTTTAATTTTTGTGGACACCGAATAGGGGCTGACTATTATTTCGTCAATATTTGCAAAAAGTGGTTGACCGGATGACGTAATACATTGCGCAATCAGTTTAAATATTTTCTCAGTTTTTTCGATAGCAGTGGCGAGAAAAAATAAATCTCTTGGTCCACCTCTCCGAACAGACAAGCGACAAAGAGACCTTTCAAAATCAGGGATCCCTCTTAACAAAATATCTAGATTTGATTTTAATGAATTCTCACTCAAAAACCAATTTACAAGGTCCAGACGTTCTTCAATTTGACCCTTTACAGCCAATGGTGATGCTATTCTGCTGGCTAGCAAGCGTGCTCCTATCGCTGTTTTAGTTTTATCAATAATATTTAATAGGCAACCATGTTTCTCACCAGACAAAGTTCTTGTAATCTCAAGTGACCGGCGTGTTGCTGGATCTATCTCCAGAATTCTATTATTTTCCATCAGAATGGGTTGTCTTAAAAAGGGTTTTTGTGAAATTTGTGTTTGGCTTAGGTAATTCAGAATACCGTATATTGCCGATAATTGTGCTCTTGAATAGGCCAATTTATTCAAGTTCACTGAATTAGGAAAAAAGGCTTGGAAAACATCCAATGGATTGTTGCTATCGAAACTATCTTTTGGTAAGGCGAAAATACATGAAATTTCTTTTATTTTTTGGAAAATTGTTTCTTGGCCTTCTGGATATAATATTTCTGCAGGATTAAGGCGTTCAATTGTAGATAAAATAGATTCCTCATTAATATCTTGAGTATGAAAAGTACCAGTTGACATATCAGCCCACGCTACTGCGAAATTACCATTATCATTGCCAATAGCTAGTAAAAAATTATTGAGGTCAGGAGCTAATATACTGTCTTCGTTTAAAGTACCTGCAGTTACAACTCTCACAACAGAGCGCGGTAAAGGTCCTTTACCTCCTCTTTTTTTGAATGATTCTGGTGTTTCTGCCTGTTCGCAAACGGCAACACGATGTCCAAGTCGAATTAATTTTTCTAAATAACCATCCACCGAATGAACTGGAACACCGCACATGGGTATATCAATCCCATTCAGCTGCCCTCTTTTTGTCAGGACTATACCGAGTAATCCTGAAACAATTTCCGCATCGTGGAAAAACATTTCGTAAAAATCGCCCATACGATAAAATAGCAAAAAATCCTGATACTGTGATTTTACATCGAGGAACTGTGCCATCATTGGTGTTGGCTTCGATGATAAACTCAAACTAGTTTTTTGTGTTTTTGACATGTTATACTACTCTGACCTACTAATTCGTGAGCATTCAATTTATAAAAAAAGATAACGAAACCATCTAAATAACTTATTTCAACAAAAACTTATTATCAATATGAATAGGGCCAAAATGCAGGATAAAATTAAGAATTTAAAAGAAGATGCAATAACTTTTCATACAACGGGAAGGCCTGGAAAACTTGAAATAACACCAACCAAACCTCTTAACACACAGCGAGATTTGTCACTTGCTTACTCACCGGGTGTAGCTGAACCCTGTATAATTATAAATAAAGACCCTGAAACGGCTTATGATTATACGGCAAAAGGTAATATTGTTGCAATTGTTTCAAATGGAACTGCCGTTTTGGGATTGGGAAATATTGGAGCTGTTGCCTCAAAACCCGTTATGGAGGGAAAAGCTGTTCTATTTAAAAAATTCGCAGATCTGGATGGGATTGATTTAGAGGTTGATACCGAGGACCCTGAAAAGTTTATTGAAGCTGTTTCCTTATTAGGCCCATCATTTGGTGGAATTAATCTAGAGGATATTGCAGCACCTGAATGTTTTATTATAGAGCAAAGATTGCGTGAAATTATGGATATACCTGTATTTCATGACGACCAGCATGGTACTGCAATAATCACTGCTGCCGGTTTAATGAATGCACTATATTTAACTGGACGTAATTTTAAAGATATTAAAGTTGTATGTAATGGTGCAGGTTCTGCGTCTATCGCTTGTGTGGAACTCATAAAAGCTATTGGCGTACCTCACAACAATGTTATCCTTGTTGATCGAACGGGTGTAATATATCAGGGTCGCGAGAAGGGCATGAACCAATGGAAATCAGCTCATGCGGTTAAAACTGATGCTCGTAGTCTTGAGGAAGCGATAGTGGGAGCTGATGTTTTTTTGGGCCTTTCTGTTGCTGGAGCTGTAACAAAAGAAATGGTTAAAAAAATGGCTAAAGAGCCAATTATCTTTGCAATGGCAAACCCAGACCCTGAGATTTCACCTGAGGATGCTAAAGCCGCTAGGTCAGATGCAATTATTGCGACAGGTCGCTCAGATTATCCTAATCAGGTTAACAATGTTTTAGGATTTCCATATATATTTCGAGGTGCATTGGATGTTCGTGCCTCAGCAATAAACGAAGAAATGAAAATTGCTGCTGCAAATGCTATTGCCATGCTTGCGAGGGAAGATGTGCCGGACGAAGTAAATAATGCTTATTCAGGGCAGCCTTTAAAATTTGGGAGAGATTATATAATTCCAGCACCCTTTGATCCACGACTTATATCAGCAATTTCTAGTGCCGTAGCACAAGCAGCTATGGATACTGGTGTCGCAAGGAAACCGATTAGTGATATGCAGGCTTATAAAAAAGAATTATCAGCCCGCCTTGATCCAACAGCAATTTTTCTGCAAGAAATTTTTGAACGTATATCCTCTAAAAATGCTCGGGTTGTATTTGCAGAAGGTGAAGAAGAAGTCGTGATTAGAGCAGCTCTTGCTTTTAGGAACAGCGGGTATGGCCAACCAATTCTTGTTGGTAGAGAACACAGAATTAAAAGGGCAATAGAGCAGCTTGGGCTAGATGGTGCTGATGACTTGCCCATAACTAATGCGAAAATATCAAAACAAAATGATGTTTACACTGATGCTCTCTATAATCGGCTTCAGAGACAAGGATATCTCTATAGGGATTGCCAGCGAATGGTAAATTTAGACAGAAATATTTTTGGTGCTTGCATGATTGTTAACGGAGAGGCTGATGCAATGGTAACTGGTGTTACAAGATCTTTTAAAGCAAGCTTTGAGCATGTTAGACGTGTTATTGACTCTAAAGATGAAGAAATTTTCGTTTCTTGCTCTATGCTAATTTTAAAGGGAAGGACAGTTTTTCTTGGAGATACATCAATTTATGAACGTCCAACAGCGGAACAACTTGCTCAGATTGCAATCTCTGTGTCAAATCAAGCTAGGTTGATGGGACACACCCCCCGCGTTGCTTTATTATCTTTTTCAAATTTTGGCAATCCTTCTGGCCCTTCAACTGACCATATAGCCAAAGCAACAAAAATTCTTGATTCTATGAATGTTGATTTTGAATATGATGGTGAAATGAGTGCGGAAGTCGCTTTAAATTACGATTTACAAAGGCAAAGATACCCATTTTGCAGATTAACAGGAGCAGCAAATATTTTAATTATGCCTGGTCTACATTCTGCCAATATTTCATTTAAGCTTATGCAACAACTGGGTGGAGGCTCAGTTATTGGACCTATGCTAATTGGCTCTAAACATCCATTCCAGATTGTCCAAATGGGTGCGCAAGTAAATGATATTGTAAATGCTGCAGCTATGGCCGTTTATGAAACACTTTAACTGAATATGAGATTTCGTATAAAAAACAATTTTTTCAAAAAACACTTAAAGTTTAGTTTAATTTTTACAATCAGTGTTTTTCTATCAGCATGTGAAAGCATTCCCAGTAATAGCTCAAAACCCGTTTTTAAAATTGCAAACTTTCCTTCCGTTAAACAAAAAAAAGAAAACTCTAATAATAGTGATCAGAAGGTTAATCAATCAGAAACAGAAAAAGAAACAGACTTGGTTAAAACAAATGCCTTAAATAAAGCAACTCAACCAGAAAAAATAACCTTAGATGTCGTCCCACAAGAAGAGCGTAAAAACAATGGTCAAAAAAATCCGGAGGAAATGGTAGACCAAAACGCTTTCACTAGTTTACCAGATTCAAAAGAGACTAAAATTCAAGATAATCAATTATCAGATACTAATAGTCTTGCTTTTACAAAAGATAACTTTGAAAACAAAAAATCAAAACCGGACAGAGAAAATTTGGATAAAAAAATATTAGAATCCAAAACGCACCAAGAAAATAAAATTGCCTCGCTAACAACTATACCCCAAGCCCCAATGAAGCCACCCCCTATTAAAAAAATAAAAATTAATTCCCTAATAAATGTAAAAGTTGAAAACCTTGAGAGTGTTCTTGGTAAACCCAATTTTGTTATAATTGATGAAGTTATGAATTTATGGCAGTACGAATTTGGTAAATGTATCATAGATTTTTTTCTTAAGTTCAGTGAGAATAATTATTCCGTCGTATTTATAGATATAAGAGCAACTGAACTCGGTTACAGTACAGATATGACTACTTGCGAAAAAGAGTTGTCAAATGCGTTGAGCCATTGATTTCAGAATAGCTTTTAAGGCATGTTTTTTTCTACATAACCACAAAAAATTGAAATTAAACAGGCGGCACAATCAGGCTTTCTAGCCTTACAAACATAACGGCCATGCAAAATAAGCCAGTGGTGGGCTCCTTTTTTCCATTTGTCTGGTACTCTTCGGAGCAATTTTTTTTCTACTTCATTTGGTGTTTTTCCAGGGGCTAATCCGGTTCGATTGCTTACTCTAAAAATGTGCGTATCAACTGCAATAGTTGGCTGCCCAAAGGCCTCATTCAATACGACATTAGCTGTTTTTCGACCAACTCCTGGCAACGCCTCAAGTAATCCCCTATCTTCTGGCACCACACTTTTATGTTCTTCTATCAAAATCTTAGATAATTTGAAAACGTTTTCAGCTTTATTATTATATAAACCAATAGTTTTAATATGTTGCTTAATCTCCGAAACGCCTAATTTAACCATGTCTTCGGGGGTGGAAGCTTTTTGGAATAGTGTTTTCGTCGCTTTATTTACACTGACGTCCGTTGCCTGTGCCGATAATACAACCGCAACTAGAAGTGTGAATGAGTTTATAAAAGTCAACTCTGTTTTTGGGTGAGGGTTTGCTTTAGATAATATCTGGAACAACGGGTCTATATTTGATAAAACCATTTTATTTTGTTTAGTTTTAAATTTAGACCCCATTTTTTCCCCTCTTTTATGCTAAATAAATAAAGTTAATAATTTGATGGTTAAAACATGTTTAAACAATCTGAGAATTCTCACTGGCATTACGAAACAAATCTAAAACAGCGCGAGATTATCACAATCACTTTATGCCCATATCGTTCTCTTGGAAACCTTGGTTATTTATATCTTATGATAGGATTTATAGGGTTAATATTTTTCTTAAGTTTATTTTTTTATTCCATGGGCGCTTGGCCTGTTATTGGCTTCTTAGGCATTGAAATCGGGTTAGTATGGTTTTTGTTTAAGGTAAATTATAAATCTAGCAAAAATTTTGAGCAAATATTGATAACCAAAAACTCAACATTTATAAAGAAAATAAACTGGAGCGGTGCTATAATTGATTTTACCATTGAGTCTCCCTGGATAAAAGCTAGCTGTATTAAATCTATAGGTACATCGGATAAGCTTTTTTTGAACTATCATGCTGAGCAGTTGGAGATAGGAGAGTTTCTTCCACCACAAGAGAAAGCACATCTGGCTAGCGCGTTGAATAATTGTTTTGAGCGTATGAGGGGCGCTTGTTAACTAAGTACATCATCCATTGTAAAATAGCCATTAAAATTGGTTTGATTTGATTTGTCCGAAATAAATTGAGCGGCTTTTAAAGCCCCGCGCGCAAAAATCACCCTATCATTAGCTTTGTGGGTCAATTCTATGCGCTCATTTTTTCCAAAGAATATAACTGTATGTTCTCCCGCAATATCGCCACCACGAATTGCAGAAAAACCAATGTCACCTTTTTTACGCACTTCTGTTATTCCATCACGCCCACTAACACGGACCTTTTCTAATAATACAGAGCGTCCTTGCGCTGCAGCTTTTCCTAATGCGAGTGCTGTGCCGGATGGGGCATCTAATTTTTGATTATGATGGGTTTCAATAATTTCTATATCCCAGCTATCCTCTAATTTAGAAGCAATTTGTTGCACTTGTTGTAAAAGAATTGTTACGCCTATAGAAGTATTCGCACAATAAATGATAGGGATAAGTTTACCAGCATCTGATATTTTTTTTTCCTGCGCCTTATTAAGACCTGTTGTACCTATTACCATAGGAGTGTTCGTCTCCAGAGCAATTTGAACGTGTTCCATGGTAGCTTCTGGTTGAGTAAAATCAATGATAACATCACTGCTATTTCCTAAGATATCAGCGGAAGAAGAAATTTTAATCCCTGTTTTGGGAATGCCAAGATTGTCCGATATGTCGCGCCCAATTAATTTAGAATTAAGTGTCTCTGTTGCAGCAACCAGCTCAAATGAACTGTCTTCTTGAATGAGCCTTGCGATCATTTGACCCATTCGACCACCAAATCCCGGAAGAGCAACTTTTATAGGGGCAAACATCTTTATTCCTAACGATTACAATACTTCATGATTATAAAAATTAACATTACTAGCTATTAGTTACTAGTCATTTCCAAAGATACGCTTTACCCGTTTCATAAAACCTTCAGTCTCTGGTGACACACTTCCTTGTTCGCTAAATTTCCTTAATAACTGTTTCTGCTCTTGAGTCAGCTCTGTTGGCGTTTCCACATGAATCTCAACGATCTGGTCTCCTATTCTGGAGCTTCGAAGTACAGGCATCCCTTTACCCCGCATTCTAAATTTCCGATTTGATTGGGTGCCGGCATCAATCTTTAATTTTGTTAACTTTCCAGTTAAAGTCGGTACCTCTATGGAGCCCCCTAGTGCTGCTGTTACCATTGGAACAGGTATTTTTACATATAATGTATCGGCGTCACGCTGAAAAATTGAGTGCTGATCAACTGATATAAAAATATATAAATCTCCCGAGGTAGCTCCTCTTAATCCAGCCTCTCCCTTGCCCGAAAGGCGAATACGTGTACCTGTATCTACACCAGCTGGCACAGTTACGGACAATGTTTCTATTTTTTGGACTCTGCCCTGACCACGACAGGATTTACATGGGTTTGAGATAGTCTCTCCAACTCCCTGACATGAACCACATGTGCGTTCTATAGTAAAAAAGCCTTGTTGTGCTCGAACCTTTCCATGACCGCCACATTGTGAACATGTTACTGGCTTACTTCCTTTAGCCGCTCCTGTTCCTGCACAGTCCTCACACTTTCCAGACACTGTAATCTGTATATCTTGATTACACCCTGAGTAAGCGTCCTCTAGCGATACAGATAGGTCATATCTTAGATCAGCTCCTTTCCTGCTCTGTCTACCCTCGTTCTGCCCGCCAGAAAATTCACTAAACATTTGCTCAAAAATATCAGAAAAACCTCCTCCTCCAAAACCACTGGAAGCAAAGCCACTAGCACCTCCAAACCCCCCACTTGTCTGGTCAAAAGCAGCGTGGCCCAACCTATCATAGGCAGCTTTTTTTTGAGGATCTTTCAATATCTCATATGCTTCAGCAGCCTCCCTAAAGCGTTCTGCTGCTACTTCATCATCCGGGTTTCGGTCAGGGTGATTTTGCATAGCTAATTTTCGATATGCGGACTTTATGGCTTTATCATCCGCATCCCGGCTGATCCCAAGCACTTCATAAATATCTCTTTTTGACATATAAGGTAACCAACATTAGTTATTAATTAATCGATAAAACGAATAACAAAAGAATCAGCCATGCTCAAAATATATTTATGAGATGCATGGTATTTAATATATGAAGACTTAATTAGCTTTTTTCATATCTTCTTCATTGTCTTTATCACTATCGTCAATTTCTTCAAAATCAGCATCTACAACCTCATCCGAATTTTCATTAAGATTTTTTTCTGATGTCGGTTCCCCATCTTTATCATCAGAATCTCCAGAGTATGCAGCCTCTCCAAGCTTCATCATCGTGGTGGAAAGTGCCTCTGTTTTTTCTTTAATTAGTGCTTCATCTTCTCCTTCAAGAGCGGATTTTACGGCTGCAACTGCTGCTTCAACATCTGACCGTAAAGATGGGTCTGCTTTGTCACCAAGATCAGAGAGGGTTTTTTCTGCGGTATGAGTCAAAGCTTCAGCCTGATTGCGTGTTTCGACTGTTTCTCTTCTTTTTTTATCATCTTCAGCATACAACTCTGCATCTTTAACCATTTTCTCTATTTCATTTTCTTCTAATCCGCCTGAGGCCTTAATTGAAATAGCCTGCTCCTTACCAGTAGCCTTATCTTTGGCGCTAACTTTCACTATACCGTTAGCATCAATATCAAATGTTACCTCAATCTGTGGAACTCCTCTTGGAGCAGCTGGAATTCCCTCAAGGTTGAATTGACCAAGTGGCTTATTATCACTCGCCATTTCTCTTTCGCCTTGGCAAACTGAAATTGTAACAGCTGATTGATTATCGTCAGCTGTAGAAAACACCTGACTTTTCTTAGTTGGTATTGTTGTGTTTCTGTCGATTAAACGAGTAAAAACTCCGCCTAAAGTCTCAATACCCAGCGACAAAGGAGTTACATCTAAAAGCAAAACATCCTTTACATCGCCTGTGAGAACACCTGCTTGGATTGCAGCGCCACATGCCACAACTTCATCTGGGTTAACACCACGATGAGGTTCTTTCCCAAAAAATTTTTCTACCGTCTCAATGATCTTAGGCATACGGGTCATACCGCCAACTAATATAACCTCATCAATCTCAGATGCAGCTAAACCGGCATCTTTAAGAGCTTTACGACAAGGCTCTAAACTCCTCTCCACTAGACTAGACACAAGACCTTCCAATTTTGCGCGTGTGATTTTCACGTTTAAATGTTTTGGCCCTGACTGATCTGCAGTTATGAAAGGCAAGTTAACATCTGTTTGAACAGCACTTGATAATTCTATCTTAGCTTTTTCTGCTGCCTCTTTTAGACGCTGTAATGCCATTCTATCATCTCTCAGGTTTATACCTGTTTCTTTTTTAAATTCGTCAGCTAAAAAATCTATGATTGCCTGGTCAAAATCCTCACCACCGAGGAAAGTATCTCCATTAGTTGATTTAACCTCAAAAACCCCGTCCCCTATTTCCAATATCGATACGTCAAAAGTACCGCCTCCTAGATCGAAAACTGCCACAATCCCGGACTCTTGCTGGTCTAGACCATAAGCGAGTGCGGCTGCTGTAGGCTCGTTAATAATTCTCAGAACTTCAAGCCCAGCAATTTTTCCCGCATCCTTAGTTGCCTGTCTTTGCGCATCGTTAAAATAAGCTGGAACAGTGATAACAGCCTGATCAACTGTTTCGCCAAGATAACTCTCCGCATCTTCTTTTAGCTTCCTGAGAATAAAACTAGAAATTTCTGAGGGTGAAAATTCTTTCCCTTCTATATCTATCCATGCATCACCATTTTTTGCAGGCTTAATTTTAAAAGGAACCAAATCAGAAAAACTTTTGGTGGCATCATCATCAGACCGGCGACCAATCAGACGCTTAACAGCGAAGATGGTTTTCTCTGGATTAGTTACAGCTTGCCGTTTTGCAGCCTGCCCAACCGTCCTCTCATCATTTTCTAAAAACGCAACCATTGACGGGGTAGTTCTACTACCTTCCGCGTTTTCAATAACTTTAGGTGCTTTGCCGTCCATAACAGCAACGCAAGAGTTTGTTGTTCCTAAATCAATTCCAATTACGCGACCCATTTTTCTAATCCTTCAAAAATATTAATCTCCAAAAAAGGGAAATTTAGCCTCATTTATAAAGCCATAATAAACCACATATAAGTGTTGTTTTCTCTCATGCAAGGCCATCAAACTTAAAAGATCGCCAAAAAAAATTTTACGCTTGTTTATCTACATAATTTTCTTCTTTAGAATCTGTAGAGCTCTTTTTTTTCGAAACCCCAACCATAGCTGGACGAATTAACCTATCATGAAGCAGATATCCTGGTTGTGCGACTTGAACAACTGTTCCAACCTCTACATCGTCATTTGGCACTTCAAACATCGCTTGATGATGATTATAGTCAAACTTCTCTCCAATTGGATTTATCTTGGTAATGTGGTGACGCTGAAGTATAGTATCGATTTCATTCGAAATCATTTCTACACCCACCAATATATTTTTCAAGTTTTCATCAAAATTGCTTTTATCCTCAGGTGCCAGCGCTATAGCCTGAGATAAATTGTCAAAACATGAGAGCAAATCACGAGCAAATGCCAAATGACCATATTTGTTGGCTTGAGCAACATCACGTTCACTTCGACGACGCATATTTTCAACCTCTGCTAGCGCTCTCAAGAGCTGATCTTTGATTTCTGAGTCTGTGTTTTTTGATTCTTCATCTGATACTTCAGATTCGTTTAATACTTCATCTGAAGTATCCTCTTCCTCAACCGAGGCAATGTCTTCTAACGACATTTCAACCAAATTTTCACACTTGTCTTCTGAAGTAACTTG
>JAAXKA010000117.1 GCA_012269555.1 Alphaproteobacteria bacterium
AGGGGTTGGAATGAGACTTATCAAAATTTATTTCAGAACGAAGATTATGATTATTTAGCCTCAGAGGATTACACACTCTTATCAACAGCAGCGTATTTTCAGGGAGATGCTCGGAATTTATTTTTAACAAAAAGTTCTGATAGGAGACTGACTCATTATGATTTATGGCACATAGATTTAAATCCTACGGACAAAATTTTATTTATAGATTACTCAGAAAATAAATTACCTTCTGTTGACTTAGATTGCGCAAAAATTAGAGAAGTTAAAAATTTCCACAGAAAGCAGTTAACTCTGTATAATTGCAGCTCAAAATGAAAATAGGAATAATTGGAGCAGGCAAATTTGGATTAGTCCTTGCACGCATAGCTGCCGAAAACTCAAATGAAGTTTTGATTCATTCAAGACGCACAAATGAAGTTGAATCACTTAATACAAAAAATGAAAGCTTATCAGGATTCTCTTTTAATGGGATGGCTATATCAGCAACACAAGATCTTGATCGCTTGAATGAGTGTGATGCACTTTTGGTAACTGTAGCAAGTAAAGATTTCATAGAATCGATCAGCAAGCTTAATTACAAGACTTATGAGGGTAAATTTGTAAGTTGCGTCAAAGGTTTTGATCAAAAATCAGGAAAACTGATGACCGAAGTTTTAATCGATGAATTTAATATTGATTCAGATAATGTGTTTGTTTTGAGTGGCCCCAATTTATCGAAAGAATTGAGCAATCAAGAGCTTACAGGTACTGTTGTTGCAGGAGAGGATGACATTTTCATCGATGCATTATGTAATGCTCTGAAAACAGATTATTTTCTGCCTTTTTCTAGTAATGACAGGTATGGAGTTGAGCTTGGTGGAGCTTTAAAAAATATTTATGCAATATTGTCGGGTTATTTTCACAAAAAAGGGGTTGGCGAGAATACCATAGGTTTACTTCTAACTAAATGTTTATCGGAAATGAGTATATATAGCAAAGCAAGAGGAGCTAATCCTGCAACATTTCTTGGATTAGCTGGCGTTGGCGATTTCTTTTCAACAGCACTTTCATCCGATTCTAGAAATTATAGATTCGGTGAATTGCTCGCAGAAGGCCACAAGCCTGAAAGTGCATTGGATAAAGTCGGAGATACAGTTGAAGGGTATGGAGCATCACTTTTAGTTAAAAAAAATGCCGAACTTCTTAATATAGATTTGAAATTATTAGATTATTTAATCTCAATTTACGAAGGACCAAAAGATCTTTCAGATGACAAAAAGATTTTTCACTCTTTGGGCATAGAGCGCGATATTAATTTTAAAGTTAAGTAAAATCTTTGCCTTTTAGATCAGAGCTCAGTTTGTAATTAAACCCTGTAGATGTTTTGATATGATTTTTCTTGACCTCCAAATCAGCAAGATCTAAAACATCTTTATCAAATTCGTAAATTGGCTCAATACTGCCATTAATTGCTTTTTCTTTCTCAACTTTTCTATTTTCTAAGACAGTCTCCCTTTTAGCTTCCCATTTCGTAATATCGGTTTTTGAATATCTTTTTTCTATAAGAGACATGGTTAGGTTTGCTGATGCTACTGATGCTGTAGCATTATTACCACCGAAGCCTTTGGAATTTATCATTACAATATCTTTTTGCTTATCAAAAGCTTGATCTTTTAGATAAAAATCAAGATTTTCTGTAAAAACATCATCAGCAATTTTTGGAATAGTACATATGCCTGAGCAGTTCTGTGTTTCCATTGCGCCAAGAGCACCCCAAAGTTGATCCATACCAGCAGTGCCCATAGTATGTCCTAATTTTGACTTCAAGGAAGTCACCGGCATTGATTCAACCCCGAATTCTTTTGCGAATGTTGAGAGAATGTGTGATTCAGTAATCCTGTTTAGTGGTGTTCCTGTTCCATGAGCAATAAAAGCTGAATTTTCTTTTAACACCTTTTCGCCAAAAACCTCTTCGATGTCTTGAAACGTTTTACCCACGGAGAAATAATTTCCTGCTCCCGGTCCAGATATCGATTTTTTATTACCATCAGCATTAATATTCACATTCAAAATACAACCTCTGATATTGGCTCCTGTTTCTAGAGCTAATCTGTCACTCATGAGAATTGCAAATCCTGATGATTCACCTACTACTAGACCAGCGTTATCACCAAAAGGTCTACAATATCTTGTGTAATCTAATTCTTCTCCTTCACCCAGCAATGCTTGTAAATCTTTGAGTCTTTTATCAGTTGTCATTGCACCCATTGCATCGAAACCAATGAAGGCAGGCGGCATAATTATTGCCTCAGATGCCCCTACAATTACGAGTTCACTTTTGCCACTTTTAATCAGTTCAACGCCAGCGTTCATATTGTATTGAGATGTTGCACATGCACCAATGAAGTGTCCTGAAATTCCAAGACTACCGGTAACATATGCATTGATGAAATCGGCTGTCATTTCAGGTAATGTAAAAGAGATAGTTTTTGATGACGCTCTTTTTCCCATCGGGTGAGAGGACATTAAACCGTCCCCAGAAAACTTATCCATATTCATTACAGCACAACCTGCAAAACATCCTGATTTATCTCGACCATAACTATCGATTGTTTTTCGTACATCAAACCCACAATCACTGAAGGCATCAGCAATACCCATCACTGCCATACCTAATGCTTTAGGATGTTGACGAGAAGCATAATATTCTGTGGGATTGAGTCTGAAAGGTAGTTGTCCACCACCGTTTGCGGGCAGTTCATAATCGTAACACCAGAACTTTTCTCTAATAAATTCTTTATCGATTTTTCTTACTAATGTATTTTGTAACACCTCAAGTTCTTTATCAGCTGCAAATTTATCGAAACTCTGGCTTTCGCCAATTTCATCAGCCATATTACAGAGTGATAGGACAGATTTAATGTAGTCTTTTTTATTTTGTTCAGATTCTAAATCATATGTAATTCTTGTGTGGCTTAAATTATGAGAAGCTCGTCCAGCTGGCGTTACTCCACCAAAGCCAACAATACATGGTATAGGAGTTTTACTCATATTTTTTCTCCATAGCCTCAATAGTATTCATCATCAATGTGTTTATGGTCATTGGTCCCACACCACCTGGTACAGGAGTATAGGCAGAGACTATATTAGAGATATTAGTCATGTCAACATCTCCGCATTTTTGAGCAGGATGGTATCCTGCATCTACAAGAACGGAGCCTTCTTTTAAATCATTTGCTGAAACAAACTTTGGCACACCTACAGCCACCACAACTAGATCAAACTCTTTCAAGCTATTTTTTAGGTTTTTTGTTTTAGAATGAGCAATTGTCACAGTAGCATTCGCATTTAAAAGCATTGCCGCCATAGGTTTTCCAAGTATTTGGCTTCTCCCTATTACGAGAGCATTCATTCCTTCTAGATTTATTTTATAGTGATCAAGTATGCGCATTATCCCTAAAGGTGTGCAGGAACCAAAAGCGTTCAGACCCATAGCCATATTCCCAAAACCTTCTGTTGTAACTCCATCGACATCTTTTTCTATGCAAATTGTGTTGAAACACTTAATTTCATCTATTTGTTTAGGTACGGGATGTTGAAGTAAAATTCCATCGACCGTTTGATCGTCGTTCAAGTCTTTAATTATTTGTTGAAGTTCAGTGGTGCTAGTATTTTTTGTCAGTCGCTTTATTTCAGTTTCAATCCCAAGAGAATGACAGGCTCTTTCTTTCATAGTTACATACGTTGCAGAGGCTGGATCATCTCCAACTAGAATTGCAACTAATTTTGGAGGACGGCCATAATTATTTAATTTTTTTACCCTCGCGATAAGACTTTCGCTGCTTATTTGTGCGACTTCTTTACCATCGAGTATGAGACAATTATTCACTTAAATATGCTTGAGTTTAAAGCACATAGTTTATATGATTTCTTTTTCGGGGCATAGCGCAGTCTGGTAGCGCACCTGGTTTGGGACCAGGTGGTCGCAGGTTCAAATCCTGCTGCCCCGACCAGCGCCAGTAGCTCAGCTGGATAGAGCAGTAGCCTTCTAAGCTATTGGTCGGGGGTTCGAATCCTCCCTGGCGCGCCAACTTTAGATACCAATATTTTTATAAGACTTAATTAACTTTTTAATGGAATAAACAAAAGCTGTTGTTCTCAAGGAATCATAATTATTTTCATTCCATATTTCGCTCATATTTTCATATGCTTCTGTCATCATATCTTCCAGACCTGATCTTACAAGGTCTATTTCCGATGGGCCTTGATTTAGTAAGTCTTTAGTTTTGGTAGAAACTTTTGCTCCAGTTGAACTTTCAATAACACTAATCAAAGATGCATTTTCATACTCTTTACGTCTTTTTTCCATTCTTCCAAATCTCATATGCTGAAGGTTTCTAACCCATTCAAAATAACTGACCGCAACACCACCAGCGTTTGCGTATAGGTCTGGAATTATTAGAACATTATTATCATTCAGGAGCTTGTCCGCGCGTGAGGTAATAGGTCCATTCGCTCCCTCACAAATAATTTTTGTGTTAAGAAGATGATAATTTTCTTCATTAATAGTGCCTTCTGTGGCAGCTGGGATGTATATATCGCAATTTGCTGAAAATACCTCCTCTCGCGACTTAAGCTCATTTTGATCAGGATATTCGTCAGAATTATTTGATTCAATTAACCAATTTCTTATGAGATCAATATCCAAGCCTTTCGAATTAAAAAAGCTTTGGTCTTTTTCAATCACACCTATGATAGTACAGCCATGATCTCTCAATGCTTTGGCAGCAAAATATCCAACTTTTCCTAGACCTTCTATAATAATTTTTTGGGAGCTTAAATTGCCTTTGATTTTTGTCTTTTTTAAATCTGGAGAAC
>JAAXKA010000149.1:0-2121 GCA_012269555.1 Alphaproteobacteria bacterium
AAACATCTAAAGCAGATGTTGGCTCATCAAAAATGATAATTTCAGGTTCACAAGCTAGCGCTCTTGCAATTGAAATTCGTTGTCTTTGCCCACCTGATAGAGAATACGGATGTCTCTCAAGATAATTTTCGTTAAGGTCAACATACTGAAGAAGTTTAATAACTCTATCTCGTATTTCTTTTTTAGGGCAGATTTGATGAATTTTTAGAGGCAGTTCTAAAGTTTGGAATATAGTTTTTTTGGGATTTAAGGAAGATAAAGGATTTTGCTGCACAAATTGAATTTTTTTTCTTAGTTCCTTGTTTTTAAAATCTAATTCATTATCTTCAAATTTAATAGATCCCGAGGTAAGTGTTTCAACACCAAGAATTAAATTTGCCAAAGTAGTTTTGCCTGAGCCTGACTCACCAACAATCGATACAGAGTCATTCTTATCTATACCAAAACTCACATCATCTACTGCAATAACTTTAGACATGCCAACTTTAAAAATTTTAGTTAAGTTTTCTACATTTAGGAGCGTGTTAGACATATTAGTGAGTAAACTTTGGTTGACTTAAATAATCAAGATTTTCACTATCAAGACTAGGTAATTTTGAACTATTTATTTTAGGAATGGCTTGTAACAATGTTTGTGTATAAATATGTCCTGGTGAATTAAATATTTTTTCAGTAGATCCTTCTTCTAAAATTGTTCCTTGATAAATAACATATATCTTATCTGCAAATTCTCTAACTACACCTAGGTTATGGCTTATGAGAAGCATGGACATTTTTTTTCGACTAATTACATCTTTCATTATTGATAAAACTTTTTTTTGTACAGTTACATCCAGTGCAGTTGTAGGTTCATCAGCTAAAATTAATTTTGGATTATTTATCAACGCCATACTAATCATGACTCTCTGTGCCATTCCACCACTAAGCTGAAATGCGTAGGAATTAAGAACACGCTCTGGGTCTTCAATTTTTACATCTTTGAGAAGATCTACAAAGTATTTTTCAATAGTATTTTTATCATAATCTTGAGTATGATTTTCAAGAGCTTGAAGCATTTGTTTTTTGACAGTGAAATATGGGTTGAGAGAAGAAACTGGATCCTGAAAAATCATTGAAATTTCATTTCCTCTAATTTGTTTTATTTGTGAGCTACTTTCTTTTAGTAAATCAATATTTTCAAAAAAAATCTCACCATTTTTTTTAATATTTGAATTTGATAAAAGACCCAATATCATTCTTGCTGTGACCGATTTTCCTGATCCGGACTCACCTACTAAAGCTACTTTTTCACCTTCTTTTATATCTAAAGATATTTTTTTAAGGGCTGTAGTGATTCCCTCATAGTGTTTGAATTGTACCTCTAAATTTCTAATTGATAATAATGTCATATTTCCACATCAAATAAATCTTTTAAACCATCGCCTAGTAAATTAAATCCTAACACGATAACTAATATTGCCAAACCAGGGAAAACAGATGGCCACCAAATATCCGGTAAATATTTTGACCCTTGAGATACCATTGTGCCCAAGTCAGGTGTTGGTGGTTGAACACCTAGGCCAAGAAAACTTAATGAGGATCCAATTAATATTACAAAACCCATGTCCAAAGTAATTTTGGTAATAAGAGATGCACTACAGTTAGGTAATATCTCTCTAAATATTATATGAAAATGTGAAGCACCTACTATTTTTGATGAGATTACAAAACCTTCATTTTTAAGAGATCTTGTTAAATTATATATTAAGCGTGTGTACCAAGGCCACCACATCATTGATACCGCGATCATAGCATTAGTTAGAGTTGGTTTAAGAAATGCCATTATAGAAAGTGCCAAAACAAGAGGAGGTATTGATAAAAATATATCAGTAATTCTCATAATGATGGCATCAATTTTGCCACCAAAATAACCTGCGATTAATCCTAAACTAGTCCCAATTGGAACAGCAATACAAAGAACAATTACACCAAGGTAAAGAGAAGTTCGATATCCAAAAATTATTCTAGAAAAGGTATCCCTTCCAATTTTATCTGTTCCAAAAAAATATGTTGAAGATGGCGGTTTGATTTTGTTTGGAATATCAACAAAAGGTCCAGCATGTTCAGGAAAAGGAGTTAAAT
>JAAXKA010000149.1:2131-4839 GCA_012269555.1 Alphaproteobacteria bacterium
AAACTATTATTGATACAATTAATAATCCAATAACTGATAAAGGGTTTTTAGAAAACTTATACCATCCTCTTGATTTAAATATCTTCATCATTTTCCGCTTAATCTAATTTTAGGATTTAAGTAAGCAACAACAAGATCAACAATTAAGTTTGTAATGACAAAAAAAGTTGCAATAATCATAGTTGTAGCAGTAATAGCATTAAGATCTTTATACAAAATTGCCTGCACTCCATATTTTGCTATGCCAGGCCATGCAAAAACAAACTCAACCAGAAAAGCATTACCTAGCATCGCTGCAAAGTCTAAACCTAATATTGTTAGGGTTGGAATCATTGCAGGTTTAAGAGCATATTTCGTTGCAATTTTAAATTCATTATACCCATACGCTCTTGCCATTTCGATATATTGTTTATCGTAAACTTCTGTAATATTTGATCGAGTTAATCTAGAAGCTTGTCCTAAAGCACTCAAAGACAACGCTAATGCTGGAAGAATAATATGCTTTAATGCATCGATAGTTACATCAAATTGTCCTCTGACTATACTATCAATTATAATTAGACCTGTAATTTTATCTGGAGCAACAGTATCTTGTGATAATCTTCCCGCTACAGGTAGAATATCCAGATAAAATGCAAAAATAATCATTAGGAAAACTGCCCACACCACACTTGGTGTAACCACTCCCAATAGAGATATTAATCTTGATATATTATCAATTGATTTATCCTTATAGCGTCCTGCTAAAATTCCTAGAGGACCCCCAACACATACCATTATTAATGCTGCAAAAATAATTAATTCTAGTGTTGCAGGAAAATAAGTTGAAACATCTGTTGTCACATTTCTTTTAGTATATACAGACTCACCTAAATCACCTTCAGTTATTCCTTTTATGAAAAACCAATATTGCACATGGATAGGGTCATTTAAATGTAGTTTGTCTCTGTATTGCTCTACCATTTCCTGAGTAGCAGTGGGCCCCAACGCCATTCTTGCTGGATCACCTGGAATGATCCTAGCAATTATAAAAATTAAAATAGACACTCCAATCAGCACAATTGCTGCACTGTAAAGCCTCTGAAATAAATATAATTTGATGTTCAATGTAAAAAAATTAAACCACCCTTATTATAGGGTGGTTTAACAAAATGATTTTAGTTTGGTACTTCCATTAACCTGAAAGAGAAGTTTTGAGCCATTGTTGAAAATCCATATTCAGCTGAATTTTCCAGCGTTGGCGCTTTAATTTCATCTCTCATTGCATAGACAGTAACAAGATCACTGATAAATAGATCTGGCTGCATATCAACAATAGCCTGTTGGAAGTCTTCATAGATTTCCACTCTTTTTTGAGCATCTATTGTTGTTCTGCCAGCGTTTAACATAGCATCTATTTTATCATCCTGAACCCATTCTGCAGATTGCCAAGTTCCTGCCGCTGCTGAATGATACATATTGTAAATTAATCCATCAGGGTCAGGTGTTTGCGCTTGAACTGCAACGATACTAATATTTGGAGTAGTTTCAGGTTTAGTTACATTCTCAGAGAACACCGCCCAAGGCAAAGTCTCAACAGTTGCATTATAACCAATAGTCATTGCCCCTTGTTGAAGAATTAATGACCATGACTCTTCAAATGGAACTTCTGCAATCCAATTAATAGTAACATCGAGATCTCCACCACTGTACTTACACTTTGAGAGATAATCTCTAGCTTTATCAAGATTGTATTCCACTAATGGTACGTCTTCTGAGTATCCGATCATACCCTGTGGAATAGGACCTCTAGCCTTTTGTCCAGCCGCAATATCATCAGTTACTTGAAAAGTGCCAACAAGTGAATCGTAATCAAGAGCATAAGCAAGTGCTTTTCTGCAATTAACATCATCAAGAGGAGCTCTAGTAGTATTAATCTTGAAATACCATCCACCAGCACTTACTACTTTTGCTAGTTTGTCACCTGAGTCAGCAATAGCAGCTTTAACATCAGTTGGAAGCCAGTTACTACTAATATCATGCTCATCATTTGCAATTAGAGTTCTTACAGTTGGAGCATCTAGATTGTATTTTAATATTACTTCGTTAGGCGCCATTTCAGCAATTCCTAAAAAGTATTTATTATGTTTTGCCATTCTAGTTTCAACATTTGGATCATGTGCAGTTATAGAATATGCACCTGTTCCTGCTGAATTAGCTGAAAGATATGCTTGCCCCATATCCCCATCTGTTTCATTTGCTTTTAAAGTTGCAGAATCAACAATATAAAAACGAACTAATGAAGACATAAAAGGTGCATAAGGCTCATTCAAATCAAACTGAACTTTATGGCTATCTATTTTTTTAATACCTTTTACCCATCCATCAAAAAGATAAGACCAACCAAGCTTAAGTCCCATTAATCTTTCGTATGAATAAACTACATCATCAGCTGTAAAGTCATTACCACTATGGAACTTAACACCTTCATGTAAGTGGAAAGTGATTGTTGTTCCATCATTGCTTACTTCCCAGTCCTTGGCAAGCTTTCCAACAACTGGACCTCCACCTTGAGGTTCTGTAACAAGAGCATCATAAACATTTTCCATTATGATGCCATCTGCAAAATCAGTAGCTTTCGCAGGATCTGCCTCTCCAATAGCAACTTCATCTAATCTGAGAGTGCCTCCAGCCATGAGGCTCAAACTAAATAAAGAGGTTATTAAAAG
>JAAXKA010000022.1 GCA_012269555.1 Alphaproteobacteria bacterium
GCCTATGTTTTTCAGGGAAGTGCTGATTTTGCATATTCTTCTAAACCTATAGGTATTAGAATAGAAAAAGAATTAAAGGGCGAAGAGTTAAATATTAGGGATTTATCAGGAAACAGAACATTAATTCGGTTCGACACTGGTGACTCAGTCTCTTTAATATCTGGAAAAGATGGAGTTCGGTTCTTATTAATATCAGGAAAACCCATTCAAGAACCTGTAGCGTGGCATGGCCCTATAGTGATGAACACGCAAGCGGAGTTAGCACAAGCTTTTAACGAACTTAGAAATGGGACTTTCATTAAACCTTTACATTGATATTGTAACTAGTTGTTTCTTAAAAATAATAACCAATAGATTAAATTAACAAATAGCTCTTTATTAGGTTGTCATTTAGCTGATCGTATTTGCCGTTCCAGGCTATTTTTCCCTTCACTAAAAAATAAAAATGATCCGCTAATGTAGAAAGTTTCTCTAAGGATTTATCTACTATAATAATGGATAAGCCCGACTTCTTTAAAGTTGCCAGCACATTCCAAATCTCTTTTTGTATCAAAGGGGAAAGCCCCTCAGTTGCCTCATCTAAAATCAATAATTTTGGGTTTGTCATTAGTGCCCGCCCAATTGATAACATTTGCTGCTCGCCTCCAGACAATGAACCACCTAATTGATACTTTCTATCAAGCAGTCTTGGGAACAGATTATAGATTTTTTTTTGATCCCATTCTCCCTCTCTGGCGCTTACTAACAAATTTTCATGAACAGTAAGGTTTGAAAATATTCTTCTTCCTTCTGGCACAAGACCAATGCCGAGTTTCGCTATTTGAAAATCAATCAAATCATGTATGTTGACTGAATTGAATTTTATCAGTCCGCTTTTTTCACTTATAATACCACACACACAATGAATAAGTGTGGTCTTCCCCATACCATTTCTTCCCATCAAAGCAATAACGGATCCTTCATTAACTAGAAAATCCACTTCAGAAAGAGCAATGCTTCCACTGTAAAAAGCGCTAAGATTTTTTGTTTCAAGTAAACTCATAAATCGCCCCCTAAATAAGCATTTTGCACTAACTTACTCCTCCTAATCTTTTCTACACTGCCACTTTCAATAATTTCTCCTTCGTTTAGCACGGAGATTTTATCTGCTAATGCAAAAACTGCTTGCATATCATGTTCTATAAGTAGTATCGGCATATTTTTTTTTATGCTTTTAAGCAATTCAATTAGCTTAGAACTCTCTGCCTGATCAAGACCTGCAAAAGGTTCATCTAATAATAATATTTTTGGACCCATCGCAAGTGCCATTGCTAACTCTAGTTTTCTTTTATCTCCATGACTTAGCGTCGACGCAACTTCTTCTCCCATGTTTTCTAAAGATAATTGATTTAGTGTTTGATAAACAAAACTAGCTTCTGATGAGTTACTTTGAAATTTTCTAAATAGCATTTTGAGAATACTTCTTTTCTGTTTCACCGCTAATAAAATATTTTCAAATACGGTCATAGACCCAATAATTGATGATACTTGGAAGCTTCTAATACATCCACGGTGAACTCTTGCAATTTCACTTAAGTGGTTGACCTTTCTATCTAGAAGCATTACCACGCCTTGGTCTGGTTTTAGCTCTCCAGATATCATTTTTATTAAAGTAGTTTTCCCTGCTCCATTCGGACCAATAAGAGCATGTAATTGATTTGATATCACCGTTAGACTAATATCTTTTGCAACAACTACGTTGCCAAAACACTTGTTGATACCAGATAGCTTTAAAATTTCTTTTTTTTCGGCCATTGACCTAATCTTTTATAAATAAACCTGAAACACCCTTCGGAAAATAAAGAACTATTAATACTAAAATTACGCCGAGCCAAAATTGCCAATTTTCTGTTACCTCACCAAGGAATTGCTCTAACAATATAAACACTATAGCTCCTAGCAATGGTCCAAATAGCCTGGCACTTCCTCCAAGTATAACCAAAACAATTAGTTCTCCAGAAGTTTGCCAACTTAAAGATGTTGGACTAACGAACCTATTAAGATCTACATACAAGGCGCCTGCTAAACCTGTTATCGCTCCAGATATCACAAAAGCTGTTAATTTAAGCGTATATGGATTAAGACCTAACGATATCATTTTTTCTTCATTTTCTTTGCAGCCTTTTAAAAAATTTCCAAAATTCGAATTTATAACCCAATTCAAAATAAACCCAACAACACATAAGCAAGCGAAGCAAATAATAAAAAAGTTTAACGGAAGCATTGTGTTTATTGAAAATAGATCATTCCTTACATATGTAGACAAACCATCTTCACCACCATATTTTGTCCACCCTACTGAAAAATAGTAAGTCATTTGTGCAAAGGCTAAAGTAATCATTATGAAATATACACCGCTTGTTCTTATAGAAATGCTTCCAACAACGAGGGCAAAAAACATTGAAAAAATCACAGCGAGAAACCAATTGAAGAGCATTTGATTACTACCATTAAAATCAAAAAATATTAAATTGATGGACTCACCGTTCATGCTATGAAAAGCACTTATCGCGGCCACGTAACTCCCTACACCAAAAAACATTGCATGACCAAAAGACACCATACCCCCAAATCCTAATATTAAATTTAAAGCACAGCCAGCGATCCCCAAAATAACAATTTTTGTTGCAAGAGTAATGAAGTAAGGTTCATTTATTACGTAACCAATCAAGGAAAAAGCAAAGATACCAAGGACTATAATTAGATTGAACTTTTTTTCTGTGAGCATTATTTTTTTCCAAAAAGACCGGTGGGTCTAAATATTAACACTAATGCCATTAAGAGATATGCACTCATAGAAGCCAGTGACGAGCCTAGGGATAAGGCTTGGGAGGTCTCCATAATAAGTTCAAAAAATATTGGGAGAAACAGTCGAGCCATAGTGTCAAGAACTCCTATTAAAAGTGCTCCAATCAATGCCCCTTTAATTGAACCGATCCCACCTATTACTATTACAACAAAAGCCAATATCAATACAGGTTCTCCCATACCAACTTCAACTGATTGGATGGCACCAATTAATGCTCCAGCCAATCCTGCTAGGGCCGCTCCCATTGCGAATACTATTGTATAAAGTCTTGATATATTTATTCCTAGAACTCTTATCATTTGTCTATCGTTCTGACCGGCTTTAATTTGAATTCCTAATAAGGTTCTATTTATTAAAAAATATAGGCCTAAGGCTATAAAAAGACCTATAATTATTATTATCAACCTGTACTTGGAGTATACTATTTCACCAGGTAATAGAATATTTCCTTGAAGTATATTTGGAATATCCAAAAAAAGTGGAAATGCGCCAAAAATGTATCTGGTTGCCTCCGAAAATATCAAAATAAGTGCAAATGTTGCTAAAACCTGGTCAAGATGGTCACGCTCATAAAGCTTTCTAATAATTGAGAACTCGACCATTATTCCAATAAGAGCTGGAAAAATTAATGAAGCCAAAATGGCTAAAAAGAAATTCCCAGTCAAACCAGCAACAAAAGAAGCGCTAAAGGCTCCTATCATGAAAAAGGAGCCGTGGGCCAAGTTTATCAATCCCATAACACCAAAAATCAATGTCAAACCTGCCGACATTAAAAACAGCATAAATCCAAACTGTATGCCGTTTAATAACTGCTCAATAAAGAGCTGCAAAGACATATTTCACATTAACCAGGCTGTTGTAGAGCTCAATACCTTATCATTTACATTTTACACTGGTCTACATAGAAATTTGAATGATCTACTAGACCAGAAGAAATCAATTTATTAGTAAGAGTACCATTTTCCTCTACGACTTCTCTAACATATATGTCTTGTATGGGATGGTGGTTGGAAGAAAAGGAGAACTTTCCCCTTGTCGACTTAAAACCCTGAGATGGAGCATTTTTTAGTGCTTCTCTAAAAGCATCCATATCCTTAATACTCGCATTTGCCATTGCTGAAACTATGATTTTGCCAGTATCATAGCCCTGAGAGGCATATAAAGATGGCAAACGCCCATAAGCTGATTGAAAGTCTTCTACAAACTTTTTATTTTCTGCATTTTCTATATCTTTTGACCATTGGGATGTATTTTTTACTCCTAGAGCTGCGTCTCCAACAGCTTTTAGAATACCTTGATCAAATGAAAATGCTGGTCCAACCAGTGGCAAATCTACTTGTGCCTGAGAAAACTGTTTGATGAAGGCTATTCCCATTCCTCCAGGAAGGAAGAAATAGACGCTATCCGCGTTCGACGCTCTTATCTTTGCTATTTCCGCGGCATAATCAGTTTGACCAAGCTTTGTGTACACTTCATTCTCAATAGAACCTTTAAAATAACGTTTGTATCCTGTGAGTGCATCTTTTCCCGCTGGATAGTTAGGAGCAATTATGAAACTATTTTTAAAACCAGCCGAACTAGCATACCCTCCTGCAGCTTCATGGAGATTATCATTTTGCCAAGCTATATTAAAATAATTCTTGTGACATTTCTTTCCAGCTAGTAATGACGGTCCTGCGTTTGGTGAAAGATAGAACTTTCCTTGATTTACCACTGCAGGGACAACGGCCATAGCCAAGTTTGACCAAACAATACCTGTAATTATGTCAACTTTGTCCGATTGTATCATTTTATCTGCAAGTTGAACGGCAATATCGGGTTTCCTTTGGTCATCACCAGAAATTATCTCTATATTTGGCTCATCTTTAACAGCGAGGGCAAATCCATCTCGAATATCAATTCCTAGTCCAGATCCTCCTCCTGATAAAGTAGTGATCATTCCGACTTTAACTTTATCTCCATAAGCATATGAAATAGTAAGTAAAAATA
>JAAXKA010000196.1 GCA_012269555.1 Alphaproteobacteria bacterium
GTCCGGGAACGCATTGATGATCGATATGGTGCGAATGTGCCAAAAAATATGGTAATTGATAGAACGGAAGAACAGATAGAGCTAGATTTAGTAAAAATTCAAAAAAGTCTAGAGAATATTGGACCAGTAAATATGGCTGTACAGGATGAATATGAAGCTGAATTAGAACGTTTTAATTTATTATCATCACAAAGGGATGATTTATTAGAATCTGAGGAAAACCTCAGACAAACAATTCGTAAGATTGATAAAGTCGCAAGAAAGCGATTTCAAGAAACATTTGAATTGATAAAGTCTAATTTTGAGACTTTATTTAATCTTTTTTTTGAGGGTGGCAATGCCTCTCTTGGCTTGACAGGCGATCCTGATCCTCTAGAAGCTGATATATCGATTGATGCACAACCTCCTGGTAAAAGGAATACATCTCTTCGGCTATTATCGAGCGGAGAAAAAGCTTTAACTGCAATCTCTCTTCTCTTTGCAATTTATCAAGTAAAGCCCAGCCCTTATTGTATTCTAGATGAAGTCGATGCACCCTTAGATGATGTGAATATACATAAGTTTACTCGTGTCCTTAGCCAGTTCTGTGATGAAACTCAGTTTATTATTGTCACTCATAACAAGCTTACCATGGAAATTGCTGATTACATGTATGGAGTCACTCAAGAGAAAAAAGGTGTCTCAAGATTAGTATCAGTAAAATTTGACTAGGTTACTGGACGACCAAATAAATGATGTCTTAGTTTAATATATGAGAATCTTACTTATTATTGGATCTTTATTTGCTGCCTTGTCTGTTTTGTTGGGTGCTTTTGGCGCACATGCTCTGAAAAATAGGTTGTCAATAGAAGACTTAGCAATCTTTGAAATTGCAGTTCGTTACCAAATGTATCATGCGCTTGGTCTATTATTTATGGGAGTGGCTAGTTTTTACTTAACTGAAAAATTAGTTTCTATACCTGCATATTTTATGACTTTAGGTGTTATTATTTTTTCGGGTTCACTTCTCCTTTTAGTATTCACCAATTTAAGATGGTTTGGTGCGATTACTCCTATTGGAGGTTTCTGCTTAATTATTGGATGGCTATTACTTGCATATAACATTTATTTCTATGCCTAACATTTGGTAGCTTCAAAAAAAAGACGCCACCTGAGTGTATGGACGGCTGCTTCCTTTGTAATAGCGTCTATGATTGGTACTGGAGTTTTTACAAGTCTTGGATATCAATTAGTAGATATACAATCAATTTTCCCACTTATAATGCTTTGGGTAATCGGTGGAATTATAGCTTTATGCGGAGCATTATCTTATAGTGAACTCGCAACAATATATCCAAGATCTGGGGGTGAGTATCACTTACTAAGTGTTATAATACATCCTTCGATTGGATTTGCAGCAGGTATTGTCTCGGCAACAGTCGGATTTACAGCACCTTCAGTCCTTGCATCTATCGCATTTGGTAATTATTTGTCACCATTAATCCCCTTTATTGATCCTAGAATTATTGCTTTAATTGTAATAATTAGTATTCATTATTTGCATATGACCAATATCCGTTGGGGTATAATATTCCAAGATAGTTTTACTTTAATAAAAATTGGGTTGATACTTTTTTTTATTATCTTTGGGTTTTTCGTAGAAACCAATGAGCAAATATCTATAGTCCCCGCTACCGGAGATATCAAAATAATTCTAAGTCCAGAGTTTGCAATTAGTCTTATATGGGTTTCTTACGCATATACAGGATGGAATTCATCAGTCTACATTGCAGGGGAGATAGAAAAACCCAAAGTTAATATTCCAAAATCGATGATCATTGCAACTATGTTTGTGACTGTATTATATCTTCTGCTCAATTACATTTTTCTCTATACAACACCTGTAGACTTAATGATTGGAAAAGTTGAAGTAGGATATATTGCTGGAAAACAAATTTTTGGTCATTTTGGTGGGAAGTTAATCAGTCTTGGAATTTCAATATTACTTCTATCAACAGTAAGTAGTTACATATACATAGGTCCAAGAATTATGCATGCGATGGGTGAGGATCATAAAATATTAGGAATTTTGAGTTCAAAAAATGCGAGTGGTATTCCGATTAAATCATTCTGGATACAATTAGTCATTTCTATAATTTTTATTTTGACTTCTACTTTTGAGCAAGTATTGTTATATGCTGGAATATCTTTAATTATTACAACTGTTTTTAGTGTTATAGCTCTTTTTGTTCTTCGAATTACTGAACCAAACTTAAAAAGAACGTATAAAGTAGTGGGCTTTCCAATTACCCCAATACTTTATTTGATATTGAATGGATGGATATTACACTATTCATTCCAAAGAGCATTTAGTGAGTCATTAATTGGTTGTGTTATTTTTTTAATAGGAGTAGCATTGTATTTCATATCAACCAAATTAGGAGGAAAATGAAGAAAATACCTTTCTTGTTGGATGGTGCGATGGGTACTGAGTTAAATAACCGAGGCGTGAAGACAGAATTACCATTGTGGACAGCGGATGCGAATATTTTGCACCCAGACTTAGTACAGAATATTCACAGTGAATATATTGATGCCGGTGCTGATTATATAACTACCAATACATTTAGAAGCACTAGTTGGACATATAAAAGAGCTGGATATACTACTGATAAAGCAAAAATAATGGCAAAAAAAAGTTTGTATTCTGGAGTAAAATGTGCTCAAAATGCATCAAATGGGGTTGTGAAGATTGCTGGCTCAATTACAACATTGGATGATTGCTATACCCCTGAAAATTTTCCAGGCCGCAAGATAGCTCTTGGTGTATATAGACAAACTTTAGATTGGCTAATTGATGCAGGAGTGGATGTTCTTCTCTTTGAAACAATGGGAAACCTTGAAGAAATAGAGATCGCTCTTTCTCTTGCAACTGAATATAGTAAGCCAATTTGGTTGAGCGTAATTATGAAAGATTCAAAAATAATTTTGGATGGTACAACCTTAGAAAATATTTTTTCTTTGGCAAAGCAGCATTCTGTCCAAACTTTGCTTTTAAATTGTAATGAGATTTCAAAAACTATTCATGCGATAAATGCTTTTCATCATTTTTGGAATGGAATGTGGGGTGTATATCCAAATTTAGGTGTTAAGGATTATTCGAATGACTATTTTGATATTATAAGTCACAATACACTTGTTCTAGGAATTAAAAATATTTTAAAATATGATCCTCACGTAATTGGTTTCTGCTGTGGCTCGTCTCCTATGCATATTAAAATTTTAAAAAAACAAATTATAAAGGAAAGTGAGAATGCATTTAAAAATTAAACCTCGAAACAATTTAGTGTCTAGGATGTATGAAGAGCATGGACAATTTCATGTTGGAGATGCAGGTTTGGATTTGTTTGTTGTTGAAGAGCAAACCATTGAGGGAGGAAAAACTGGATTAATTAATTTAGGAATATCATGTGAAACGATGGAGAAAAGACCATATCTTCTTATGCCTAGGTCCAGTATATCTAAAACGCCATTAAGATTATGTAATTCCGTTGGTTTGATAGATGCTGGTTATAGAGGAGAGATTATGGCAGCTGTTGATAATATTAAACAAGAAGATTATACAATACATTCCGGACAAAGGTTGTTTCAAATTGTTGCGATGGATGGCAGCCCTTTAAGTTTTGAATTGGTGGATGAATTATCTTCAACCAGTCGAGGCGCTGGAGGGTTTGGCTCTACTGGAACCTAGCAATATGTCAATTTGACATGAAATGATTTATATGTGTTACAAAATGAAATATTCTTTATTGTGGTATGTTTTTTGTAGTAAGTAATTATAAGAGTTTCTGCGTTAATTACTATAAATATTAATTTGTTTTTAGTATATTCGCGGCCGCTTTTGTTGCGATTTTTTAAATTAAATAATTAATAATTATAAGGAGTTATGAAATGGGTTTAAGTCTTAAACCGCTGTCCGACCGTGTTGTTGTTGAGCCAGCTCCTGCGGAAGATAAGTCCGCGGGTGGAATTATTTTACCAGACACTGCTCAGGAGAAACCTCAGCAAGGATTAGTTGTTGCTGCTGGTCCCGGAAAGGTAAGTGATTCTGGTAGTTTAGTAGAGATGACCGTTAAAAAAGGTGATAAGGTACTTTATGGGAAATATTCCGGAAGTGAAGTCACTTTTGATGGTGTAGAGTATGTAATCATGCGCGAAAGCGATATTTTAGCAGTATTATAAGGAGATTAAAATGGCAAAAGAAGTTTCATATTCTCTTGACGCACGTGGTGCTTTAAAATCTGGTGTAGACAAACTTGCAAACGCAGTTAAAGTTACACTTGGACCTAAAGGACGAAATGTTGTTATCGAGAAAAAATTTGGAGCACCTACTGTAACTAAAGATGGTGTGACAGTTGCAAAAGAGGTAGAATTAGAAAATAAACTTGAGAATGTTGGTGCACAAATGGTGCGTGAAGTAGCTTCAAAAACATCAGATGTTGCTGGTGACGGTACCACAACAGCTACTGTTTTAGCTCAGTCGATTGTTAATGAAGGATTAAAAAATGTTACGGCAGGTGCAAACCCAATGTCTATTAAAAGAGGTATTGATGCTGCAAGAGATGCTGTAGTAGATGCAATAAAAAAACAATCTAAAGATCTACCAGACAGTCAACAAATAGCACAAGTTGCTACTATCTCTGCAAATGATGATAAAGAAGTAGGCGATAAAATTGCTGAGGCAATGGAAAAAGTTGGTAAAGATGGTGTTATCACTGTTGAGGAATCTAAAACTGCTGAAACATTTTTAGAAACAGTAGAAGGTATGCAATTCGATAG
>JAAXKA010000039.1 GCA_012269555.1 Alphaproteobacteria bacterium
ACGCTCATGGGCTCTCCGGAAGGCATGCCAGACTATCAAATCTTCAGGATTGTGTTGAAGCGGCAATTGCTGGATTTACAACCAGAACCTCGCCAGGTTGGTTATAAAATATTTTTTTATTTTACCGACTGTGTCACAATTTAAAGCCTAGTGATACTTTATGTAAAAGATTTATATTAAATTGTTATAAAAACTTGTAAGTAAAAAATAAGGTCATAAATGTTATCGTATTTTATACTCAACGGAAACAATGCCTTAGGTTCCTGGCAGCATTGGTAAGCAAAACTAAATCAACACCCACTGCCGTAAAGATGGTCCCATATTTCATATACATTTTTGCAGAAGCCTCATCGAGAGCTAGAATTCCTGATGGAATACCCAGATTATTTAGCATGTTAAGTGCATCTTTAATGACTGCCACTACCTCTGGATGCCCTAACTGACCAGGAAACCCCATGCTAGAGCTTAAATCACCTGGGCCTATAAATATACCATCAATCCCTGGCGTTGTGGCAATCTTCTCTAATTCTTGAATAGCCGAAATAGTTTCAACTTGAACAAGTAAACAAATTTCTTCTCTAGCATGTTGAAAATAATTTTCAACACTACCATAGCGTGTAGCTCTGGTACTTCCCGCAATACCTCTTACTCCTTCAGGTCCATATGAAACGGATCTCACAGCAGCAATTGCCTCCTCTTGGGTCTGCACATATGGTAATAACAATGTTAATGCCCCCATATCGAGAATTCTTTTTATCAGGACAGGGTCATTTGCAGCAGGTCGAACTACTGCGCTAACATCAGGATAGCCAGCAATCGCCTGTAAAGCGGATATCACTTCAACTGTTTCAACTGCAGCATGTTCAGTATCGACTAGAACCCAATCAAAACCGCAATTTGCAAGGGCTTCTGGAACAGTATTACCACCAATAGTATTCCAAATTCCAATTTGTTGAACACCTAACTTCAGGTTTTTTTTAAATTTATTTTTTGGATTCTTCATAATTCTTCCTAAAAAATTAAATCAATTTAAATTTTGTAAGATAATTTTTATGATACACGATTTTTGAATTCATTCATCATTCTGTCTTCGTTTGCTCTTATCCCCGTGAAATATCTAAAGCTTCGTGCCGCTTGATAAACCGCCATACAAGACCCATCGAATGTTTGATGGCCACTTTCTTTGGCTATTCGAAGGAACTCAGTTTGCAACGGAAAATACACAATATCACTAAACCAACAATCAGAAGAGAATTCTTTAGGGTTCACGCAAATACCAGGTAATTTAGACATACCTAATGGGGTTGCGTTTACTACACCTGATATGCTTTTTTTTGGTATTTGATTGACGTCGCACACAGAAATCGTTTGCGAAGGTCGCAAAGTTTTCAGAAGTGTGGCAAGTTCCTGTGCAACTGATATTGAAATGTCTGATAAAATTAATTCTTGCAGACCATGGTCTATAAGAGCAAGTGAAACAGCCCTGCCGGCGCCACCTGAACCTACCAAAAGAATGTTGCCTAATTTCACATTTACAAAAACTTGTTTCAAAAATGCTACATAACCAAAGTAATCTGTATTATAGCCTGCTAATTTTCCGTTCTTTATAATGATTGTATTTGCGCTCTTTAATTCCTTTACCTGCTTATTTTTTTTATCAAGATAGGGCACTACCTTCTGTTTGAATGGGTGGGTAATGTTTAGTCCAGAAAATTGGTTATCGATTGCATAGATCAATAGTTTTTCTAATGGCATTTTGTGAAAAAAGGGGTCCAACGTATCAATCAAATGATATGAATATTCAAGTTGATTTTCTCTTCCTTCTCTTTCGTGCAAAAAAGGTGATAATGAGGCTGATATATCCTCACCGATTAACCCAATTTTTATGCTCATATAATCTCTATCTAATCTAATAATTTTTCTAACACTAAAATCAAAATTGAATTAATCCTCAAATGCATCAAGTGTATGTCTTAGACCATTCTCGATGTGTTCTTTTAGAGATTTTACCGCTACCTTTGTGTCTCTTTTTATTGCAGATTCAAACATCTCCTGATGCTCTTCTACTGCTTGCTCACCACGATACGTTAAAACCCTCATTTGATAACGGAGGTATTTTTGATATATTATCGAGTGAAGCGATAATAAGTTTTTTATCTCACAAGCCGCAATCATGGCTAGGTGAAACTCCCAATCATATCTTTTCCAATCTTCTATAATAGACTCATTACCTATCTTCATCTGTTTTTCCATAAGACTAAGCTTATGGTGAGCAGCTACTAAATTTCCTTCCCAGTCAGTGTCACCTCTTTCAATCGATAATTTTAAAGCATGACACTCTAGCATAACTCTGAGGTCAGCTATTTCTGTCAAATCTTCTCTGGATACAGGAGCGACAAAAAATCCACGCTGTTCCTCAGCAATAACAAATTCCTCACTAGCAAGCCGATTCAAAGATTCTCTTAACGTTGACATACTTGTTGAATATTTAGTTTTTAAAGAATCTAGTTTTAACTTTGATGCAGGTTCCAAATCACCAAAAATAATATCATGTTTGATTTTTTGGTAGGTACTATTACCTACGGTTGTTATTGTTTTCATTTAGAATTCTCATCATAAAAAATGTTACTCGTTAAAAAAGAAAAAATGATTGATAAAAAATAATATCAGATATAATACAAAATATCAGTATTTTTTAATTTTTGCTATTGCTTGGATATTTTATGGAAAAATTAACACAATTAGCTGTAGTTGGATATGGGCTTGTTGGAAAGAAGCATGTTCAAGCAATTATAGATCACCCAGAGAGTGAACTATGCGCAATTGTTGAGCCTATTGAAATTAATTCCCTCAAAAATCACTATAGTTCTTTAGATACTTTGCTTGAAAATCAAAAGCCTGACGGCATTATACTCGCCACTCCCACACCTTTGCATATTCAACAAGGGCTAGCATGTATAGAAAAGCATATCCCGATTTTGATCGAAAAACCGATATCAGTTCATTCAAAGGATGCAAAAATACTTTTAGATAGAGCAAATAAGCTCAATGTTCCTATTCTAGTTGGACACCATAGACGACACAATGATATCGTCAAGAATGCTAAGAATATGATTAATTCTGGCCAAATTGGTGAAATCTATTCTGTGCATTCAACTTGTTGGTTTTTTAAGCCAGATTCCTATTTTGAGGCTTCAGAATGGCGTTCAAAAAGAGGTGCAGGCCCAATCCTCGTAAACCTCGTTCATGATATTGACTTACTTAGACATTTCTGTGGAGAGGTGAAAAGCGTATTTGCCATATCTTCTCCATCCAAACGAGGCTTTGAGACCGAAAGTGTTGCGGCTGCAACATTACATTTTGAGAATGGAATAATTGCTACTATTTCTGTCTCTGATAGTATCGCCTCCCCGTGGAGTTGGGAAATGACATCACAAGAAAATGAAATCTATCCATTTACTAATCAAAGCTGTTATATGATAGGAGGATCAAAGGCTTCAATATCGTTGCCAGACCTTACTGTTTGGAGTCATAAAGAAGAGCCAAACTGGTGGACGGAGATTGAACCAAGTTTTACAGATTTTAAAAAAAATGACCCATTTGAAAATCAGCTCTCAAATTTTATTAATGTTATAAGGGGCAAACAGCCCGCCATAGTTTCAGGCCTTTAGGGGTATAAATCATTAAAAGTTGTTGAATCTATATTGTTATCTTCAGAAACTAACACGGCTATAAAAATAGCTAATTAATTAGTAATGGTTGAAAAGAAATAAAATTGTTGCTAAATGACTTAAAGCAGATATTATTAAAAATATCTGATATTTTTAAATTAAAATGTCTTTATACCTAAAATAAGATATGGGGAGGAAATCTATGTCATTTAAAATAAATAGAAGAGTGTTAATGGGAGTAGCAGCGCTTGGTCTGACCACAACCATGGCAACGTCTGCGATAGCTGCAGATATTAAATTTACTCTTGCAACATCAGGCACTGAAACAGATATGCGTTCTGTTGCTATGGCTGAAGTTTTTGCACCAATGGTGTCGAGCTTCGCAGATTATCAAGCAGGTTATAATGGTTCCATGTTTGCTCAAGGAACTGAGCTAGATGCAATTAGTCGCGGAAACCTGACAATGTCTATTGCATCCGCACAAGAATTAGCGCAATTTTTCCCAGAGTTTTCAATCTTTGCAACCGGTTATGTTCACCAAGATGCCGCTCATCAAGTCCGAGTTTTCAACAATCCTTTAATGGACCCTTTCAAGAAAAAAGTAGAAGATGAGCTAGGGGTAAAACTTCTATCAGTTATGTATTTAGGTCGTCGTCACGTAAATCTTCGTTTCACCAGAGATGAAAAAAATATAATGACACCTGCAGACTTAGCTGGTGTTAACCTAAGAATGCCTGGAACTGATGCATGGCAATTTTTAGGAAATGCACTTGGCGCAGCAGCTACACCTATGGCATTTAATGAGGTATATGGCGCGCTTGCATCTGGAGCTGTAGATGGTCAGGACAATCCGCTACCAACAGTTGTTGATAAGAAGTTTTATGAAGTTACTAAACAAATCTCACTGACTTCACACTTAGTAGACCTGAACTATATTGCCTTTTCAAAAGACACTTGGGATAGTTTAACACCAGAACAGCAAATGACAGTCCAACGTGCGGCTGATGCTGCTGCTGCTTACGGTCGGTTAAAGCAACTAGACAAAGAGAATAATTTAGCGGATTATATTCGTAGTCAAGGCGTTGAAATTTATACACCTGACTTGAACGCATTCCGTGAGCATGTTCAATCCCAATATGTAGGAAGTGAATTTGCTGCTAGTTGGCCTGCTGGGGTATTAGAAAAAATTAATGCTTTAGGCAACTAAATCATCAAACCAAAAATGGAGAACCAAATTGATAAACAAAATAAGAATTTGGTTCTTACTTCTAACTGAATTTATCGCTGCCATGGCTTTGGCAGCGATTTTCATAATATTCCTTCTACAAATTTTTACGCGGTACGCACCAAAAATATCGTGGATAGTACCCTTACCTTTCATATCAAGCTGGATGAATAACCTGGAACCCATAGGTTGGACAGTAAATTTAATTTCACTGTTGTGGGTCTGGATAATCTTCTTTGGCTGTGCGTTTTTTGTTCGGGACAGAGAACATGTAGTTTTTGATATATTATTTTTTGCAGTTTCCAAGAAATTTCAGAAAATCTTTTCGTTCATAATAGCCCTCTTTCTTGCCTCAATAATGCTCTATTCTTTTGGGCCTACTTGGGATGCTGTTTTTGACAACAGACTAATGGAACTCAAAAAAATACAGACACTAAAAATGCCAGTGACTGGAGAAAAGATCCCAATAAAGTGGCTTTTTGCTCCATATGTCATTTTAATGGTTGCGGTGATTTTAAGATATTTTTGGAATATTCTTTCTCTTCTTTTTATCGAAAAAAGAATGGAACGCTCCAAGATAGGAGAAGACAATTGAGCATGGAATTAATCCTAGGACTTTCAGTTCTTTTTTTATCTGCTGCAATAGGGGCGCCAGTTGCTTATTCTATCATTGCAGGGGTGGTGGTTTATCTTGGTGTCGGTGGACAAGACCTGGCTATTGCTGGGGAAACTATGGTACAGCGACTTTTTGACGGCTTCTTGCTTCTCGCGGTGCCACTGTTCATTGTTTCAGCAAATATAATGAACGCAGGTACAATATCAGACCGATTATTAAAATTTTGCGTTGCATTAGTTGGCGGTTTCAGAGGGGGGCTGGGGCATGTTAATGTAGTAGCTAGTCTCATTTTTTCTGGCATGTCTGGTTCGGCTGTAGCTGATGCTGCCGGCATCGGTAAAGTTATAATTGATATGATGATCAAGAGTGGTCGCTACAGCAGAGGATATGCAGCTGCAATAACTGCTGCAACCGCCACAATTGGGCCAATTATACCACCATCTATACCCTTGGTTTTGTATGCTTTAGTATCAAATACATCTATTGGAACCTTGTTTCTAGCAGGTATTATTCCTGGCTTAATCATGGGCTTGGTTTTGATGTTCATGAATTACTGGATTGCTTATCGTCGTGATTTCGGTAAAGATGAGACAACTCCTTTAAAAGAACTCCCTAAAATAACTGTAAAAGCAACACCTGCTTTGCTCATGCCTGTAATTCTCCTCACGGGTATATATTCCGGCGTTACAACTCCAACTGAAGCAGCAGCAATAGCTGCTTTTTACGCGTTAGTTGTGTCTGCTGTTCTGTATCGAGCTATCAGCATTAAATCTTTATACATGGTTTTTGTTGATAGTGCGAGGTCAGCGGCGTCTGTTGGTTTGGTTATAGGCGCATCCATGATACTTACTTATGTAGTAGTCCGAGAGAACATACCGGCTCAAATATCTGGATTGCTTACTGACATTGATATGTCCCCATTATTGTTTCTTTTGGCAGTAAACTTCTTAGTTCTTTTACTAGGGTGCGTTTTAGATGCAACTGTTATCATACTGGTAATAGTTCCACTATTTGTTCCTGCATGCACAGCACTTGGTATAGACTTAATTCATTTTGGTATTTTAGTTGTCGTAAACTCAATGATAGGGCTCATCACACCGCCATATGGGGTTTTGTTGTTTGTTATAAACGCAGTCACTGGCATCCCACTTGGAGAGATTATTAAAGAAATTTGGCCCTTCTTTGGAATTCTACTTTTTGCACTTTTTTTGATGATAATTTCACCTGATATAATTTTATTTTTACCTAGAGTTTTTGGCTATCAATTCTAATGAATATATCGAAGTTTCTCCCTAGCTCATGTAAAAATATAGAACGTGAAATTTTCAATATTTCTAACGCTGGTTTCAACAGTTGTGATTTGTTCCTTTCAGATATTGATAATTTTAATGGTGATCATAAAAAATTAATAAAATTATTAAACAAAAATAAACTCACTATAAATAGCATTTTATTAGCAAACAGGCGCGACCAGAATTCAATAGAATGGTTAAATCTTAATATGAACGAAATGCAAAAAGTGCTTTCAACATTATCAAGGTTAAACGTAAATTTGCTGGTAATTAGGTTTCCACAACAATTAGAACAAATTAAGAAAATATCGCAAATCGCTAAAACAGCTGGCATTCGAATAGCCCTACTATCATTTATATCAAGAGAAAATCATTTCAATTTATCAAGTGCGCTAGAAATCGTAAATAATATAAATCACGAAAACCTTGGCATAGCCCTGCATGCATTTTCAGCACTCGCAGATGGCAGGCAGCCCTCAAAACTAAGAGAGATACCAGGTGAAAAAGTCTTTGCAACTTTTGTTTCAGACGCAAACTTACCCATATCATTTAAATCGAATTACCAAGAATTAGGCATTGGTTCAGGAAATCTGAATCTAGAGGCGTTTATTCGAGTTTTAGCGCTTAATGGGTATAAAAATGGTTGGTCTATTTCCTTTAATAAATCTGCTTATCACAAAACTTCTGAAAATGACTGCAAAGATGATTACAGAAATTTAATTAGCCTTCTTCAAGATGTATATCAAAATCACCCTGCTTTAAAAGAACCTATTCCGGGCCTCCCTGAAAGGAGTAAATTAAGAGGTATAGAGTTTATAGAGTTTGCTGCTGACAAAAATTCTGGGGTTAAATTAGCTACTATTCTTAATTCGCTTGGTTTCAGAAAGGAGCGGAAGCATAAAACAAAAGCTGTAGAATTATTTAGGCAAGGGTCAATAAATATACTCATCAATACTGAAAAAAAAGGAGCTGCAGCCCAAATGTTTAGAGAAAATGGGCCCTCTGTTTGTGATATCGCACTAAGAGTTAATGACGCTGAAAAAACTGTGCAGCGAGCGAAACAGCTTGGAATATCTGAATTTTTTCAAAAAGTACCAACAAATGAATTATCAATACCAGCAATTAGCGGAGTTGCCAAATCAGTACTTCATTTCACTGATGAAAAGACAAATTTACATAGATTATGGGAAATTGAATTTAGCCGGGAAGCAGACCCTTGGACCATTCCACCATCAGGATTAAGACGAGTTGACCATATTTCTCAAACATTAAAATGGGAAGAGATGGAGAGCTGGGCAAGTTTTTATACAACTACTTTTGAGATGGAAAGAACCACCATTTTTGATGTCTCTGACCCAAAAGGTAATATTCAGTCGCTTTCTGTCACTAGCGCAGAGGGTGAAGTAAAATTAAATTTAAACGGTGCTCCTAATAAAAATACATTTGCTGATGATTTTTTAAACAAACACAGCAAGGCCGGTGTGCAACACATCGCATTTCATACTGATAATATTTTTCAAACATCATCAATTTTAGAGAAAGCAAATTTCGCAAGGCTTACACCAAAACCTAACTATTATGAGTGGGTAAAGAAAAAATTTGATTTAAGTTCTGAATTTACCAACAAGCTGAAAAAGAACCAAATTTTTTATGACCGTTCGACCAACGGAGAATATTTTCAGCTATATAGCAAACCATTTTTTTCTAATTTATTTTTCGAAGTTGTGCAGCGCTCACCTCACTATGAAGGATATGGGGCTAATAATGCATCCTTCAGATTGCAGGCTCAGATTGAACAGATACAGGAGATTGCTTAATGGATAATAACGCAGAGGAAATTAGAAATTGGTGGCGAACCTCTATAATTGACATGAAGCCAGGTAAAATAGAATTTAGAGGCCAGCCAATAGAAGAGCTTATTGGTAATGTAAGTTTTTCCTATATGATTTGGCTAATGCTCAGAGATGAAAAGCCTACTACTATGCAAACCAACCTTTTAGAGGCAGCTCTAGTTGCAGGAGTTGACCATGGACCGCAAGCACCATCCATTGCATCTGCAAGAATGGCAGCAACCTGCGGCGTTGGCATGAATAACATAATTGCGAATGGCATAAATATGCTAGGTGATATTCACGGCGGTGCAGGTGAGCAATGCGCTGAACTATATATCGATATAAAAAAAATGAAGAACAATTCAGCATCTCTTGAAGATAATGTTAAAGCTGCGGTAACAATTTGGCAAAAAAAATATGGAAAAATTATCTCTGGGTTTGGCCATAGATTTCATAAACCTGTTGACCCAAGGGCACCAAGGCTAATGGAAATAACACGAAAAGCCGCTGAGGACGGAACAGTTTCTGGGGAATTTGTAGATATCGCTGAAGCAGTTCAATCTCATGTATCCGAAATAGTTGGAAAACCAATTGCAATGAATATTGACGGAGCAACAGCTGTTATATTTTGTGAGCTGGGCTTCCCACCAGAACTATGTAGAGGATTATTTTGTATTTCTAGATCGATTGGTATTTTGGCTCATGGCTGGGAGCAACTGCAACAAGGTGGTAGAAATAAAGGGCCTATGCCACCCTCTTTTTTGCCAACATATGAGCCCACTAAATAAACAGAAAAGCCCACAAAAATGAAAAAAAATAAACCTATCACAAGAGTTGGTCTCATTGGATGTGGACGGATTAGCGATATATATTTAAAAACTTTAAGCAGATTTGAGCACATAGAAGTTGTCTCCTGTGCCAGTTTGGATATTGGGGAGAGCAAAGCCAAAGCGCAAAAATTCAACATTAAAAAAGCACAAACACCAGATGAATTAATAAAAGATGAAAGTATTGACCTGGTATTAAACCTTACAGTACCAAAAACTCATTTTGAAGTAAGCTTTAAAGCTATTCAGGCTGGTAAACATGTGTATTCAGAAAAACCCCTTTCTACTAGCATGAAAGATGCACAAATACTTACGGACCTTGCTAGAAATAAAGGTGTTTATCTAGGATGTGCACCAGATACATTTTTTGGCAACAGATGGCAAACTGTTAGAAAACTTATAGATGCTGGAGAAATTGGCACCCCTACAGGTATTTTTTCGTTTGTTGGAACTCACGGAACAGAGCGTCATCATCCTAACCCTGACTTTTATTATGAAGATGGCGGTGGTCCATTAATGGATTTAGGTCCGTACTATTTGAGTTTAATGGTGTTTCTATTTGGTTCAATAGTTCAGGTATCAGGATTATCAAATCGTGCTTTTCAACAACGAAAAATTGAAAATGGTGCACGCAACGGTGAAAATATTGATGTTCATGTAGATACTCATGTCCAGGCGATGCTCTCGTTTGAATCCGGGCTCATAGGTTCGATGACTATGAGTTTTGATGTTTGGGATTCTGAAACCCCAAGATTTGAAATCTATGGAACGGAAGGTGTAATTTGTGTTTCTGACCCCGACCCGGTACATGGTGCAAATATTTTTCAAGGAGATGTCTGGCTGCGAAAACAGAATAACTCTCGCTGGTCACATCAGCCACGACCTCTAGGAAGAGAAAATTGGGAAATCCCAGATAATTTGCATAATTTATCCAGTGATAACCGCGGTGTTGGCTTAGTAGAAATGGTTAGTGCAATTGAACATAACACCACGCATCGAGCGAGCGATTCTTTAGCAATCCATACCCTAGAAGCCATGCTAGGCATAATAAAAAGTTCTAATACTCACAAGTTTATAAACTTAAACACAAAATGCGAACGACCGGCACCACTTCCAGAAAACTTTAATGATATACTGCAGCACGGAATGAAAAAATGACTGTGAAATCAATAACAATTGGGGAACCTTTTTTTAATATAGAATATTTATCTGCTGAAGAGAATTTTTGCCTAGAAGAAAGGGCGATTTTATTGAACCTTGGCAAGAAAAATATTAAAATTAAACATCAAAAATTAAAACCACTAGAATCTGTCATTGTTCAAAATACTGAAATTCTAGGTATCGAAACAGCTATAATTATAAAAAATTTTGACCAATATAATGAAGCTGATGTTTTCAAGAGAATTACTAATATGTGGCCAACAGCCTACGAGGTAAGAGGAGAAGAAAGACTTAAAGGAGTTTCTCACTTTATGTCCCCAAAAATATGGGAAGGAAGGTTTGGTTTTACCTTATACTTGTCTCAATCTGTTCCATTAAATGTTGGGCTTCATAAAGAGCATCCATTTTGCCCTGAACCAGGATTTAGAGAAGTCCACACTCAGATAATGGGGATTGGAAAAATGCAGCAATGCCAAAAAAAAGATATTTCTACCCTTTATCTTGAAGAGATAATGGCACCTGGTTCAACCCACAAGCCAATGTATGACAAGCAAGGAAATTATCCTTGGCATCAGTATGAAACCATAACACCCTCAATTTTTATGGCAGTAGAAATACTTCCAGAGCCAAATGAGTGAGAATAAAAATGACAATCCTCTCCAACAAAATAAATTTAGAAACTTCATTTCCAAATTTTAACAGGAAACTTCGCCTTGGTATAATAGGTGGTGGACGTATCGCTGAAATGCAGTCTATGGCTGCTAGGATGACTAACAGATGGGATATTGTTGCAGGTGCACTTTCCTCTGATCCAAAAAAAAATATCCTATTATCCAATAAGTGGTTCCTTAATAGTGAACGTGTGTATTCAAGCTATAAGGAAATGGCAATAAGTGAAACTAAACGCCAAGACTGTGTTGATGCCGTAATGATTACAACACCAAATCATTTGCATCTGGACTGCTGTAAAGAGTTCATAGAAGCAGGAATTTCAATCATGTGTGATAAGCCACTGACTAATACTGTTTCTGATGCTCAACAGTTGAAAGCTCACTTAAAAGATTTTAAAGGTACCTTTGGGGTAGGCTATGTCATGTCGTGCTTCCCAATGGTAAGGCAGGCAAAAGAGCTTATTTCTTTGGGTGAAATTGGAGCCATTAATCAGATTCATGTTGAATTTTTCCAAGATTGGATGGTTACAAACGAATTATCAGATGAACCGCATGTAAAATGGCGATTAGATCCGGCTAAATCTGGGAACACTAGTTGTGTGGGCGATATTGGAACACATGCATGTCATCTAGCTCAATTTGTTAGTGGGTTATCATTAACCGAACTGCGAGCTGATTTTCACGTATGCGGTCATCCAAAAACACTTGAAGATACTGCTTTTATGTCTTTAAAATTTGAAAATGGTATACCTGGAACTTTAATGGTTACACGAGTTGCATCTGGTAATAGAGGGGGTCTACGACTCCGTATTTATGGCTCTAAGGGCGGTATTGAATGGGACTTAGAGAAATGTGATTTTCTGAGACTCAACATACATGGAAAGCCAGACCAAGTCATTAGCCGCGGTCATGGACATGGAATAAGTAAGACAACACAGCGACTTATTCGCTCTTCTAGAGGTTTTCCTGAAGGCATAATTGAAGCATGGGGAAATTTGTACACAGAGCTAGCAATAGCTATCGCAGCACAAAAGGATGAGACTGCATTACCAGACCATTTGCTCCAATTTCCAGATTTTGAAGAAGGGTTTAATGGCGTAAAATTTAACCAAGCTGCTTACACCTCCAGCATTAATAATGGCAAATGGATATCAATCGAGTGAGTTAAAAAAGATTTTGCCAAAAAGTTTTAGTTGATAAAATTAATAATATCAGATATTTTTCATAATATATGATAATCTATTGGATTTTCTATATAGAATGGCTAATAAACTGAAAACAAGAAATGTTGAACAGCTATATTCATTAGCGCATCTAACGCTCATCAATTGTACCCCTGCTGAATTAACCTATATAGCAGCGAGGGCAGGTTATGATGCTATCTCTCCTAGGTTTATTCAAATGCACGTTGCAGATGAATTTCAGGTCTCCCCCCTAGACCTTAGCCAAAAAAAAGCACTCAAAACTGCTCTTGCTGTTACCGGTATTAAAGTTCTCGATATCGAAATAGCAAGGATAACAGAGGATTGCGACCCGCGAAAATTTGAGCCAGCCTTTGAATTTGGAGGGGAGATAGGAGCAAGGCATGTAATAATGTCCGCTTGGACAAAACGAACAGATGATAGAAATTTCTTAATCGATATGTATGCAGAGAGTTGTGACCTTGCAGTAAAATATGGACTAACCGTTGATTTAGAATTTCCCACTTTTTCGCGTTTAAAAACACTAGATGATGCCCTAGATATAGTTTTGTCGGCGAATAAGCCCAATAGCGGAATCTTAGTGGATACACTTTACTTGCATTTGAGTAGAGTTGACATTAACGAAATTCTTCATATCCCATCCGAACTTTTAAATTTTCTTCATATTTCAGATTGTCTTCCAGGAATTGCTGATACTAAAGATGGAATGATTCAACTTGCCAGAGATGCTCGCCTTTACCCAGGAGAAGGCTGGATAGACTTCGCAGGTATTATCGAGAGATGTCCTCCTATGAGCTATTCTATCGAGTTACCAAATCAAAGTAGACTCTCAGAACTTGGTTTTGAAGAGCATGCAAGACGCTGCCTATTACATTCAAAAAACATTTTCAAACATTTCAATTCAAAACGAATTCCTGCCAAACTTGCTACTGGATGAAAGAATATCACATGTCAAAAACAATAAGTCAGATTGAACAAAAACAAATAGATGCAATGCTCTTAAAAGCCAATTTGGCTATGTCAAAAATCAAGAATTGGAACCAACAAGAACTCGATAGACTTGCGCAGGCAATAGGCTGGTACTCAGCAAATGAGAAGACGTTTACCAAGCTAGCTCAAATGGGTGTTGATGAGAGCGGTATTGGAGATAGAGATGGCAGACCAGCAAAAAGATTTAAAATACATGGTGTCTTAAGGGATACATTGCGGCAGCCTTCAACTGGTCTAATTGAACGCAATGAAGAACTTGGATTAGAAAAATATGCAAAACCAGCTGGGATAATAGCCTCTCTTATTCCAATGACAAATCCAGCTTTAACGCCACCAGTTACCGGAATTTACGCATCAAATTCAGGTAACGCGGTAATTTATTCCCCTCATCCGAGGACAAAAAAAACAACCTTTGAAATGGTTGAAGTCATGCGAGAGGCTTGCAGACATGCAAATGCCCCAGAGGACCTTTTCCAGTGCATATCCGAACCCTCTATTCCCATGACAAAATATTTAATGGAAAAAAGTGCATTAACATTGGCCACCGGTGGCATGCCGATGGTAAAAGCAGCCTATTCATCTGGAAAACCTGCCTTTGGTGTAGGAGCAGGCAACTCAACAATTGTGATTGATAAAACAGCTGATATTGCGCAAGCCGCTAAAAATACCCATCAATCAAAAACTTCTGATTTTGGATCTGGATGCTCAGCCGATGGGAATATAGTAATTCAGGAAGAAATTTACACAGAAATGGTTGATGCACTCATAAAAGAAGGTGGGTATTTGTGTTCAGAAAATGAGAAAGTTCTTCTGGAACAAGCGATGTGGGATGAAAACAATAACCGTACATTTTCAACAATAGCATGCAAACCTCAAAAAATTACACAAGAGGCTGGTTTTAAAATCCCAGACGACAGAACTTTTTTAATGGTCAAAAATGATGGGAAAATAGGGCCTGAACATGCTTTTTCAAAAGAAAAACTTACAACACTTATGGCACTATATAAGTTTAGAAATTTTGATGATGCGCTAAATATTGTCAAAGAGATTTATAAGACAGGCGGTGCTGGGCATTCGTGTGGAATTTATTCGTATGATGATAAAAATATAGAAGCGCTTGCAAAGGCAGCACCAGTAAGCAGAATGATGGTTCGCCAACCTCAATCGAAATCAAACGGTGGGTCCTTCACGAATGGTATGCCAATGACATCCTCTTTAGGTTGTGGAATTTGGGGCGGAAACATCACTAATGAAAACATCACTTTAAAGCATATGATGAATTATACATGGGTAAGCCGTCCTATTAAAGAAGATAGGCCCGCGGAAAGTGAATTATTCGGAGAATTTTTTAATCAAGAGGTTAAATATGCATAAAGTCAACAAAAAAACAGTAGCTGAACATCTTGTTGATTATTTGGAAAGACGGAACGTAAAACATATTTTTGGTCTTTGTGGTCATACTAATATTGCTGTTTTATCTGCTTTATCTGAGAGTAAAATCGAATTTGTAACTGTGCGTCATGAACAAATCGCTAGTCATGCCGCAGACGCCTATGCGAGAGTTACTAAAGAACCATCGGTTGTATTATCTCACTTATCACCAGGATTAACAAATTGTGCCACAGGTGTGGCTAATGCTGCTCTTGACTGTATACCAATGGTTGTAATAGCAGGCGACGTGCCAACTCATTATTATGGTAAACATCCCCATCAAGAGGTAAATTTACATTCAGACGCATCACAATGGGAGATTTATAAACCTTTTGTCAAACGTGCATGGCGAGTTGATAGCGCTGAATTATTCGCAGAAATAATGGAGAAGGCATTTCAGCTTGCCCAAAGTGGACAACCAGGTCCCGTTCTGGTTAATGTTCCAATGGATATATTTAGTAAGGAAATATCTTCTTATAGTTTTGATAGGTTAAAGAAAAACAATCGAAAGTTAAGAAGCCCCTCTATCGATATTAATACAGCAAATGAAATCATTGATTTGCTAATGCAAGCTGACAAACCAATTGCTTATGTTGGTGGGGGTATCTTACTAGCAAATGCAAGTGATGAGTTAAAGGCCTTTGTTGAGCACTTATCTCTTCCAGTTGCTCATTCTTTAATGGGCAAAGGCGCCATTCCAGACAACCATCAGTTATTAATGGGTATGAGTGGTTTCTGGGGCACAGAACTTGTAAATAGGAATTGTCTAAATGCTGATGTAATTTTTGCAATTGGTACTCGTTTTAAGGAAGCGGATTGTTCAAGTTGGTATTCAGGTTACACCTTTAACATCCCAGATAGTAAAATTATACATATTGACATTGAAGCCTCGGAAATTGGTAGAAACTATCCTACCGAGATAGGTGTAATCTCAGACGCGAAACAAGCATTAAAATTATTGCTAGAAATTGCAAAAAAGAAGTGTCCCAATGGTCTAAAAAGAGATGCTAAAATTGAAGAAATATCTACATTCAAAAAACAATTCAAACAGGCTAATCAGAAAATGGAGCAAAGCAATGCTTTTCCAATGATGCCAGAGCGAATCCTAGCAGATTTAAGAACAGCGATGCCCGAAGATGCAATTATTACAACTGATGTCGGCTGGAACAAAAATGGTGTAGGACAACAATTTGATATAAATATACCAGGTTCAATTCTGACCCCAGGTGGCTTCGCAACAATGGGTTTTGGTCCATCTGGTGCTATCGGAGCAAAAATGGCAGCGCCTGAAAAAGTGGTAATATCACTAGTTGGGGATGGTGGTTTTGGCCAAAACCCTTCCGTTCTTGCAACAGCGGTTGAAAACCAGCTTGGAATTGTATGGATTGTTATGAACAATAACGCATTTGGAACTATTGCTGGGCTTCAAAAAGCTCATTATGGCTTAACTTATGGAACAACTTTTCAAGGTTCAGCAAGCAAGCCTGAAAATAACCCTGATTATGCAGCAATCGCAAGAGCATATGGTGCCCAAGGTATTCATATATCTTCTGCAGAAGAACTACTTCCTGCTTTATTCCACGCCATAGAGTCAAAACTACCAACACTTATCAATGTACCCATGATAAATAACCCGACACCAACAACAGGCCACTGGAACATACTAGATATTTATTCCCCAGATAAAAATGTATCGCATGTTGCAACCTAACTATTTAGTAGTCTACTTTTATTTTTTGGTTAGGTAAATTAACGAGACCCATGGATTAATTTGATACATGCTAAATAATATAACAGTTTTAGATTTAACAAATGTGCTAGCAGGACCATTTTGTTGCTTTCAGCTTTCGCAAATGGGAGCAAAAGTCATAAAAATAGAGCGACCTCAAACAGGTGACCTCGCAAGGCAACTCGGTTCTGATGAGGAACTCAGCGCGATGAACATGGGAGTTTCTTTTTTAGCGCAGAACGCAGGTAAAAAATCAATAACACTAAATTTAAAGACAAAAACTGGTATAGAAATACTTAATAAGCTGGTAAAGAAAAGTGACGTTTTAGTTGAAAATTTTCGTCCTGGTATTATGAAAAAACTCGGAATAGATTACACCGCACTAAAGAAGGTAAATCCTAATTTAATTTTCTGCTCTATTTCTGGTTTTGGACAGCATGGTCCTTTATGTGAAAAACCAGCTTACGACCAGATAATTCAGGGCATATCAGGAGTTATGAGCATCACCGGTCGACAGCAAGATGGTCCCATGCGAGCAGGCTATCCACTAGCAGATACGATTGGAGGATTAACAGCGTCCATGGCTATTTGTGCCGCACTTAATCAACAGCCAAGGGGATGCAACATTGATATTTCAATGCTTGAGTCAGTTTTATCAACGATGGGATGGGCCGTATCAAATTATTTAATTGGCGGGGTAAACCCATCTCAGAATGGAAATGAAAATATGACGTCATCTCCCTCAGGAACTTTTGAAACCCAAAAAGGATTGCTAAATATATCAGCAAATGAGGAATCACAATGGCAAAAGCTAGTTTCATGTCTTAAACGAAGTGACTTACTAAAAGATTATCGTTTTTCCACAAGAAAAATGCGAAAAAGAAATAGAACTGCTTTGAAAGAACAGATTGAAAAAGTTCTTAAAACAAAACCTGCTATATTTTGGGAGGCTAAATTAAGTAGCGCCGGTGTTCCATGTGGTCTTGTAATGTCTATTCCTGAGATCATTAAACACGAGCAAATCACAAGCCAGAACTTTACAACAAAACTCAAAACTAAAAATACTATTGGGAGAGATATTGAAGTGATGAGGTCTGCTGCCAGAACTAAAACTTCAAAACCTCAACCTATAATACCGCCTCCTAAACTAGGTGAAGACACGTTTGCAGTTTTAGAAGAATTAGGATACGAAAAAAAAATCATTGAGACTTTTATGAAACAAGGTGTTCTATAAAAATAATAAAAACAAATTTTGTATTTTTAATCGCATCAGAACTAATTAATAAATAAAACTCTTTTATCGACCATAAATATCTTCATAACGATTGATGTCGTCCTCGCCTAGATAAGTTCCTAGTTGTACTTCAATTAATTCCATACGCTCACTAGTTTCATTTTCGAGGCGATGCTTGCTTCCTAGAGGGATGTAAACTGACTTCCCTGCATCTAGCATTTGAACAGTTTCTCCAATAGTAA
>JAAXKA010000120.1 GCA_012269555.1 Alphaproteobacteria bacterium
AATTCATTCCAGTTTAGCGCTGAAGTTCAGCAAGGAAATTCAGGCGGTCCACTAGTGGCACCCGGCGGAACAATCGTCGGTGTTGTGCAATCAAAGTTAGATGCATTAAAACTTTCTGAAAAAACAAATGACCTCACACAAAATGTAAACTTTGCAACAAAAAGTGCAATATTAATAGATTTTTTGTCTTTCTTGCCAAATTTACCTTCAACACAACCACTAGATCCTGACCAACCTCTTAAGGCAATCAGAATTTATCAGGAATTGGAGAAGTCGGTTGTCCCAATTATTGCAAGGAACAAATAGATTTGTAGCCTGTTGGTTTCTAATTTATTTTGTTTGGGCTGTGTAAACTCCATCCCAATCCTTTGGCACTGGTAATTCTAAAAGCTCATCAAGTCTTTCATCCATTAGTTTTGAAAACTGAAATATAGAGCTTTTTTCATCTTGAATATTTTGTTTGATTGCTTTCTTAGCATCTTTAAATTTTCCTTCTCTGAACAACCGTAAATAGTCCTCCACAACTTTTAACTCCGTTTCAGATGCCTCTGCCTCTAAAAGTCCAAAAATAGTCTCAGGATCTGTTTTTCCCTTCACTCTGATTTTATCAATCTCTAACACTATTTCTTTTTTATCCAGAACTGCCTCGGCCGTATTTTTACATAAAACAGTAGTAATGCCATAACCTTTGGTTTGTCCTTCTAGCCTCGATGCAAGATTTACAACATCACCTAATACTGTGTAGTCAAAACGCTGTTTAGAGCCCATGTTGCCTACAACACACTCACCAGTTGCAACACCTATTCCAATTCTCAAGTCAAATGACACTTGTCCCTGTGCGCTGATGATATCATTAACTTTATATATGGTTTTCATCATTTTTTGAGCTGCTTGGACAGCTAGTTCTGCATGTTTAGGGTTTTCAACGGGGGCATTCCAAAATGCCATGATGCAATCCCCCATATATTTATCAATTGTTCCACCACACTCTAAAATATCATTTGTTAATTCAGTCAATAAAGTATTTATCACTTCTGCCAAAACTTCAGGTTTTTCCTTAAGAGCTTCAGAAATTGCAGTAAAACCTCTTACATCACAAAACATAATTGTCATTTTTCTCTTTTCACCACCCAGAGTTAATTTATCTGGGTCCGCAATCAAAGCATCAACCATATCAGGAGCTAGATATTGTGCAAAGGCACCTTTAATCTGTCGTTTTTGTTTTCCTTCTGTAAGATAAGCGTGCGCCCCTGAAGCGACAAAGCTAAAAATAAATGACGGAAGAGCCGCGAATGAAGTCAAAAAATATCCTTGTTGCCATGTTATTATTGAGGCTCCAAAGGCCCCTGCTCCGGAAACCAGCAAAATTCCTGCCGAAACAAAAGGGTTAAATGTTTGTGTAGCAAGAAACCCAATGACTGCCATAAAAGCCAAAAATAGAATTTTTAGCTCTATTGATGGATTAACAATCCAACTTTCATTTAACATGTTATGGAGCATGTTTGCGTGCACTTCTACTCCTGGAGATAAGCGGGCATTAAACCGAGTATGTGGAGTAGGAAATGCGTCTACTTGACTCTGCTGAACATCTGGGGTGGCTTTTACGTCAAGTCCTATCAACACATATTTATTTTCCACAGCACCTTGTTCAACACCATCTTCCAAAAAAAATTGATAATAGGATAGATAATTAAAAGAATGATCTTCCCCTATATAATTTATTATTCTTGAGCGTTCTGATGGAACCTCATCCATCTGTGCTGCAACCGAAGAGAGTGTTCCTTCAAATGACGGAAAATATCTAATTACTCTATCATTATCTTGGTCAACACCTGCAAGACCAACCCTTGCGCCAGCCTCTTCAAAATCAATAAAAGGCCGAGTTTCAATCACACCTGACATAAAACCATCATCAACAGCAGTAAGGTCTGATGCCAAAATAACATTATCTGCCATTGAGATTGCCTCTGCAAAATACCCATCTGATTCCGGTTCAGAAGGCTCTGCAAATACCACATCAAAAATAATATCACGGGCACCTTCCTCTACCAAACGCTCTACTAGCATGCCATGGAGTTCTCGAGGCCAGGGCCATTGTGTTTCAAAAGCTGAAAATGAGGTCTCATCTATCGCTACGACGACAATATCAGTTGCTGGCGCCTTGGATGGGCTTATTACGTTCAGGACGTCTATATTAAGGCGCTCTGCAGGCCCGAGCAGAACAAAGAAGGAAAATATATTTCCTAGTAAAGCTGCAGCTAGGGCTATTTTCCATTGTTTACCAAATTTCACTAAAAATAACTCCTGTAAGTAAGAGTTATCTTGTATTCATTAGGATCGGCATTTTCATAGGTGTAAGAATGTGTTAAATCTGCAGCAAATTCCCCATTTCCTATTGCCCGTGTATAATTAACTTTCTGACCACTTTTATCGTAGGGAGTTCCATAAGCGGTAGATACAATACCTGTCATATGGTAGGCCAAAGCTGCTATGAGAAAATCATCGTAACGTTTAGTTATACCAATATGTGCTAATGTTTCTGGTATATCAGTTACACGTCCAAAAGCCCCCTCTTCATCATATCCAGGATGGTCAATAACCTTGGCATCTAAAAATTCAATTCCCGAATACATACTTAGTGTATCTGACAGTAATGATTCAGCTTTTACGCTAGAGGTTTTAAATCTCGCTGCAGCAAAAGAATTAGAAGGAGTATAAATCCTATTTGCATTAGGATTATTAAATTTGTTTAGGGTAAAATTCTCTAATAAATCAGCATTCCATTGTTCTCTAAAAATGATGTATACAGGGTTATTTTTAATCTCAAATTCATCAAAATTGGCATACAATCTTGTTTGTTCAGACATTTGATATCTAAAATGCGCAGATGCCTGATTTATATGCCCACCAGAATTCATAAACTCATATCGTGTTGCAACTCCTGCGATATCATCTATATGGAGAGATGCTTGTTTTAGAGGATGATAGTCTTGTATAAGAGCAAATGAATAACCAACCTTTTCATTTTCATTTGAAATGCCTATTGCAGGTCGAAGCTTAATCTCACTCACATTAGATGTAACACCTGTCTGGGCCACTGAATCTAGACTAAGTGTTTGTTTGAAGTCCCTGTCATATAAAAGACCCCTCACTCTAAATTCACGCATGTAATCAGCCTTTGTTTCCTTCAAATTAAATGAAACAACCCAATCATATTCATCATTTTTAATATTTTCTATGCGTTCTGAATATGCTGTTGAAAGATCACTGCACGCTGTTGAACTTGTGGGATCTGTAACTGTATAATCAGATTCTGCCTGCCTGTAGGCCCCTTCTGCTGCCCAGGATAATTCAGTATTATCAAGTTTTACCCCAACTTCGCCAACCCCAAATTCTCCTGCAACGGTCTTCATTTTATCAACACCTGTGCAACCGCCAGATACATTAATAGATATTTCTGCATCACCATTCTCTGCAGCCAAACTATTTAGAAAAATGGATTTATCTTTTCTGAAGGAAACACCAAAATCCACTCTAGAAGTTGTATCTTCAATCGGGAACGTACCATCGGTTTCGAAAGGAACAATATTCGCTGTAATGAAACGGTTTGTATCAAATCCGTCACGCCATCCGAGACCAAAAAATCCTAGTCCAAATGTCGATGTATCTGTATCGTCACTTGCATAATACGCGTCCCTCTGAGTTTGAAATACGCCGATATCAGTAAGATAGCTGAATTCTTGGTTTCCATTTACTTTACGTCCATTAGTTCCAAATTTAAGAGCTATGTCACTATTTTCTTCACCAAGACCAACTTTTATTTCTCTATAACCATAATCACCAGGCCGAGCTATAACATCCGGACTGTCCCGCCTAGAACCAAACGTCTGACTATCTAGTGTGAAGCCCCTGATATATTGTGAATTCCGCTCTAGCGCACTAGGTGCTGTAGCAGCCCTAAAAAGATAGCTACCAGCCCATTTTTGATCTTTTGTTTTCTGAGCAGATTCTCTCGCATGATTAGGAAGTCCAACCTCTAAAAACCGTCTTCCAACGTTAGCACCACCTTGCTGGTCATTAGCTAATTGTCCCCAACTAGTTTCATTAGTGGTTCGTTCTATCGCTTGTCTGGCATGATAAATAGCCTTCCCTGATTCGAGCTGTGCTGAATATATTTGAGATGCAACAATGTGCGGCAACGGGTCTTTATCATCAAGTTTAATCGCTCTTTCTAATTGGGTTATAGCTTGGGAGACTTCGTTAGCATGCAGGTGCGCAATTGCCATAAAAACGTATGATTTTGCATAATTTGGTTCTATCGCTAATGCCTGCACGAAAAAGTCAATAGCTTCTTGGTGCTTTCCGTCTTTAAGCTCAACAATTCCAAGAGCAACCAACATATCGATCTGATTTGGGTCAGATTGTAATACTATTTCAGCTTCTTTTCTTGCCTCTTCTAATTGATACCTATAACTAAAATATTGTGCTTTTCCAGCTGCTAGAGAGTTAGTCTTACCCCCTAATTTTTCAGCAAGTTTTAACACACCCAAAGCATAATCATAGTTTCCATTGGCTATTTCAATCTGAGAAATTCTAATTAGGGGTTTTTGCCAATAGGGGTCATATTTGTTGGCTCTTTTATAATATTCCAATGCACTTGACGCATCCCCTTTAGCTTGCTCTATCTCAGCTAAAAGTGAATAAAAACTGGCTTTGCTTTGGGCCTCTTC
>JAAXKA010000045.1 GCA_012269555.1 Alphaproteobacteria bacterium
ATCTTAACCTTATGCAAAGAAATTATGTCAATTATTTTGATTTAGGATATTGGATATTCTTTATCTAATTAATAGAAAGCATAACGAAATTGCCTGATACTTGACCGAGTTACTTATTTATATTTAACTGATTATTATAGTTATTTTAATAATATGGTTGCATCTGTATAATGGTAAATGATTTTCTAAAAATGGGCCCTCATGATGTAGGTGGAGAGGTATCGCATTCTATAGATACCCATGACCATGGAATGAGGTATTGGGAAAAGTTCTCTAACGGACTTAGAATGGCTTTAACCTCTACAAAAATAATAACATTAGATGAATTGCGTTTGACCGCTGAGTCTTTTGGTCAAAAATATTTTGAAATGGAATATTTTAGCAGAAATGCTCGAGCCTTGGTTGAATTATGTCAGCAGAGGGAGTTATTTACTGAGGCAGAATTTCTAGAGGAACTAAGTCGTCAGAAAAAAATATTTGAAGTACCAATTATTAACTTACCCAATAAGGAACAAATCGCACATCTTCATGATGGGGTTGAACACAAGCACAGCCAATCTGACTTCCAAGAAGATGAAACGGGTGAAGGCCCTCCTGAATTTTATTTTGATATGCTTGCAGCCGCATCTATCTTGCAGAAGAAAAATTTTATTTCTGCGCAAGATATTCAATCTAGAATAGAAAAATTTGATACAGTGTTTCCGTTTCGCGGAATATCTGTAGTTGCTAGAGCATGGGTTGACTCAAATTTTAGGAAACATTTATTAACTGATGCAAAGACTGCAATAAAAGAAATAGGAATTCAACTAGAGTCATTTGCCGATATTATTTGCTTTGCTCAATCTGATAGTGTTCATCATATAGTAGTTTGCACTTTATGCTCGTGCTATCCTCGAACACTATTGGGGATGCCTCCAACATGGTATAAATCAAGAACTTATAGGTCTAGAGTTGTTCATGAACCGAGAGCAGTTTTAGAGGAATTTGGAACAAAAATTCCAAGTAATAAAGAAGTTAAAGTTCATGACTCAAATGCAGATATGAGATATCTAATTCTACCCCAAAGGCCGAAGGGCACAGAAGGGTGGAATGAAAAGGAGCTAACCCAACTTATTTCACGAGATCATTTAGTAGGTGTCAGGATCCCAGAAGATGTCATATAGTAATAGCGTTGAACCAAACCCTAAATTTAGAACAAATGATAAGATTATGATTTCGAAAAGGGGTTCTAAAGGGCATTGCAGAACCCCTGCTTATATTAGAGGGAAAATAGGTCTAATCGAGCGTCATTGTGGTAATTTCCGAAATCCGGAACAGTTGGCAGAAAACATAAAGAATGCTGATATTATACCTTTATATAGATGTGTATTTAAACAACATCACATTTGGGATAATTATAATGGTTCGAATGCTGATACACTTGAGCTTGAGGTTTATGAGCACTGGATAGAAGAAACATCTTAAAAATATAAAAATGCCTTAACTTATTGTGCTTACCGGCAGTTTTCCAAAATAGTTTTTCATTTTATTTTCTATTTCGTTACAATAACTTAGTAATTGTTTATCTTTATTTTGTGGCCCAATAACTTGTATTCCTACTGGTAGACCATTAGCCCCAAGAAAATAAGGAAGATTTACGCAGGGCACATACATTAATGTCCAAAGATGATTAAAACTATATTTTGGGATTTCCATGAGTTCCTTAGGAGCCTCACCAATTGCACTTGGTGAAATAATAACGTCAATCTCTCTAAAAATTTTTTTAAGAATAGATCTTGTATATTCAGCTTCTTCTAATGCTTCTTGATAATCTTGAAAGCTAATATCTTCTAAAAATCTAATGGCCCATTTAAACCATGGGTTAAATGATTCAAAATGATTTTTTATTTCTTGTTTGTGTGCTTCTCGTAACTCCCAAGAATAAATCACTTGAAAAGAACGTTCCATTACTTTGTCAAATTCTGGTGGAAGATTGATTTCCTCTAAAATACAATCTGTTGTCTTAAGAGATTCAATTGATTTTTTAATTGCAATTTTTGTATCTATACTAGCTGCATGCCAATTTGATGTTTTACAAATCCCAATTCTGATTGGTGGCTTTATACTAATAAAACTATTGGAGTTTAAGTCATTGGTAAGCACTTGTCTTAATAACTCTATATCTTCTAAGCACCGCGCAAAGTGTCCAACCGTATCAATTGATGGTTTCAAATGCTTAATTCCAACCCCTGTAATATGTCCAAAACTTCCCTTATAACCAAAAACTCCGCAAAGAGATGCAGGTCTTATAATCGAACCACCTGTTTGAGTTCCATTAGAAATTGGAACCATAAAATCAGCTACACTAGCAGCTGAACCCATAGAAGAAACTCCTGGTGTACGGTCTAGGGCATGCGGATTTAAGGTGGGACCAGGGTAGGGGCCTGCAAATTCAGAGGTAATCGTTTTTCCAAGAAATATCAAACCAGCATTCCTTAAGATTTTTATCACTTCTGTATCTTTTTGAGGTCGAAAACCTGGATAAATAGAGGTTCCGTATTCTGTAGGCATATCCTTTGTATCAAAATTATCTTTAATCGCCATTGGGATTCCGGATAAAGGTGATAAAGTTTTTACCTGATTTAAATAATCTAGCTGTTGTTCAATTTTACTTTCATTAATGTATTTCCATGCTTTAACTTTAGGGTTTCTTAATTTTATTCTTTTAAAACAATCTCTAATAATATCTGAAGGCTGACATTGAGCCTCAGAGATCAATGATGCTAATTTTGTAGCAGTAAAGTGATTTAATGTTTTGTTCAGGTTTGGAGACATATTTTACAAAAATTTGAATTTCTAATAACTTGACCAAATATCTTTATTATATTGTAATTAAGAACTTTAAAATAGTATAGATTGCCCTCTTTAAGAAAAGAAATGAAAGAAATAATGCCAAATAATTATCTAAAAATGGGTCCTCATGATGTCGGTGGAGAATTTGATAATAAAATAGATACTCATGATCATGGTATGACTTATTGGGAAAAATTTTCAAATGGCTTAGTTTTATGTGTGCCGGAAACAGGTTTGATAAAACTCGATGAATTAAGAAAAACTGCAGAATCATTCGGTGATGATTATTTTAAAATGGATTATTTTAAGAGAGTTGGATTATCGCTAGTCGAGTTATGTATTCGCAGGAAAATATTTGATAGAAGCGACTTGGCAATCGAAAAAAAAATTGCCAAAAAAAATTTTGAAGTACCTATTCTTGATCTACCCAACCCAAAGTTTATTACACACCTTCATGATGGCATAGAACACAAACATAAACAATCTGACTTTCAGGAGGATGAGCACGGAGAGGGACCTCCAGAATATTATTTTGATATGTTAGCAACAGCCCAAATACTTCATAGTAAAAATATTATCTCGTTAGAGGATATACAGAAAAAAATAGATAATTTTGAAAAAACATACCCAGCAAGAGGGATTTCAGTTGTAACGAAAGCTTGGACAGATCCTGCTTTTAAGGCAGCACTAATAAATGATGCAAAATCAGCAATATATGATATGGGTATTCACCTCGAGTCATTCGCTGATATTATCTGTTTTGCTCATGATAGCAGTACACATCATGTAGTTGTTTGTACACTATGCTCCTGTTATCCTAGAACATTGCTCGGTATGCCTCCTTCCTGGTATAAATCACGAAGCTACCGGTCACGGGTTGTCCATGAACCTCGCAAAGTTCTTGAAGAATTTGGAACCATTATTCCTGAAAATAAGGAGGTTAAGGTTCATGACTCCAATGCAGATATGCGTTATTTAGTTTTACCAGAGCGGCCTTCGGGAACAGAAAACTGGGACGAAGAGGAATTATCTAAATTAATTTCTAGAGACCATCTAGTTGGTATAAGAGTGCCAACTTTAAAGTAAAACTAAAATTAATAAATTAGTTCTTACTTTAAACCCACGTTACTAGTTATTGTATTAACTTGCTATTTTTTCATATGGTCCAAGTAATCCTTCAATTACTTTAGGTATTGTTTCTTCAACATTCATAATTGGTAATCCATGTGTTGGAGCAATGCATTGTACATTAAGTTCCTTTATAAGCTTTATAAGCCTTTCTGAATATATATTCATGTCTACAAAATTTGTCCAAAACAAAGCAAGTTCTGCAAACACAGAAGTAACTTCAAACAGATTTAGTGATTCTGCTTCTTCTGCAAGTTTTCCGCAATGTCCATCCCAATGATAATGGCTGTAAGCAAATCCATCACCAGGAAATAATATTCGTTGTGGGTGAATAAAACCCCATAAAGAAGTTCTTATGTCTCTTACAACTGGCTCAGCAGTGATAAATTCTATTCCACCCAAATCGATTTTTTCACCTACCTCCATGGATTCAAAATTATCCGTGAACATAGGAAACGCCATATGATAGTCACTAACATCACCAATAACTTTTACATCAGGATATAAATTAAGGAAACGGGCTATACCTCCTGCATGAGGTGTTTCTTGATGAGTGGTGAAAATATATTTTAAGGGAACATGTTTTTTATTTAGTATTTTTATCATTTGTTCATGAAGAATGTTAAAATCTTTTGGGTGTCCTGTTTCTACAAGAAGCGCCTTATCTTTTCCTACAACTAAATAAGATGAATTATATGAATGATAAGTTTTTCCTTTATAATGCTGCACGAGGCAGTCACCTAACC
>JAAXKA010000004.1:0-926 GCA_012269555.1 Alphaproteobacteria bacterium
AGCAGTTATATCGAAAATGCAGTATATCGTCTCAAGCAGAGTTATTTGCTCTTATAACCCCACTGTTGGTAAATTAAGAATCAATGCTGGTTTTTGACTTTTGTATCCAAGATTATCATTAATGCAGTTACAAAAACTGATCCAAATAAGCTTAAAACTAAGACATATAGAAGCGGAACCATTTGTAAAAATATAGAATCTGGAACATAAAAAAAAACTGCTAAATTTTTGTACCCAATAGAGTAGAACTTAATTCGTAGACAATATCTCGTTCAGTGTCCACGCGCCCTCAATCTAAATAAAGAACACACCGTTTTTTTTGTATCATAATTATTTGTTTGACATCTTTCGTGTTACAAATGAAGCAAATTCAAATTGCTTTTTCAACTTGGTTCGCACAGACTAATGAAAAGGATTCCGCTTAGGGTGATAGAGAAAATAAGTTATCAAATTTCGCCAAGATAGCAAAGCGTATTTATTTGACAGGAGAAGAACGATGATACGGGTTGGAGTAGACGTAGGCGGCACGTTCACTGACATTATTATGGAAAACAAAGGGCCGAGTAAAAACGAAGTCACTGTAACCAAGGTTCCCAGCACACCCCACGATCAAGCTGAGGGAGTTGTAAATGGCGTTCTACAAGTCTGTGATCAAGCCGGTGTAAAGCCTTCTGACATTGAATTATTATACCACGGGACTACCGTGGCAACAAATATGGTCATTGAAAGAAATGGCGCAGAAGTAGGAATGTTAACGACCCGTGGATTTCGCGATATTTTACATATGGCTAGACATAAAAGACCTCATAATTTTAGTCTGCAGTTTGATGTTCCATGGCAGTCAAAACCATTGGTAAAAAGAAGAAATCGTTTACAAATTACCGAAAGGTTGAAGCCGCCAACAGGTTAAGTTTACGTGCCAATGG
>JAAXKA010000004.1:936-4697 GCA_012269555.1 Alphaproteobacteria bacterium
GACGAGGATGAAGTCTTAGAGGCTGCGGCATTATTGAAAAAGAGGGGTATCAACTCAATAATAGTAGCCTTTCTTTTTTCGTTTTTAAATAACCAACATGAATTGAGGGCAAAAGAACTAATTAAGTCCGTACACCCCAAGGCGTACGTATATGCATCATCAGAAGTAGTGAATGTTATTCGTGAGTATGAGCGCTTTAGTTCTACTGCCATGAATGCATATATTGGTCCCAAAACAGCAAGTTATCTAAATAGTCTCAAAACACGTTTAAAATCTAATGGAATTGGCTGCCAGGTAAGGATAATGCAGTCAAATGGAGGAATTTCTACAATTGAAAACTCGTCTGATAGGCCAATCGGGCTACTACTATCTGGGCCAGCCGGAGGCGTTATTGGTGCAAAGGCAACTGGCAAGCAAAATAAAATCTCTAATATTATTACCATTGATATCGGTGGAACGTCCGCTGATATCTCTGTAATACAAAACGGAAACATGCGGATTAAAAACCCAAGGGATACTGAAGTCGCTCAACTTCCAGTACTTGTCCCAATGTTAGATATTGACGCAATCGGTGCAGGTGGTGGTTCAATTGCTTATATTGATGATGGTGGTGCATTTCGTGTCGGGCCAAAATCCGCTGGCGCAGTCCCAGGGCCTGCTTGTTATGGAAATGGTGGTGTGCTCCCAACGGTGACTGACGCTCAGGTAGTTTTAGGTCGGCTAGATCAAGAACAATTTTTGGGAGGCGATATCGTCATTGATCCCTCCCTAGCTAAAGAGGCCATCAGGAAGCATATTGCCGAACCACTAGGGCTTTCTGTTTCAGATGCCGCCTTAGGAATTCTTAAAATAATCAATAATAACATGGCGCTAGCAATCAATTCAAATTCTGTAGCTAAAGGCATAGACCCACGAGAGTTCACACTTATGGGGTTTGGAGGTGCAGGACCGCTGCATTCCGTTGCTTTAGCAGAAATGATATCAGCCAGAAACGTTATATCACCAGCACAACCAGGTATAACAGCAGCTCTTGGACTTCTAGTAACAGATTTAAAGTATGAACACACGCGGTCTGTACTCATCACATTGAATGATGCTTCCACAGACCAACTCAATAAAATTAATAGAATAGTTGATGAATTGAAAAACGAAGCCGATCTACAACTGAATCAAGATAAGGTATCAAAAGACAATCGTAAATATGAGTATATAATGGAATGTCGTTACCTCGGACAGGGGTTCGAGTTGCGGACAAAAATGCCCGATGAACCTTTAACAAAACAAAACGTTGGCGTGGTAATCGATAATTTTTATGAAGTACACAAGCAACAATATGGTCACGCATTTAGAGATCAGATTACAGAAGCGATCACCATAAGAATTATTGCATCAGTCGATGTTGATAAATTAACTTTTACAAAGTTAAAAACGGGTGGCGTAGAAAATCCAAGCTATGCGCAATTGTATGCTCGTGACACTGTATTCGATGATGGGAAACGTGTGTCGACTCCAAGATACAGTAGAGATAAATTAAAATCTGGAGATTATTTAACAGGACCCAGTGTCATAACGCAGCATAACTCAACTACAATAGTACCGCCGGGATACAGAGCTACAATGTTGGATGCCGGTGATATCATAATTGAAAAAACAGAGTGATTATTGGAGGTTTAAATGCAGAAAGAAGTTGATCCAATTACTTTGCAAGTTATCGGTGGAGCGTTGCATTCAATAGCAGAGCAAATGGGAAATGTTCTTTATCGTATGAGCTATTCTTCAATTATAAGAGAAAGCCAAGATTTAGGAGCCGGACTATTTGACGTAAACTTTAACACCTTGTGTGAGTCGGACTCCACACCTATGCATATTGGCTCGCTTCCGGGTTATCTCCGAGGTATTGCGGAAACAATATCGCTAGACGATTGGAAGCCTGGTGATTGTGTGGTTCATAATCATCCGTATAAAGGAGCATCCCACTCTCCAGATATTGCAGTTGTCATGCCAGTTTTTCATAAAGGTACACTGGTAGGTTTTTCAGCAAATACAGCCCATCATGTTGATATTGGAGCCGCCACACCGGGCCTTATTATCGATGTTCCAGATATGTGGGCCGAGGGTATGTTGCTAGATGCCGTTAAATTGTATGAAGCTGGAAATCGAGTGGAGTCATTATGGAAATATATTCGGGACAATACACGCGTGCCAGATTTAGTAATGGGCGATTTAGAAGCCCAAATAGCCTCAGCAGAACTAGGTGTTCGAAGATTTGAAGAACTACTAGATAAGTACGGGAAAGATGATGTTATTTCATCGTGTAATCAGTTAATGGACTACACAGAAAGATTAATGAGAAGAGAAATATCTAAGATACCTGACGGCGAATATTTTGCCGAAGGTTTTTTAGATGATGACGGCAGGAATCGTGATAAAACACTTCCAATTAAAGTTTGTGTGAAAGTAAGCGGTGACAGCGTAGAGATAGATCTTACAGGCTCCTCAGATCAAGTTCCAACAGCATTTAATGTTCCATTTGATGGTTCCACTTTAGTGTCAGCTTTTTTTGTTTTTAGAGCAATGTTATTAGACACTTACACTCTCGAGGAATACGTTCCTCAAAACGAAGGTTCATTCCGACCAATCAAAGTAACGGCACCAAAAGGATCAATTTTTAATCCAATAGCCCCAGCAGCTGCCGAGGCTCGGTTTTGTCAGATTCAAAGAATGGCAGATTTAGTTATTAAGGCTTTGAGCCCTGTGATACCAGATAAATCAACGGCAGGTAACGCTGCTACACTGTCGTTTGCGGCATTTTCAGGAGTAAGGCCAAGTGGAGATTATTGGGTCTTTCTAGAAGTTAACGAGGCGGCTACTGGAGGACGGCCAGCATCTGACGGCGCCGACACAGTTGAAGAATTAATGCGAAATACCCGAAATAACCCGTTAGAAGATCTTGGAATGCATCTTCCGCTCATTTGTGATAGATATGAAATTCGTGATGATGGCCCACCTGGTGCTGGCAAATTTAGAGGTGGGGCAGGTGTAATAAAATCACAAAGATATTTGACCCCTGGGTTTATGACTCATGAATCCGACAGGCACCTTGATGCTCCTTGGGGGGCTTTTGGAGGCAAGGCTGGGTCTGTTGGTAAGATGGAAATTTACAATGTAAAAGATCCATCGAATGTTCGGCAAGAGTATTCCAAATTCTCTGGCTTAAGAACTAATGAAGGAGATGTGGTTTCCTATATTTCACCCTCTGGAGGTGGTTTTGGTGACCCATTGGAAAGGGATCCCCTGAAGGTCCTCGATGATGTTTTGGATGAAATTATTACAATAGATTCCGCACGCGATGATTACGGGGTGGTCATGGATGAAGTGGATGACGGTTATGGGTGGTCAGTAAATAGTGAAGCCACAAAAAAGTTAAGGGCAGAAATGTCTTAGGTTAGATATCAACCATTTAGTCACACTGTCGCCTACAGTTCTCTTGAACACCCATACTATACAAATTTATACTCCAATTGGCATAAGTTTCGAATCCCGTTTGATAGATCTTGGAGCTATTAATTCTTTCCATGTTGATAATGCAGTGTTCGCAGCTGGAAAAGACGGCCGTTCAATATGCTTACCCCGACCAGGTTGAGCAACAGTATTAGTGCTTGAATCCCACACGACGTCTCCCCGTGAAAGCGTAATTCTAGGTAAGCCTGAAACTTTGAAACCTTCAAATACATTATAATCGATAATTGATTTTTGAGTTT
>JAAXKA010000204.1 GCA_012269555.1 Alphaproteobacteria bacterium
TTTCAGGGTACTGCTCAAGGCGTCTTATTTGCAGGAGTACGTTTTCCTGAGTCACACTATTCAATTCATCCGACATTAAATCGCCTTCTCTGGACTCAACAAGTGCAACCGCTTCAGAGCAATAATTTAACCAGCCCCTAACTTTTGGAAGAGTAGTTAAACCTGAAGTATTCAAAGCTCCTTTCATCGCCCCACAATTAGAATGACCACAAACAACAATATGTTTTACACCCAATGCAACTACTGCAAATTCTATCGAGGCAACGATACCATCAGATTCTACAGTGTGTGGAGGAACGATATTTCCTGCGTTTCTAATCACAAACAGGTCTCCAGGTTCTGTTTGTGTAATTAAGTTTGGGTCTATCCTAGAATCGGAACAGGTGATGAATAAAACCTCCGGACTCTGGCTATTTGATAGCTTCGCAAATAAATCTTTTCTTTCCTTGAAACCCGATTCTTTGAATTGCAAATATCCATTGATAATCTTTTCCATCTAATAACCTTAATAAATTTTATTGCTCTAGTCTCTTCCAAGTATCAATTATCGTATCAGGATTTAGAGACAATGAAGAAATTCCTTTATCCATCAACCAGTGAGCAAAATCAGGATCATCTGATGGCCCCTGTCCACAAATACCTACGTATTTATTTTCTGAAAAGCATGCCTCGATAGCTTGAGTAATGAGCTTTTTGACGGTGAGGTCACTTTCTTTAAAATCTGCCGCTAATATTTCATCACCGGAGTCTCTGTCTAACCCTAAACTGAGTTGCGTTAAATCATTAGAACCAATAGAGAACCCATCAAAATATTCTAGGAATTCATAGGCCAAAATTGCATTAGATGGAACTTCACACATCATAATAATACGCAAACCATTTTCCCCTCTTTTTAATCCTTGAGAATCTAAAAGAGAAATAACTTTTTCAGCCTGTGACAGCGTTCTTACAAAAGGAACCATTACCTCGACATTCTCAAGTCCCATTTCGTTTCGAACAAACCTTAAGGCTTCACATTCCATCGAAAATGCATCATGAAATTGCCTGGATAAATATCTCGAAACTCCTCTAAACCCAAGCATGGGATTTTCCTCGTCCGGCTCGTACTCAACCCCGCCTATCAGTTTTTTATATTCATTTGACTTGAAGTCCGATAAACGGACAATAACAGGCTTAGGATGAAAAGCAGCAGCTATTGTGGATATTCCTTCGATGAGCTTGCCAGTGTAAAACTTATTCGGGGATTCATAACCAATAACTTTCTTTTCGATTTCTGTTTTAATGTTCCCTGAAACATTTGGGTAGTCTAAAATCGCCTGAGGGTGTATGCCAACGTTATTATTTATAATGAACTCTAGTCGAGCAAGACCAATGCCATCATTAGGTATTTGAGAGTATTCGAATGCTAACTGAGGATTACCAAGATTCATCATGATCTTTAATGGTAATTTTTTCAAAGCTCCGACCTCAATGTTTGTAACTTCCGTATCTAATACGCCCTGATAAACGTATCCTTCATCACCCTCTGCACAAGAGACAGTTACGTCGGTTCCATTTTGAAGAACTTTTGTTGCATCTCCACACCCAACTACAGCAGGCACTCCGAGTTCCCGAGCAATAATCGCTGCGTGGCAAGTTCTCCCTCCACGATTTGTAACGATTGCCGAAGCCCTTTTCATGACAGATTCCCAATTGGGATCTGTCATATCTGTAACTAACACATCTCCCTTTTCTAGCTTGTCTATCTCTGAGATATCGTGCAACATTTTTACAGGACCACTGCCAACTTTTTGACCGATTGCTCTTCCAGTTGAAAGAATCTTCCGATCATTAGCATCCACTTTTATTTTGTAACGTTGTCGTTTCTTAACTGAGCCTGAACTTTTAACCGTCTCTGGTCTAGCCTGAAGTATGTATATCTTTCCATCTACACCATCTTTGCCCCATTCTATATCCATGGGACGCCCATAATGTCTTTCAATAATCAAAGCATACTGAGCTAACTCAATAGCCTCTTGCTCGGTTATGGAAAACATATTTCTCATTTCTGTTGGAACTTCAGTTGTTTCCACTCCACTGCTCTTCCCCGAACCTGCAAATCTCATTTGAATTAATTTCGAGCCCAAAGCTTTTTTCAAAATAGGATACTTACCGTTGGATAAACTATTTTTGAATAAATAAAACTCATCGGGGTTAACTGAACCTTGAACTACGGTTTCGCCAAGACCATAACTCGATGTTATAAAAACAACTTCCTTAAAACCAGATTCAGTATCTAGGGTAAACATCACTCCGGAAGCAGCCTTGTCAGACCGCACCATTTTTTGTATACCTGCCGAGATTGCAACATCTGAATGGGAAAAATTCTGATGTACTCGATATGAGATAGCCCTGTCATTGTAGAGAGAAGCAAAGACGAGACGGATACTATCCAAAATGTTCTCTATTCCAGAGACATTCAAAAACGTTTCCTGTTGCCCAGCAAATGATGCTTGAGGTAAGTCCTCCGCAGTTGCCGAAGACCTAACAGCAAAGGATGCGCCTTGTTTCTCATCTAAAGCATCAAAAGCATCTCGAATCTCTTTTTCGAATTCCACCTGAAAACTAGCTTTATTAATCCAGTCCCTTATTTCTGCTCCGGTAGAAGTAAGCTTTGGTATATTTTCCACATCTAGATTTTTTAACTTTTGGTCAATTTTTCCGACCAAATCGTTGTGAATCAAAAATTCATTAAAGGCTTTCGCAGTAGTAGCGAATCCATTAGGAACCCGAATGCCACTAGCATGCAAATTCGAAATCATCTCTCCTAGTGACGCATTTTTACCACCTACCGTATCAATATCTTTAATTCCTAAATTGGAAAAAGGAATTACGTAATTAGGATCAAATACTTCTTTGCTCACTTTAGCTCTTTACTTAAATCTAATGGACCTCACAAATAATTAGTGCAAGCAACTACAAATTTACACTATCATCGTAATTAACCTTAATTATAAAAGATTATATGCAAACACCGCGAGAAGTATTTATTATTTCTGACGGAACGGGGCTCACAGCAGAAATGTTTGGCCAATCCATACTAGCCCAATTCAGTACACCGTTTCGACTGATAAGAAAACCATTTGTTGACTCAGTTGAGAAAGCAGCACAGGTAGCCAAAGACATCGATAATCGTTCCAAAATTACAGGGGTGCAACCCATAGTATTTACAACCCTAGTAAAGCCAGAAATTAGTGATGAAATATGTAAAGCCAATTGTTTTGTTATCAACATGTTTGAAACATTCATAACTCAACTTGAAGAAGCACTCAATTTGAAATCTCATCATCTAATAAACCAATTACACCACAATGCAGATACCCAGTCATACAGAGAAAGGATACAATCTATAAACTTTTCGTTAATTCATGATGATGGACAATCGAAGGAAAGTTTAAATGACGCAGAAATAATACTGGTAGGTGTATCTCGAAGTGGAAAAACTCCAACCTGCTTATATCTCGCCGTTCAATTCGGTGTAAAAGCCGCAAATTACCCCATAACTCCGGATGATCTGGAAAAAGAAAATCTACCAGAAGATCTACTCAGCTTAAAAGACAAACTATTTGGGTTAACAATTGAACCGACACGATTGTCAGAGATACGATATGAACGCTTCCCAAACAGCAAATATGCGACTATGGAGAACTGTAAATACGAAGTTAAGGCAGCAGAGATTTTAATGCAAAAATATAACATTCAATTTCTATCAACAACGAATAAATCAATAGAAGAAATAGCTTCATCACTTTTACAAAAAATAAATCCTGAAACCGTTACATCGACTACCTATTAACAGAAAACTAACTATTTGTTCCATGTTCAGGACCCAAATAGAAATTTGAGTCTAAGTTTGTCTCTTCAACATGCTTAATGAACTCTGAATCATACTCTCTCACCTTCTTTACCAAGAAAAAAATTGAGGTGGAAAGATTTGGGAGCAATACTGAAAGAATTCGAGCAAAGCTTTTTGGAAACGGGTAGAATTGCGATCCGTAGAACCCTTGTATTTCACAAAAGTTCTTCCCAATAAATTGATAAAAAAGATAAATATCTTTCTTTGAAAAAATTCGAACGTGAGCAGAAATAGACTTGTTACAAGTTGGATGAAATCCAAAATTTCCCAAAATACGGTTATGAAAAGCAAGGCCATTTGGTACACCAATAAAGAAGAATCCTCCTGGCTTCAAAACTCTGAAAACCTCGTGATTAATCCAAAATATTTCTTTAATGTGCTCAAGGACTTGATTAGCAATAACAAAATCCAATTCGCCATCAGCAAATGGTAGCTTGTCTTTTTCGATATTTAACCGATAACCCGCAATTTCAAAATTTGTTAATTTTTCAAAGTGGATGTCTTTGTGATCAATTGCTGATAATGATGCTTTAGGAAAATATTCACGCAGCACAGTAAGGTCATGTCCCTCCCCAGAGCCAATATCAAGAGCTCTTTCAATATGTAAATTTGCTATTACTTTTCTTAAAATATGTCTTCCATAAGTTTCCTCAAAACACACAGTTTTTAATCTACTTGTTGTAGCTATATTTCTATCAAGATCAAAAAAAAACTTTTTCATTTTTTAATACTTTAAAGGCAATAAAGGCAAGATTCAAAGAAACACATGGTGTAAGGACCCATAAAT
>JAAXKA010000234.1:0-3968 GCA_012269555.1 Alphaproteobacteria bacterium
TGGACTTCTTCTATAGAGAAGCATTGATTGAAACAGCAGAAATGACCCATGCCTCTAGTCATTCAAAAGGAGGTGTCTTACAACAATTAAAATTTGAGTTTAAGATTGGAAATTCCAGCATTCAACAGCTGGTCAGCCTTAACCCTTTATCAAAGAGGTTGGACTTTTTGACCAATGTTGACTGGTATGAGAATCACAAAATGCTACGCGTTCATTTTCCTGTAAGTGTAAGAGCTGAACAAGCCTCATTTGACATTCAGTATGGTTATGTAAAACGAAATACGCACAGAAATACAAGTTGGGACAAGGCTAAGTTTGAAGTTGTTGGTCATAAATACGCAGATCTTTCAGATCATGATAATGGAGTTGCCCTGCTAAATGATTGTAAATATGGTTACATGGTTCATGATAATATACTGGATCTTAACCTATTGCGCTCGCCTACCAACCCTGATCCAGATGCAGACAAGGGATCCCATTCCTTTACCTACAGCTTTTTTCCACACAAAGGTAGTCTAATACATTCAGACGTCATTAATGAGGCTTCTTGCTTGAACCAAGAGCCAATATTATTTGATGGGGTGTCTGGAAAGGTAAAAATTCCTGTTAAGTTACATGGACAAGGATTGGAATTATCTGTACTAAAAAAAGCAGAGAAAGAAGATGCATGGATCATAAGAATTATTGAGACGCATGGTAGGGTCTCTAGTGGATCTATTGAATTAGGTGGAGAGATTGCAGAGTGTGATCTTATGGAGTGGAAAGAGCTTAGTAAGCGTGAAATGGTTAGTGGATCCTTTAAGATAAAACTCAATCCATTTGAAATCAAAACTTTTAAACTCCTTTATTAGGATTTCCATTTATTAAGATAATTGTGAAAAGTTGTCCCCAGATGTGTTTTTTTTTATTTATAGTAAACTTGTCTATTTTTTTTAACTTTCGCGGTTAATTAGTACTATTTAATACAATTACAATGATCCAACATAAATCAATACTCATAGCTATACTATCTCTGGCAGTGATACAAGGACAGGATGATAGCACTAGAGCCGTTGAGTGGGGCTACCTAGATTCATTGGCAGGGGTCTACTATTATGACGATATTCCTTTTACTGGCCCCGTGGTAAAGCAGTTGGACATAGGTCTTATGGCAGGAGAGTTTAAGGACGGGATAAAGCATGGTCTTTGGCAAACTCTTAACCAAATAGGCGACCCAATTATGATCGGGCATTTTGATAATGGAAAAAAACATGGCGATTTTGAGCAATGGTATGATGATGGTGCATCTAGACACCGGGAGCTAATTGCAACATTTGATCAAGATAAATACGTTGGTAAATACAGAGAGTGGTATGAGAATGGGAAAAGATCAATATGGGGGTTTTATATCGATGGTAAAGAACAGGGAAGATACATTGAGTGGTATGAAAATGGGAAAAAAGCACTCAAAGCAAAGTTTATCAATGGAGAGCCTGATGGATGGTATAGAGAGTGGCATCCCAATGGGAAGCGAGCGTTAAAGATCAAATATAAAGATGGCTATGAAAATGGTCCATGGATACAATGGTATTCAAATGGGAAGAGGGAAATGAAGATGAACTATGTAAATGGTGTTCCAAGAGGAAGGGCTAGGTTTTGGTTTCCAGATGGCTCCCTAAGAGGTGAAGGTATCGTACGAAATGAGGTTCCTGGAGGAGGTTGGATTCTCATGGATGCTGAAGGGAATAAAAAAGTTTATAAATAAAAAAGCCCCTTGAGCAGGGGCTTTTTTATTACCCATTTTTTGGTTTACTTATAAAATTTTGCCCACTTTGATTCCGGAGCAACAGCAAGTAATTCTTTTTCGTATTCTCTTGCCTTTGGCTTATCCTCAAGCTTTTTATATATTTGAATAACGTAGTGGGTTACTTCAGGAATTTTTTCATGTGCAGGGTTTTTTCCTTTCAAAGCGGTTAGAGTATTTAACAATTTACCAAGGGCCTTGTTCAACTCTACTTTACTTGGACCCTTCATGGATTGTCTGTAGTAAAGATGATATAAAGCCTCATCCTCAGCTTCAGCACCTCGAACACCTGCAACCGCAGTGACTTTTTCTACTTCATAGCCAGCATCAGCAACGCTTTCTATGTCGTTCCAAACCGTATTATCCCACATAGCATCTAAATCTAGCTCGTCTTCATCTTGTGCCCAACTAAGAGCCAAGATAAGTGGAATGAATATTAATTTTTTTATCATAGTACCTCTAATTTAAGCAATATTAATCAAATTTATCAAATTTTGGTGTGCTCTCACCCATACTCTCTATAAAGTCGAGTTGCGTTACAAGTTCGGGTTTTGCTCTTTTGACTTCCTCATAATATGCAAGTGCATCATCGTATTTATACATTCTATATAATGCTACGGCTAAATGTACTTTGTAGTCCATTTCAGTGGGATCATTTTTGATTGATTTCTTAAAATAATCTATTGCCATGGAATAGTTTCCAAGTCTAGCAAAGGTAATTCCTACAGTATTATCACTTCTTGCTCTTTGCTTTCTAAAGTCTACCTTCTTTATATCTTCAGGCTCTATATCCTTTGGCGCATCTTTGATTTCAACAAGTCCTTTGGTAGAGCCTTCTGCTAGCTCTGCCTCCAAATCATCGGATATTTTGAGCGTGGGCCCATCTATTGGACCTGCAACGCTAGCCTTTGCAGCGCCAAACACTTTGTCTAGCTTTCCTTCAAACATTGGATCAATCATCACTACTTCATCGTATTTTTGCTTTGCCAGTCCTTTATTTCCTAGCATGAATTGTGATATGGCAATATTTAACATAAAACCAGCGTGCTCCCCTGCTTGTTGGATTGCTTCTTCATAGAACTCTATTGCCTTGGCATATTCCTCTGTCTTGGTATAACACACTCCAAGGGTATTGATTGCGTCAGGGAATACAGGTTTCATATTTATAGCTGTTTCAAGCATCTCAATTGCTTCTTTATACCTTTTGAATTCCATGTATTTGACCCCAGCATCATAATAGTCCTCAGCAGCAATCAATTTACTTCCAACCGAATTATAGACAATTTGTTCTAACCACATTCCATACTGTTTTATATCCTCCTTTAGTAGATCATTTATACCATCAATAGTTGGCATGGGCATATCAGGAGTAATATGTGAACCTGCTATATACTTTGCGGTAGCTTCTTTAACCGAGATTTCATTTACATAATTCTCTGCTTTCATTTCATTATACTTGAGCGTTCCCTGTTTCCATGCAGAAAAAAATGGCTTGCCAACTAGGGTTGCTTCAATCGGTATCCAGACTTTATCATTCAAGACCACAACTTCATTCTCATCTAAAAAATACTTGGTAACATCATCTGGCTTTATTCCACTGTCAAACATTAGAAAAATATGGCCAGCACCTGGTTTGAAAACATCCAGAAACATTGTCTCAATCCCAAGATTAGCTAATAATGAGCCATAAAGGGCAGTAAGGTCATCACAGTCACCAATTTTATCTCTGAGCATATCTCCTGGATATTTAACCGTATCAAATGCAGATTTATCATCGGCAATATCCAAGAAAGGAGTCTCCAAATCAATATTATAAACTAGGCCATGGGTTCCAAGCGCGTCATAGAGAATAATTGCTCGCCCTAAGTTACTTCTACCAAAATAGTCATTCAGGACAGGGGTATAGTATTGGATAAAATTTCTTGCAAACTTATCTACAACTGCGTCTGCTGGTGTAACATAGCATGCAATCATTTCAGGGTTACTCCAGGTCAGCTTACCTTTACCAAGAACATAGGAAGATTCCATTTTCTTTTGGGCTAATTTCTCTTCACCACCTTGTTTGTAGGTTACCTTGACCTCTGGCTGGACCAGATTATCAAAGGTTGCCTTTTTCGAAGTGAGTACATCGCTACTAAATGAGACACCAACATCATATTCTTCATCTGATTTTGGAGGAAGTGTT
>JAAXKA010000234.1:3978-4626 GCA_012269555.1 Alphaproteobacteria bacterium
GGATTATCCATCATTGTGGGAACAAAAAGTGATACATTAACTGGTAAATCTTCATCAGAAATATTTTTTAAGCCTACCTTTATGAATGGCTCTGATTCATAGTAACGATGAAGTGATCGAAAAATTGGATTATGTGCAATGGTGGTTTTAGTAATACTAACTACAGCAGGACTTAATTGAAGTGCAAACGATATTCGATGCGTTGGTTCTAAATACGGGTGACTTTCATATCCGTATTCCATTACTATTGTTCTAAACTTTAAGGATATTCCAGCAGAAGGGACCATTATTTTTTCTTCACCGCTTATATCTTGTTGGACTCCAGCTCTGAAACTAACTCTACTGGCAAGAACATATTCAGCACCTAAGTGAAACCTATCTCCAAAATCACCTGCTATGGTTAGCCCGTTAAATGGCATGTAACTAATTCCTAGTTTAAACGCTTGTCCAAGAACTGTCTCGCTGGTCTTATCTTTATATGATACAGATGTCCCGCCTATATCATATATGCCAATCCCTAACTTTAAATTTTTCAATGGCTGTATCAAAAAGCCCGCATCGTACCCAATGCCTGAACTTTTTCCATAGGACGCTTCATCTAACAGCATATCTCTCATTAGGTATTTTAGAGTGAGACCAAATGAGAAT
>JAAXKA010000042.1:0-2106 GCA_012269555.1 Alphaproteobacteria bacterium
ATCTGTGGCCTTCGGGCGTGGCGGTTCGAGTCCGCCCACGGGTACCAGGTAAATCACAGAATTTATTTTAACGCACCGGCTGTCATGCCTGCTATAAACCTCCGAGATTGTACAATAAAGATCAATATCATTGGTAATGATGCTAACGAAAGACCAGCATATAGGACACCATAGTTTATGCTATATTCTCCAAAAAATGACGTAAGTCCCTGAGCAAGAGTTTTCCATTCTGGTGACTGAATGAAAATCAACGGAAAGAAAAAATCATTCCATATTGGTACTGCACTATAGATACCGGCGATTACTAATGCTGGCGAAATCAAAGGTACCATAATATCAATCATAATTCTCAATTCGCTTGCTCCATCCATGCGAGCGCTATCTTCTAATTCTTTTGGTAAGGAACGTAAAAAACCAGTAAGAATGAAAACCGTAGCTGGAAGGCTCATAGCGGTATAAATAAAAATCAAGCCAAGAAGGCTGTCTATAAGTCCAAGATATTTCAATTGAATAAATAGGGGTATAATTGCCAATCGAATTGGGAGCATCAAACCAGAAAGAAAGAATAAAGATACCATCAATGTTCCTCTAAATTTATATCTTGCAATAGCGTAAGCCGCCATTGTCCCGGTAACTAGAAGAAGGATGATTGAAGAAAGCGTTACTATAACTGAGTTCAGAAAATATCGCGGTACGTCAGTTTTATTCCAAATCACCTGAAAATTTTCTGTGTTAAGCCTTTCAGGAAGAGAGAAGGGGGACATAAAAATTTCTGGAGTGGTTTTGAAGCCAGATAAGACCATCATAAAAATTGGATAAAGCATAAACAATGCAGCCGCTGCCAAAAAAATCTGGATCAAAGCATTTTCAAGGTGTGCTGTATTGGCTTTTTCTATTCCAGACATGCTAACCCATTTCAACTTCTCTAGCGGTTAAAATCTTTGTAGCAATTATTGAAAATAAAAATATTAAAAGGAAGATAATAACGGCTAAGGCTGAACCAACCCCAAATTCAGTTCCACCGGCACTTATCGATCCAAAAGCTGTTCGATAAAATAATAGACCTAGCATATCTGTGGAGTATGCAGGAGAGCCTTCTAGGCCAGCCATGATATATGGTAACTCAAACCAGTTAAATGATCCGATAAAGGTTAAAACGACTATAATCGTAATGGCAGGTGCCATAAGAGGCCAAATTATATCTTTTGCAATTTGCCATTCTGATCCTCCATCCAAGCGTGCCGCTTCTATCAGATCACGCGGTATACGATGGATCGCAGCTAAAAACACAATGGCTGGAAAACCGACCCAAGCCCATGCATTTACTAAGATCATTGTAGGTAGAGCCGTTTCTGGCAAACCTAGCCAAGGTAAAGCCCAATCATTAAGACCAATGGCGTTAAGTAATTTATTTACAAGGCCAAAAACGGGGTTAAGAAACATTTTCCATTGGAAGCCGATAATAACTGTAGATAAAATAACAGGCAGAAAAAATACCACTTGGTAAATTCGAGCTCCTTTCGGCTCTCGCGCTAAAAAAAGTGCTATTACTAGTGCGGTCCCATTTTGGATAACCATGAGAGAAACGAACACCAAAATATTGTTTTTGAGTGCGTTAAAAAAAAACCAATTACGTTCAGGATCTAAAAGAACTTTTCGAAAATTATCAAGACCAATAAATTCCCCTCTAATAAGCCCATTCCACTCGTAAACACTGTACCACAAAGCTGAGGCCATAGGTAAAAATATAAAAGTTATAAGGATTAGTGCAGGTGGAAAAAGCAAAAAAGAAAGCCACAAAAACTTTTTTAGTTTCCTAAATATTTTGGCGCGCTGATAATCACGATCTGTAATTTGCATTTACTTATTTATCGTCCATCCGTTTGAATTAAAAAGGTGACAGTCTTTGATTGAAAAGCCAACATCTAAATTTTCACCAACTTTAATTTCTCTATCTCCGCTACAATGAACGATAATATCGTTGTCAGTCTTTGAATTTAAATATATGTAAGTTTCTCCTCCTAATCGTTCTACAGCATAAACTTTACCATTTATTGTTTGAGTTTGATTTTTCATAAAAATAAAATGCTCTGGCCTTACCCCAAA
>JAAXKA010000042.1:2116-4573 GCA_012269555.1 Alphaproteobacteria bacterium
TGTTTTCGCCAACTGAAACTTCAGGATTGTTGCACTTTTTAAATATTAAAGTATGAGAGTTTTTTAAACTAAAGTGTATTCCCGTTGAACTTACTTTATTAACTGTACCGGAAAAAAAATTCATGGCTGGTGAACCTATAAATCCAGCAACAAATTTATTTTTAGGTTTTTTATAAAGCTCTAAAGGAGCGCCAACTTGCTCAACCCGACCTTTATTAATAACGACAATTTTATCAGCCATTGTCATGGCTTCTACCTGATCATGCGTTACGTAAATCATTGTTGTTTTTAATTTCTTATGCAATTTTGTTAACTCGATCCTCATCTGGACCCTTAGTTTTGCATCTAAATTTGAAAGTGGCTCATCGAAAAGAAAAACTTTTGGTTCGCGCACAATCGCCCGACCTATAGCCACCCGTTGTCTTTGCCCACCCGATAGTTCTTTCGGTTTACGATCTAAGTATTCGCCTAGTTGAAGTATATTAGCTGCCTTTTTTACCTTTTCATCTATAACGTTCTTAGGTTCCTTTGCTACTTTCAAGGAATATGACATATTTTGATAAACTGACATATGGGGGTAAAGAGCATAGCTTTGAAAGACCATGGCTAAGCCGCGCTTGGCTGGTGCGAGATGGTCGATTCTTTGATTGTTTAATTTAATTTCACCAGAGGTAAGTTCATCGAGTCCTGCGAGGAGTCTTAGTAGCGTAGACTTTCCACATCCAGAAGGCCCAACAAAAACTGCGAATTCACCATCATTTATTTCTAATGTTGTACTGGAAATTACCTCTAAATCGCCAAAGCGCTTTGTAATGTCTAGCATATTAATCTGAGCCATTAAGTTTCACTTTTTTTGATCTTCATGTTCATTATTTCAGACAATATGCACTTTGGGAAATTTAAATAAGCGGGGCAGGCCCAAAAGCCTACCCCGTCACCTTTGGGAGGTTTTCTTACTCAGAATTTTTTATTCCATCTGAGACTTCTTTAGAAACTTGAGCTGCTGATTTGGAGCCAGCAAAAAGTTCCTGCAGACCATTTTGTAGTAAAGTTGAGCCTGTTGGTTTCTTGAAGCGATAACCCACCAACATAATGTACGGTGTCGTTTCGCTATGAAAACCAGAAATTTTAGCAAGAAGAGGATCTGATGAAACTGCACCTTCAACAGCTGCTACATTTGCTAATTTATCTGTTAACATTTGTCCAAACGGTTGTGATGCCGTGAACTGTATAAATTTTAGAGCAGCATCCTTATTTTCTGATGCAGAATTCACAGCATAACCACCGTCTAACCAGGTAGCGACCATGCGTTTTCCTCCTGGCTCAGCAGATGGGCCTTGCATGATATCAAAATTAATTCCTGCAGCTCTGAAGCCTGGAATTTCCCATGAGCCTCCCACAAAAAATGCAGCAACACCTGAGGTGAATAACTGTTTCATTGTTGCATAATCAATACCTTCATGGCCTTGAGGTAGGAATTCTCGCAATTCTGCAAATTTTTCCATGGCTCCTACAAACCTTGCATCCTCAAAATCAGTTTTTTCGGCAACTACTTGTTGGAAAAAATCGCCACCATAAAAGTTAGGCATAAATGCGCCTGACATAACCTCCATAGTCCATCCATCTTTTGAACCATTAGCAAATGGCACAACGCCAGCTGATTTCAATTTACTTGCGGCTGCTTTAAATTCATCCCAAGTTGATGGTGGTGTAATATTATTAGCGGATAAGATGTCTGCGTTATAGTAAACTAAGATTGTCTGTGAAGCCATCGGTACAGAATATATTTCGCCGTCGGAGCGTAGTGTAACTCCCAACAGTTCATCAGTTGAAAAGCCAGACAAATCAACTTTTTCAGTTAAACTTTCAAGATAACCTGGCGCCGCTACACTTTCAAACGCACCGTATGCTCGGGTATGGATGATATCTGGTCCAGAACCGCCTGCAAGTGCTGTTGTGAGAATAGTAGCATAATTTGTGGCTTCATGCGCTGTGTAAGTTACCTTAATATCAGGATTAGCTTTTTCAAATTCCGCAATTATCGAATTATATGCTTCTACGTCTTCTTGTCGCCAACTCCAAAAATTTAATTGGGTCTCAGCAATTGCTGTCCCTCCGACAAAAACAGCGGCGGCTGTTAAAAGTATTTTCTTTTTAAGTTTATTTAAAATTTTCATCTTCCCCTCCCTTTATTGGAAAACGTTATGCTATTTAGCATTGATTGAAATTATTTGCTTTTAAAGCGGATATAGCTGCTCTCAAGTTTTGCATTTCTTTATCTAAAAATTGTTTTGCTTCGTTGATTGTTTTTGCTCCCTCAACAAGTAAGATTGCTAGCTTCACTGCTCCTTTTGCTTGTTTTAAGCTCTGTGCTGCTTGGTCTCGATTGCAACCCGTAATATGCATCACAATTTCTTCTGATCTCTTAAACAATTTAGCATTATTTGCGATTAGATT
>JAAXKA010000159.1:0-2055 GCA_012269555.1 Alphaproteobacteria bacterium
TAGCAATAAGAGCTGCAGTTTCAGCAAATGTTAATATTACATTTAAAATTCTTTACAATGATGCAGTGGCAATGACAGGCGGCCAAAAGGCCATTGGTGGCTCAACACCATGGGCAATATCTAAACAACTTGAAGCAGAGGGTGTTAAAAAAATTTATGTTGTATCAGATGAACCAGAACAGTTCAAAGAGTTAAAATTATTTGCAGACAAAGTTGGAATATTTCATAGAGACGAACTTATAAATATCCAAAAAGAAGTAAGAAAAATCTCTGGAGTTACAGCAATAATTTATGTTCAAACTTGTGCAACAGAACTTCGAAGAAGACGTAAAAGGGGATACGTTAAAGATCGAGAAATTAAAATGTTTATTAATCCTGATGTTTGTGAAGGATGTGGAGACTGTGCTGAAAAATCAAATTGCGTAGCTGTGAAACCCGTTGAGCATTTTGATGGAACTAAACGACAAATTGATCAAAGTGTTTGTAATAAGGATTATTCTTGTAAAAAAGGATTTTGTCCAAGTTTCATAGGTGTGCAAGCTGGTAGTATTTCAATCAAAGAAAAAAAGACTTTCCCAGAAATTCCAGAGATAATTAATGACTTAAAAAAACCTAAGAAAAGCTTAAATAATATTCAAAATATAATAATGGCAGGTATTGGTGGCACTGGAGTTTCAACTGTTGCAGCTATAATAGTTATGGCTGCTCGAATTGATAAGCTTTTTGCACAATCAATGAATTTTACTGGATTAGCCCAAAAAAACGGAGCAGTAACAAGTCAAATTAGAATTGGAAAAGAAAAATCACTTTATGATAGATCTGCAAGACTTCCAAATGAAACAGCCGACGTGCTTTTAGGATGTGACGCTGTTGTGTCAGTTTCTCCTTCTATTACTAGAACACTAAACCCTTTAAAAACAAATGCCATAATTAATGGAAGGGTAGAGCCAGTTGGAGTTGCTGGTGTTCACATTGGTACAGTTGTCGATGATAGCTTATTGAAAAAACATTTAGAAAATCATCTTCAAACTGAAAATATAGACTTTATTGATATATCCAACTTAGCTGAAGCTTTAGTTGGCGACACAGTTTCTGCAAATATAATGATGTTAGGAATAGCCGCTCAAAAAGAACTTCTTCCAATAGATATTGATTCTCTACAAAAAGCTATAGAGCTCAATGGAGTGGCTATTGAACAAAACCTAAGGGCTTTCAATTGGGGACGATTATTGTGCGAACAACCTCAATCAGTATTTAATGCAGCAGGCTTAAACTCTAAAAAGTCTGAAAATATATCAATAGATAAATATGTAGATAATTTTTCTGACATCCTTGAAAAATATCAAAACAGAGAGTACTCAAAAATTTTTCTTTCTAATGTAAAAAAAGTAATTGAAAAAGAAAACCACTTAAATAATTCAGAAAAAGAATTACCTCTATCCAGAAAGGTTGCTCTTACTTTATTTAGGGCTATGAGATACAAAGATGAATACGAAGTTGCTAGGTTACATACTAGTGGAGATTTTGCCCAAACCTTTTTAAATGAAAATAAAAACGCAAAATTAGAATACTATTTAGCACCACCTTTGTTTTCTAAAAAAGATCCTGATACAGGTCATTTACTTAAGAGAAGGTTTGGTTCTTCTGTATTTAAAATTTTCAAAGTATTGTCTTATTTTAAATTTCTAAGAGGAACAAAATTAGATATATTTGGATATACCTTAGAAAGAAAAAAAGAACGCGCTTTAGCTCAAAAAACTATCACTACTATTAATAAGATATCTGAAATTTTAAATGATAATAATTATAAAAAAATTATTGAATTTCTTGATATACCCTTATCAATAAAAGGATATGGTCACGTTAAGGAAAAAAATATAAAAATTGCTGAACAAAAGTGGGACAAATCTTTTGATAAAATTTTAACTAACCAGAATTTAAAAAAAGTAAGTTAAATTACACAAGTTTTGCTTGTTCTCTCAACTTAAATTTTTGGATTTTTCCTGTGCTTGTTTTCGGAAGCTCCACAAAATTAAAATATCTTGGCACTTTAAA
>JAAXKA010000159.1:2155-4530 GCA_012269555.1 Alphaproteobacteria bacterium
GTTATATTACCTCTTATAAAGACTTCACCTAATGATATTCCATCCTTTGGAAGTTCTTTTTTAGTTTCCGGATCTACAATTTTCATATTTTCTTGTACAGAGTAAACAACACCTTGCCTTGCTTTTAATTTAGCCTGTTCAGAGGCATCATATTGGTTCCACTCTGGATGCCATGCGCAAACAACAGCAGGTCCATAAATTTCTGTAAGGCCATAAACATGAATGACGTCAATACCACAGGTCTCCATTTTACTCAGAACAGCCTCAGGAGGAGGGGCACCAGCAGTCATCATTTTAATTTTTGATTTAAGAGATATTTTATTTTGCAACAAATAATCCGCTACCATTTGCATTACAATTGGAGCTCCACACAAATGAGTTATATTGTGTTTTTGAAAAGCCTCAACAATTATTTCTCCCGCTGGTTGTCTTAAGCAGACATGGGTACCTGCTCTTTCAGTAATAGTCCAAGGAAAGCACCATCCATTGCAATGAAACATAGGAAGTGTCCATAAATACTTAGGGTGCATTGGTAAGTCCCAGGTAAGCGTATTACCAATGGCATTCAAATATGCGCCACGATGGTGATAAACAACTCCCTTTGGGTTACCCGTTGTTCCAGAGGTGTAATTCAAAGCGATTGAATTCCACTCGTCAGTTGGCAAAACATGTTCAAATTTAAAACCAAAAAATTTTTCTAATTCTGTCTCATAGTCCAGGCAGTTAAATTTCTCTGCAAAACCAGACCTTTGATTACCAGCAATTTTATCAACATATTCAATTAATAATGGAGGATTTTTTAAATTCTCTATGGCTTTCTCAACTATTTGACTATATTCAGAATCATAAATGAACATTTTAGATTCTCCATGTTCAAGAATAAAACTAACAGTAAAACTATCAAGTCTTGTATTAATTGCGTTCAAGACACCAGTTGCCATCGGTATACCAAAATGACACTCCCACATAACTGGAATGTTAGGTAGCATTACTGCGATTGTACTTCCGTCAGCATAATTTTTATTTCTAACAAATTCTGCTAATGCTTCACATCTTTCACCAGCTTGCTGGTAAGTTAATTTATAATCTTTATATTCAATAGCAATTTGATTTGGGAATGTTTTTCTTGTTCTTTCTAGAAATGATAAAGGACTTAATGAGGCATAATTTGCTTTATTTTTACTTAAACCATTTTCTATTTCAGACATAGTTGATTTCCTCCTAATAATATTCATAATAGTAGTGCTAGATTTTATCAACTATGAAAATATACCGGAGTTTTAAATGGGTTACACGTCTCCTTTAGAGGACACAAAATTTGTTTTAGAAAACCTTTTGCCTGCTCATGAGGATCTTGATGATACAACAATTGACGCAGTTCTATCTGAGGCTGGAAAGCTAGCCGACAATTACTTAGCACCTCTAAATCATTTTGGTGATAAGAATAATCCTATTCTTCGACAAGATCACGAAGTTGAAACACCTGAAGGATTTAGTCATGCCTTTTCAGAAATTGCTAAGGGAGGCTGGATTGGAGTAGCAAGTGATTCTAATTATGATGGTATGGGACTACCAGCAAGAATGAGCGCTGCAATTAATGAATATTGGCATGGAGCGAATATGTCTTTTGCGTTATGTAGCTTATTAACTCAAGGATTAATTGACGCATTTACTCTTGTAGGCACAGAAGAAGAAAAAAAAACATATCTACCCAAGTTCAATTCTGGAGCATGGACAGGCACTATGAATTTAACAGAACCTCAGTCTGGAACAGATCTAGCTACAATAAAAACTAAAGCTGAACATGATGGTGAGAATTGGAGAATAAAAGGACAAAAGATATATATCACTTATGGTGAACATGATATGTCTGAAAATATAATTCATCTGGTCCTTGCAAGAACTGAGGGCGCACCTGAAGGTATAAAAGGTATTTCTACTTTTATAATTCCAAAATTCCTAAAAGATGAAAGTGGTGACTATACAATTAGAAATGATCTTAAATGCATATCCATCGAACATAAGATGGGTATAAAAGCAAGCCCAACAGCAGTTATGTCTTACGGAGAGAATGAAGGCGCTATCGGTTATATGTTGGGAGAAGAAGGTAGAGGCATTGAATACATGTTTATTATGATGAATAGAGCACGGTTTGATGTTGGACTTCAAGGGATGGCAATTTCTGAGGCTGCCAGACAAAAAGCACTAGAGTACGCAAACACAAGAATTCAAGGAACTCCTATTAACAGAGAAAAAGGCACACCAATAATAGGCCATGGTGATGTAAAAAGACTACTTTTATCCATGCGTAGTCTTACAGAGGCAATGCGTGCTTTAATTTTAGTTTCATCCGAAATTATGGAAAGAGCGCATAA
>JAAXKA010000025.1 GCA_012269555.1 Alphaproteobacteria bacterium
ATGTTAAAGTTTTTATATCATTTGGTATATTTGGATCAATGCTAAAGTAAACCGGTAATTTTAAAACTTCTCCAGGCATAATTTTTTGCTGCTCAAAACAAAAACATTCTATTTTTTTTAAATACTTCGACGCAATATTAGGTGAGACACTTGGAACTGCCTGACCTACAACAATATTTTCTGATATGTTTTCAAAATAGTAATATGTACTATGAATTTTACCTTTAGTAACATTTATTTGAAACTCATCAGCTTTAAAATTTACGTTAGTCCCCTCACCAGAGTTCGAAACAAACTGTATCTTGACAGTTGAGGAGTCTAGACTAGTATTAATATTATTATTAACTTCAGTTTTTAATTTTAGGTTACTAGTATTGCCATTCAAACCGGTAAGATCGCAAACTATCGAATAGATAGGGACTAAAAGAAAGGAAAAGCCAAACATCAAGACAGAAATAAAAAACAGCTTTTTTATAGTGCTTTTACCTTTATTCATTTTGCCGCCATTACTAGATAAAAACTTACGTAGAAAACGATAGCTAATAGTGCAAGCAATGAAGCTGTTAGTCTAATTTTGCCTTGTGTTTTCATAAATAAATAAATTTTATTTGACAACCGGTGGCTCACTGAAAGAGTGATAAGGTGGTGGTGATGATAATGTCCATTCAAGACCTTCAGCTCCTTCCCAAACCTGGTCGGTTGCTTTCTCTCCGCTTTTTAAACACTTAAATAATATATATACAAATATTAGTTGTGATAGCCCAAACCCAAAAGCACCTATACTAGCTATCGCATTATAATCAGCAAACTGTAAAGAGTAATCTGGTATTCTTCTTGGCATGCCGGCAAGACCAACAAAATGCATAGGGAAGAAAGTTAAATTTACAAAAATCGTAGAAAGCCAAAAATGAGTCTTACCTAAAAACTCTGAATAATAATGTCCTGTCCATTTAGGAAGCCAATAATATACGGCTGCCATGATAGCAAATATAGAACCAGGAACTAATACGTAGTGAAAATGAGCAACTACGAAATAAGTATCATGGTATTGGAAATCAGCTGGGGTAATGGCCAACATAAGTCCTGAGAAACCTCCTATTGTAAACATCACAATAAAACCTATGGCAAAAAGCATAGGGGTTTCAAAAGTCATTGCTCCCTTCCACATTGTACTTACCCAGTTAAAAACTTTAACACCTGTAGGCACAGCTATAAGCATCGTTGCGAACATAAAAAATAATTCTCCACCCAAAGGCATACCGACTGTAAACATATGATGTGCCCAAACAATGAAAGATAAAAATGCTATAGATGCTGTAGCATAAACCATAGAGCTATAACCAAATAAAGGCTTTCTTGAAAAGGTTGGAATTATCGATGAAACTACACCAAATGATGGAAGAATTAAAATATATACTTCAGGGTGCCCAAAGAACCAAAAAATATGTTGGAACATAACGGGGTCGCCACCTCCGGCAGCATTAAAAAAGCTTGTTCCAAAGTATTTATCAGTCAGTAACATTGTTACGCCACCAGCAAGTACAGGCATGACTGCGATTAAAAGAAAAGCTGTGATTAACCAAGTCCAAACAAATAAAGGCATTTTCATTAATGTCATTCCAGGAGCTCTCATGTTTAATATTGTTGCAACCACGTTAATTGCGCCCATTATCGATGATAAACCCATAAAGTGAATGGCAAAAATAAGAAATGGAAATGCGTCACCAGTTTGCAGGCTTAATGGAGGATAAAGAGTCCAGCCTCCTGCTGGAGCACCACCATCCATAAACAAAGTAGAGAGCAACATTGAAAATGCAAAAGGCAATATCCAAAAACTCATATTATTCATTCTTGGAAGAGCCATATCAGGACCTCCAACCATGATTGGTATTAACCAATTTGCAAGGCCCGTAAAAGCGGGCATAACGACACCAAATATCATGACCAAGGCATGCATTGTTGTCATTGAATTGAAAAATTGAGGATCTACAAATTGTAGACCAGGTTGGAATAATTCTGACCTTATAACCAAAGCCATTAAACCACCAATAAAAAACATTATCAGTGAGAACCAAAGATATAGAGTTCCTATATCTTTATGGTTTGTTGTAGTTATCCATCTCATTATCCCTGATGGATGATCATCATGGTGTTCATTAACTACTGAGCTCATAACTTTAATCTCCTTTATTTATTAGCTAGGTTTGATTCAATTTTCTGACTAGCTATCCATTCGTCAAATTTATTTTCGCTAACGGCTTCAACCACAATAGGCATAAACCCATGGTGTCTTCCGCATAATTCTGCACATCTACCTCTATAAACACCTGGTTCTAAAACAACAGTAGATAATTCATTTATGAAACCTGGAATAGCGTCTTTTTTTAAAGCTAAATCAGGAACCCACCAAGCATGAAGAACATCATTTGAAGTTACTAAAAATCTTACCTTCTTATTTGTTGGAATAATTAAGCGATTATCAACTTCTTGTAGATAATTTAGGTTCTTTTGCTTTTTATTATAAATTTCGTCGTAAGGTGTGCTTAACTTACTATAGAAGCTTACACCTGAATCAAGATATTCATATTTCCATAACCACTGGTAACCCGTAACCTTTATTGTGATATCGGAATCAGTATGATCATACATCTTGATTAATGTTTTTGTAGCAGGGATTGCCATCAAAATCAAAATTGCAAACGGAACTACAGTCCAAATAAACTCTAATTTTGTACTTTCATGAAAAGTAGCTGGCTTCACGCCACGCGATTTTCTATGCATTAAAATTGACCAAAACATTGCACCAAAAACAACTACACCAATGCCAACACAAATCCAAAGGATCAACATATGCAAGTTATAAATCTCATTACTAATTTCAGACACGCCTTTTGGCATGTTTAAGGTGTCCCATCCTGCAAAAGCTGAACTCATAAAAAGCAATAAGGATGAAATGGTTAAAAAGATTTTATATTTAATGTCCATATGGAATTTTTCCTTTAAGTAATTTTGCCAATTTCAATCTTTCATCGTCATTAAGTAAAGCTCCAATTTCAGTTTGCTTTCCGTGAGACCTTAAAAAAAGCTTATGTGGATGACCCTTATGGCATGGTTTATCTAAAACTACCCTTGTCCAATATCTTTCCATATTATATTCTTTTTTACCCCTGTGAAACCTACTCAAAATAGATACTTTGCTGTCTGTTATTGAAATTATTTCATATTGGTTCCTTTTTAAATAACAATATGAAAGAGCTAAAGCTAAAAAAAGCATCTCAAATCCTGTGAAAGGCATTATAATCCAGATACCGTTTAATGCAAAGAATATAGCTATAATGAAGGAAACACTAAATATTAGTGTGAAAAAAACTTTAAGCCCACCAGCTGAGATTGATTGGTTAGGCTTTATTATAAATCTGTCAAAGTTATCGTTTGTGTATTCTATCATCATATCCCCATGGGTATTCTACACCAATAGGCATATTAATGAAGTGTACAGAGGTTAATTATAGGGTTTTCCATGCATGCCCATAAATAACTTCATAAGTGAGAGGGTAAGTCGTTTGTGGTCCCTTTAGCTCTTCATACGATTTGTACATATTTTGCATTTTACCTTTAGAAGTTAGTCCTAGTCCCCTTTCTCTTTGCATTAAAAACGATCCTATATTTTTTAAATCCAATTGAATTTGTCGAACACTATCATATTGAATAACTATTTTTTCAGAATCCATAACAGGGTCTTTAAGCCCTACTTTGTAAAGTAAGTCACCAAGGTTATGCATATCAAAAAACTCATTCACATGCTGATTTGAATCAACCATGGCCCAAGCATCTTTATATTCTTTTAATGTGTCTTTGCCAAATGTTGAAAATAATAAGAGTCCGGATGGTTTTAAAATTCTAAAAATCTCTTGAATAGTTTGACCAATATTATAGTTCCAATGTAAAGCCGATGCAGAAAAGACAAGATCAAAAGAGTCGTCTTTAAAGGGCAGGCTTGCGAAATCACCGCAAACTTTATAAAAATTTTCAGACTGAATTATAGATTTATTGAGCGAAGTAATTGATTTGTCATACATATTTACTTTAGCATTTGGGAATATGTCCATGAATGGTCTTGAACTCAAACCAATTCCTGCACCAATATCAATAATCTGTTCTGGAATAAAGTTAATCAAAGAGGTTCTTTCTATAAGCCTACTTATAATTTCTTTTTGAACTATTGCTGATTCAATATAGCTATCTGGATTAAAAATCATATAAAATTACAAATAATGTTTAAATACAAAATTCACAAATTACATTTAAGATACCATAGAACTTATCACATTATGAAAAAATCAAACTTACCGCAAACTAAAACATATAAACCCATACCTGCATCCGGAAGTGTGGATTGGGTGATTTGGGCTGCCTGGGCAGATAGAGTGACTTTTGAGGATATCTATAAAGAGACTGGACTTCATGAAAAAGATGTCATTAAATTAATGCGTAAAAATCTTAAAAAGACATCATTTAAA
>JAAXKA010000050.1 GCA_012269555.1 Alphaproteobacteria bacterium
AACATAATAACATTTAATATGTAATATATATGTTATAAAACTCCATTTAAACAATACTTTAAAAATCTTAAAAAAATAATCAACATTTGAAAAAAATAAGGTAAAAACTTATACAGTTAAATAATTGGTATCTAAAAACTTGTGTAAAAATAGTATGTTTTGATTTTTGGCCCAAATTTTTAATAATTATTCACAGGAAAAAGATAATTATCTGTGTACAATAAAAAAATTATGAAGAAAATAATATAATTGAAGCTTCCTTTCTTCTTAGACTGGCGGAAAATGGTAAAGAAAAATGATTTACATCTACATTTAATATCTGATTCAACAGGTGAAACAGTACATCAATTTGCAAGAGCTGGGTTGGCTCAGTTCCCAGATACAAACATTACGGAACATATCTGGACGCTTGTTCGGAACAAAGCACATATAGATGCTATAGAGCGCAATTTAGAAAAAAACCCAGGTGTAGTTTTATTTTCGGTTGTTAATAAAGAAGTCAGAGAAATGTTGGAAACTTTATGTAAACGTCGTGGTATACCAAATTTGTCAATTTTGGACTCAGTTGTAGAGCTTTTCACTAATGTTTTAGGTGTAGAACAAAGCTTAAGGTCGGGAGCTCAACATAAACTAGACACCGCTTATTTTAAGCGCATGGCAGCAGTAGAATATGCTGTTGTTCACGATGATGGATTAAATATAGAAAGGTTGGATGATGCCGATATGTTGCTTGTTGGTGTTTCTAGAACCTCAAAAACTCCGACATCTATGTATTTAGGTCACAGGGGCTTCAAAGTAGCTAATTACGCTCTCGTCCCGGGCATACCATTTCCAATTGACAAATTACCAGAAAAAAATATTTTTATAGTTGGCTTAACCACTGATCCAAAAAGGCTAATGCAAGTCAGAAAAACACGTCTTCAGCATTTATCTAATTCAAGCAATCCAAATTATGCCGATCTAGATATCGTCACTAATGAAGTGAGAGATGCAAGAAAATTATTTAGTAAACATGGGTGGCCTGTCATAGATGTTTCTCGTCGATCAGTTGAAGAAATAGCAGCATCAATAATATATTTATATCGTCAGTGGCTGGATCAAAAAGACAATGTATAATCTTAAACATAAGGCTATAATTTTAGCATCGTCATCAAAATCAAGACAAACTTTGTTAAAAAATGCTAAAATCAATTTTGTGGTCAAAAGACCGTTTGTTGATGAGGAATCTATCAGAGATTCTGCCATAGCTGAAAAAACAACACTTCAAGAATGCGCTATATTGCTTGCTGAGATAAAAGGACGTCAAATAGCTCTATCAAATACAGAAGCTTTTGTTATAGCGAGTGACCAAATATTAGAGTCTAAAGGGATCGGTTTTTCAAAACCAAAAACACTAGAAAAAGCGAAAGAACAGCTAAGTGAATTGCAAGGCAATACGCATATGCTGCATACTAGTGTTGTTGTTTTTTCTGGTGGGAAGAGAATTTGGCACCATTTATCATCACCAACGGTTACTATACGATCCCTCACAGATATTGAAATTAATGACTACCTAGAAGAGATAGGGAATGAAGCCCTCAAAACACCAGGATGTTATCAAATAGAAAGTCAGGGCTGTCATATAATATCTGGTTTCAAAGGTTCTTTTTATGATATACTCGGGATCCCTTTACTCCCTTTATTAGAGTTTTTACGTTTACACGGTCTAGTATCAACTAAAGAAACTATGGTTTCATGAGAGTAATAGGTTTAACTGGGTCTATAGCAACAGGTAAAACCACTATTGGTAAAATGTGTAATCATTTAAAAATACCAGTACATGATGCAGACAAAACAGTGCATGACTTAATTGGTCCAAATGGTACAGCAGTTCCTATGATTGTTGAAATGTTTGGAGATATAAGAACCCTTGAAAATGGCATAGATAGACAAAAATTGGGGAAAATAATTTTTTCAGGCTTTGAAGAAAAAAAAGCTTTAGAGTCTATTATTCATCCGTTAGTGGAATCTAATAGAAATAAATTTCTTTCTCGAATGAAAAGTCAAAGACAGAAAATGGTAGTCGTTGACATTCCATTATTATTTGAGACTGGATGTGAGGTGTTTTGTGATTCTATTATATGTGTTTGGGCACCAGAATTTCTGCAAAGACAACGTGCGTTGGCACGTTTAGGTATGTCAGAAAAAAAATTGAGTGACATATTAAGTTATCAATTGCCGCAAAAAGTTAAAATGCAATTGGCTGATTTTTGTCTTCCAACAGGTTTAGGAAAAGCATATAGCTATAAATTACTAAAACGTTGGTTGTTTTCATTAAGATTGATTGGATTTAAGAAGGGGCAATAATGCGAGAAGTGGTGCTGGATACAGAAACTACAGGACTTGATGTGCATAACGGTCATAAAATAATCGAAATAGGGGCATTAGAAATAATTAATTTAGTTCCATCAGGAAGAACGCTTCATTTGTATATTAATCCAGAGAGGGATATAGATGAAGAAGCTATAAAAATACACGGTATTACACAAGAGTTTATATCAAACAAACCTACTTTTAAACAAATAGCTCAAGAGTTTCTCGATTTTATTAAAAATGATCAATTGGTAATACATAATGCATCATTCGATTTGGCTTTTTTAAATTCAGAGTTAAGACAGTCAGGTTTTCAGACAATATCCGAAGATAAGGTTATAGATACATTAAAAATAGCTCGGCAAAAATTTCCAGGTGCACAAGCTTCTTTAGACGCGCTTTGTCGAAGATTCCAGATAGATAATTCGCATAGAGAACTTCACGGAGCCTTAACAGATGCAGACTTGCTGGCTTCTGTTTATGTTGAGTTAAAAGGTGGGCTCCAACCAGACCTTCAATTCAATGAGGTTGCGATTGAAGATAATGTAAACACAAAAGATTTTCAATCTTCGTTTGTCAACAGAAAACATAGATCAGTTAGACGTCATGAGCCAACGAAAGACGAACTAAACAACCACTCTCAATTTTTAAAACTAATTACAGATCCAATATGGTATCATTCTGAATAATTAAAGTTTTATTTACTTTCTTTTTGCCTTGCCTTTAGGTTGGCTTTAAATACAGCTACAAAATCAATGGGTTGCAAGTTTAGTGGCAAAAAACCACCCTCTCTTGTTACCGTAGCTATAGTCGCTCGAGCAAACGGAAACAATAGTCTTGGACCTTCAATCATAACAAAAGCATTTTTATCATTCTCGGGAATGTCGTTCAAACTCGCTATACCACCATAACTTAGTTCAATTAAAAAGAGAGGTTCTGTGTTAACATTAGCCTTTGCGTTAAGGTTAAGTAAGATTTCGTACCGGTTATCTTCAAGTAAACTTGCTCCTACATTTACACTTACCTCAACATCCGGTTGTCCAGTTTGTTGCGTGAATACGCTTGAAGCTCTTGGGTTCTCAAAAGATAAATCTTTTATATACTGTGCATGCATTGTCAAAGAAGGTGTTGTTTTGGTTGCACTCTCTGTTTTAGACATAATTTGCTCCATATAAAAAATTAAAACTTACATTAACATATTGCTAAAATATGCGTTCATATATGCCACTGAATAATATTAAAATATTTATTTTTCTTTATAGTCACCATCAATTATAATATTATGATTGTTTTTTCCTGTAACATCAGTGTATTGGAAGTCATCCCGGTGTTTTTTTCTCAAATTGGTGAAAAACCTGTGGTCAGCAAAATTTGCGATAATAATACTTCCAATATAAATTCTTAGAATCGGAACCATACAGATTATTCCAATCAAATCAGTAAAATAGCCAGGTATTATCAAAAGTATACCTCCAAACAAAATAGATACCCCCTCTGCAAACCTAGATAAGCCAAACGTTTTTAATTGATCTTCCGATTGCCAGGTCGAAAACACTTTTTTAGACAATAGTCTTATAAGGAAAATTCCCATGAACGCTGTGAGAAACAATCCGAGGAAACTTAGCAAACCACCAATTATATTTCCTACAAATAATAAAGTTTCAAATTCTATCCAACCATAGATAATGAAACCTAAAAGTAATATAAATACATTGGGTTTGTGCATTTTTAATTCTCATTGGTTGTTCTTGTCTTATTTATCACCTATTTGTAGGATTATAATATAAACTTAGCAGAATTAAAACGCTGCATTACATTCACCTTATTAAATGGAAAAATTATGCCCTTCATCGACATATTAATTTTTGCTATTATTGCAATTTTTCTAATTTTTAGACTTCGTTCGATACTTGGAACAAAAGATGGTTTTGAAAAGTCACAGAAAACAATGCATACAGAATCTAATAAAGATAACGTTATAAATTTCAAAACCAAATCATCTAATACTGTTCATGAGGTATTAAATGGTTCTGGTTTAAAAGATTTACGCAAACTGGATACATCTTTTAAAGATGAAGAATTCTTAAATGGAGCAAAAGCAGCGTTCCCGTTAATTTTAAACTCTTTTTCAGAAGGTGATTTAGGAAATCTTCGGCGTTATGTTGGTTTTGATTTATATGAAGAATTTGCAACTGCTATACATCAAAGAGACGAAGCAGGTGAAAAGTTGAAAATAAACATAGAGAAGGTAAATGATATTCAGTTGTTAGATGCCGAAATATCTGACGGGATAGCTTCTGTTACAGTTAAATTTGACACTATTCAAACTAGAATACTTACTGACTCTAAAGACGTCGAAATTGAAGACGATAGCTTCTCAAGTGAGCAGATAGAAGATATTTGGATTTTCGAGAGAGACATAAATAGTAAAGATCCGAATTGGAAATTAGTTGAAACAGGAACAACTGAAAGCGATTAGTAACAAGAGTTAAAATCTTAATAAATTTTGCTAAGGTGAACTGATGGTAAAAAAAAGGGTAAATTTGGATAATGAAGATTTGTGGAATATAGTTACAAAAACCATTATTCCAAAAAAATCGGATAAAATATCACCTGTTAATTTTTTAATGGGAGAAATGAATAAAAAAATCAATAAATCCGAAAGTAAGAAAAAAAATAAGAAAGTTTATTCTCAAAGTTCAATACAGCCTGCACTACAAACTTTGAAAGTTGTTAAAAACATCCCTTCTGACCTCAGGTATGAAGAGGCGATAGGAATAGATGGAACTAGCACAAAAAAATTACGAGCTGGTAAATTTAATGTTGAAGCTAAATTAGATTTACATGGCATGTCACAGCATAACGCATTTTTAAATTTACAGACTTTTATAAAAAAATCTTTTTCAAATCAATATCGAACCATTCTCATTATTACTGGGAAGGGGAGAGAAGGCACAGGTGTTTTAAGAAGCAAACTTCCAGTATGGTTAAAATCCGATTTTTGTTCGCCTTATATTTTAGCATTTGGTCAGGCAAAAGAAAAAGACGGTGGAAGTGGTGCATTTTATATAAGGTTAAGAAGAAACAGGTCTCAAAGTTAATGACACCTTTTGGCGAACACATGCGATTTTTGCGCTCAAAATATAATAAAACACTTATACAGCAGGCGAATAAGTTAACAGTTTCCGTTGCTTATCTCTCTGCTTTAGAACACGGAAAAAGAGGCAAACCTTCACCAATACTAATAGATCAGATATGTGTTTGGCTGGGATTAATATGGGATGAAGCAGAGAAACTTAAGAGAATCGCTCAAATTTCTCACCCGAAACCTGTAATAAATACCAGTAGTTTAGGTCCAAGAGCTACTGCTCTTGGTAACATATTGGCAAATAATATTGATAGATTATCTGAAAATCAATGTAGCAGGTTGGGAAATCAATTAGAGCAAATGCTCTCAGCCGGTCTTGAAGAAAATGATGGCAAAAATCTTTAAGAAACTACCTGGGGTTTTCGGTTATCCAGATCTGGTCAAATTTTAAAAAAACTGATAAACGTTTCAAAAATAAAATATAAAGTTATCATAAGGCATAACTTGAAAGATCTAACTATATGCGCAAATCAAAAATAACTCGAAAAACCAATGAAACAAATGTTTCGGTTTCATTATCAATTGATGGTGTAGGAAAGGGTGAAATAAATACTGGCATTGGATTTTTAGACCATATGCTTGAGCAATTGGCAAAACATAGTTTAATGGACATTACCATTAATGTAATTGGTGATTTACACATTGATGATCATCATACCACAGAGGATACAGGGTGGGCTCTTGGCCAAGCGTTTAAAGAAGCTTTGGGAGACAGGCGAGGTATTACTCGTTATGGGGCAAGTTTGTTGCCGATGGATGAGACCATGTCCCAAGTCGTAGTAGATTTGTCTGGGAGACCATTTTTAGTTTGGAGAGTAGTTTTACCTTCCCAAACATTAGGCAGTATGCAGACAGAATTGTTTAGAGAATGGTTTCAGGCTTTTTCCATGGGTTCAGGTATAACGCTTCATGTAGAAAACTTCTATGGTGTAAACACACATCATATTATAGAAAGTTGCTTCAAAGCATTGGCTAGAGCAATACGACAATCCACAGAAATAGACCCGCGTGCTTCTCAAGAAATACCATCGACCAAGGGAACGCTCGGTGGGAGTTTATAGTATGAAGTCGTTAGTAATTGTAGATTATGGTTCTGGAAATTTACATTCAGTTCAACAGTCTGTGAGTAGAGTAGCTAATGAGCTAAAGGAAGAATGGACAATAAAAACTTCCTCTGATCCAAAAGAGGTATTAAAGTCAGATTATATTATATTACCAGGTGTTGGAAATTTTGCAGATTGCAGACAAAGTTTAGCAGAAATACAAGACATGGAGCAGGTGTTAGAAACAAGAGTCCAAGAGCAAGCAGTTCCCTTTTTGGGTATTTGTGTTGGAATGCAGTTGATGGCAACAAAGGGGTTTGAAGGAAATCTTGTATCAGGTTTAAACTGGATTGATGGTAGCGTACTGCCATTGAGTCCAAAACCCAAAGTCGAATATAAGATTCCTCACATGGGATGGAATAAAGTTTCAATTTGCAATTTTAATCATTCACTGTCTTCTAAATTGGCTAATGATTTATTTTACTATTTTGTACATTCATATCATTTTGTGCCAGATAATTTCAATGATTGCCTCGCTTTTACAGATTATGGAGAGCACGTGACGGCTATTATCGCTAGAGACAATAAAATTGGAACACAATTTCATCCAGAAAAAAGTCAGAAGGCTGGTTTAAATCTGATATCAGCATTTTTAAATTGGCATATTTAAATGAGTGAAGAATTTATTACTTTTGATAAAAAATCAGTCTCACAAACCCGTCTCCCTACAGTTACTGTAGAGACTTTAAATGATTTAGATGCAAGCGATTTAAGTGAAATTTGTGATGCAACTGAAGAAGCCATAGACGCTGGTGGAGGATTTGGTTGGATTTCACCTCCATCACGTTCAGTTCTCGAAAATTATTGGCGTGGCGTTTTACTAATTCCTGAAAGAGTATTAATAGTTGGTAAGCTGGACCACGTGATAGCTGGCTCCTGCCAAATTTTAAAACCGCCTCAGAATAATGAAGCCCAAGCGTTTAGTTGTCAGCTTACAACATTTTTTTTAGCTCCTTGGGCTCGTGGCTATGGAATGGCAGGTCAACTTGTGATAGAGGCAGAAAACTATGCGAAATCTAATGGGTTTCACACTATTAATCTTGATGTCAGGGCAACGCAAGATAGAGCAATTCATTCATTTGAAACACTTGGTTTTTCTAAGATAGGGACGCATCCAAATTATGCTCTAATTGAAGGAAAGTATGTGGCTGGCTATTATTTCACGAAACAAATTTAGAAGGAAAAGATGCACATTTATCCCGCAATAGATTTAAAGAATGGACAGGGAGTTAGATTGTTGAATGGTGATTTCCAACAAATGACAGTTTACACATCAGACGTAGGTGCGCAAGCTGCTGAATTTGTTGCGGCTGGCTGTACATGGATTCATGTAGTCGATTTAGATGGAGCAATACAAGGAAAACCCAAAAACATCTCAGCTGTAGAGCAAATTATGAAGGCAGGATCAAAAGTTCAATTAGGTGGTGGTATTCGAAATTTAAAAAATATAGAACACTGGCTTTCTTTGGGTGTGGATAGACTAGTGTTGGGAACGGCAGCTTTAAAAGAACCAAGCTTATTAAAACAAGCAGCAAAACTATTTGAGGGTCGTATTGCAGTGGGTGCTGATGCTAAAGAAGGAATGATAGCAGCTGAGGGATGGTTAGAAATAAGCACCGTTCCTGTTGTGGAACTCGTAAAGAGATTTGAAGACTGTGGTGTTGCCGCAATTATTTTTACTGATATTTCTAGAGACGGCGCATTGTCTGGTGTTAATGTAAGCGCTACGGCTGAATTGGCTCGTGAAACAAATATTCCGATCATTGCATCCGGAGGTGTAAAGGGTATAAAGGATATAGAGGCATGTTCAAAACTTGCTCATTTTGGTATTGATGGCATCATTGCAGGAAGAGCTTTATATGATGGTCGTTTATCTCTTGAAGAAGCAATAAAGGTCGCAAACCAGTCAAATATAATAGATAGTTAAAATGTTAGCATCTCGGATTATACCATGTCTTGATGTTCATGCTGGAAGAGTGGTTAAAGGTGTGAATTTTGTTAATTTAATCGATGCTGGAGATCCTGTTGAGCAGGCAAAAATATACGATGAAGCAGGCGCTGACGAGCTTTGTTTTTTGGACATAACAGCAAGTTACGAGGATCGTGAGACAATATATGATGTAATTTCTAAGACTGCAGAGAATTGTTTTATTCCACTTACAGTTGGCGGTGGCGTAAGGGAGGTTGCAGATTTTAGACGCATGCTTTTATCTGGTGCTGATAAGGTCTCTATAAATTCTGCTGCTGTAGCTGATAAATTTTTATTATCAAGAGCAGCTGATAAATTTGGAGCTCAATGCGTGGTTTTGGCAATTGACGCAAAAATAAATTCAGAAGGTATGTTTGAAGTATATACTCATGGGGGCAGACAACCAACAGGAATAGATGCTTTAGAATGGGCAGAAGAGGCGGTTCGATTGGGTGCAGGTGAAATTTTGCTTACTTCTATGGATGGAGATGGAACAAAAAAAGGATACGATTTACCGATGTTAAAGGCTGTGTGTGATGCTGTAACTGTGCCCGTAATCGCATCAGGGGGCGCAGGTTCAGTTGAACATTTTGTTGATGCAGTTAAATTTGGTAATGCATCTGCTGTTTTGGCAGCCTCTGTTTTTCATTTTGGTGAAATTTCTATTAGTGAAGTTAAACGGGCAATGGCAGAAGCGAATATAACTATTCGAAACAGCATGTAGCATTTATTTGGAAAGCAGTATTTCCATAAATAAGGAGCAATCAATGACATTTTTGGCATTAGAAAAATTAATTAAAAAGATAGAGGAGCGAAAAAATGCAGAGGTTGACCACAGTTACACCGCATCACTTTTAGCACATGCCCCAGACAAGCCTTTGCGCAAATTATCCGAGGAAGTAACTGAACTCCTAATTGATATTTTGAAAGGAGATGTTGAAGGTGCAACAAAAGAAGCAGCCGATGTACTTTATCATTATCTTGTTGTACTAGCAGCAGCAGATATTTCTTTTTCAGAAGTTCTTCATGAATTAGAGAAGCGTGAAGGAATTTCAGGTTACGAAGAAAAAAGAAACAGAAAACAGACTACCTAAAAAAGCTTGTGGAGGGAAACAATAAATGAAAGATTTGTTATATGACCCTAATAATATATTTGCTAAGATTATTCGCGGCGAAATTCCTTGTAAAAAGTTAGACGAATGTCCCCACACTCTCACATTTTTTGATATTAATCCACAAGCCCCTATTCATGTATTAATTATACCAAAAGGTTCTTATGTAGATATGAATGATTTTTCTAGTAGAGCCTCGATCGAGGAACAGGCGGCGTTCATTGCTGCCATTGGAAGGGCAGCCAAATTAACTGGGGCTTTTGAGGGAGGATATCGTATAATTTCAAATGTGGGTGGATTTGGTCACCAAGAGGTGCCTCATCTTCATGCACATCTATTAGGAGGAGAGTCTATAGGTCCAATACGTTCACGTTAATATGTTACCTATATTTATAAAAAAGCAAAATTTGAGAACCCTTTATTTTTATATTAAATGAAAATGTTCGTTTGTGGATCATTTACAAAGTTTTGCTGCGTTTTTCTCAATTATTTGCCACGTTTTTTCAGCAATATTCTTATTTGAAAAAGCCTCTATCTCACGTATTCCGGTTGGTGAAGTAACATTAATTTCTGTTAAAAATTCTCCGATTACATCTATACCAACAAATAATAACCCCCTCTTTTTTAGGGTTGGCCCAATTTTATCACAAATAAATTGGTCTCGCTTTGTAAGTTCGGATGGAACAGGTTTGCCACCAACGTGCATGTTTGAACGCGCTTCATTTTTGGGTGGTATGCGGTTAATTGCTCCAACTGCTTTTCCATCGATAATTATAATTCGTTTATCACCATTTCGAACAGCTGGAAGATAAGTTTGAATCATCAGTGGTTCTTTATTTATGCTACTAAACATATCTAAAAGGCTGTTTAAGTTCTGGTCGTTAGGACGAATCCTAAATACACCCGCACCACCATTTCCATACAGGGGTTTAATAATAATGTCTTTATGTTCCTTACGAAATTTAGTTATTTGTTCTTTATTATTACTGATTAGTGTAGGGGGAATTAAATCAGGGAAATTTGTGATTAGAATTTTTTCTGGGGCATTTCTGACTTCTTTTGGGTTGTTAATTACTTGGGTTGTTTTTGGAAGATGTTCTAGCAAATGAGTCGATGTAATGTAAGCCATATCGAAAGGAGGGTCTTGCCGCATTAAAATGACATCGAAATATTTTAATAAGGTATTCTTTGTTTCTTCAATTTTGAAGTGATTTCCAATCTCGTCTTTTAGCCTTACCGATTTAGTTATCGCTTGGACACCCTCTTTACTCCAGCTTAAATCTTTCGGTTGATAAATATAAACATAGTGATTTCTTCTTTGTGCTTCCAAAGCAAGCCGAAAACTTGTGTCCCCTTTGATATCAATTGACTCAATAGGGTCCATTTGAATTGCTACATGAAGTTGATTCATAGTTTATTCACGTGGATCATCTTGGAGGATAACGTAATCTTCAACCTTATCTACATAAGATAAGTTTCGTGCATGCTGAATCACCCTATCTCGTTCAGCGGCATCTTTTGCAATACCCGTAATATATACTACACCTCCAACTACTTCGATAGAATAGTTGAGAGAATTAACGTTCATATCTGTAATCAATAATCTACGGAGATTAGCTCCCGCAGTCGCATCTTTTGCTCTGTCTTTTAGTGATACCTTATCAGCGATTTCGACATTATTTATCACAGAGCGCACGCCACGAACTTCCCAAGCCAATTTGCTTGCTTCAAATTTAAGTTCTTGAGTTTCTATTCGTCCAACAAGAAGAACATTACCATCATCTACTTGTATAGAAATGCCTTCAACCAGATTAATATCAGTTTGAACAAACTTATCTCTGATTTTGAGCGAGATAGAGGTATCAGTTATTGAAGTTGCAAATCCTTTTTCCGTGCTTGATGCCCCGATAGCAGCAGCACCGGCTCCAATGATCGCACCTGCACATCCAGAGAGTTGAGTAGCTATTATAAAAAAAATAATACCTGAAAAAATTTTATTTAGCATTCGCGTGTTCCCTTTGGATTAATTTTTATAACTGAATATATGAATTCTTATATCAGAATGAGGTTAGCGATTCTACGACATCTTTAAAAAATATTGACGTAAAACAAATCATTTCATACCTCAAAAAAGATTTATAAAAAAGAGAGGAGTTTTTTTATAAAATTGCATCCATTTATTTATATTCAGGTTTATCGTTAATTATATCTAGAGCATTTTGATAAATATGCTTCTTACTTGCTCCGGTTAAAATAGAAACTTCATTTACAGCATCACGCAAACTTAATCTCTGGAGAGCATCCCTTAATAAAAAAACAACATCAGGCAAATCGTTTTTTTTATCATTATTATTAGCACCAGCAACAACAATAACTATTTCCCCTTTTGGGGGACCATTCGTTTCGTAATGTAATAAAAGTTCATTTAAAGGCGCGTTTTTAACTTCTTCGTGAAGCTTAGTCATTTCTCTAGCAATAACAATACGTCTATTTCCATACACGGAAAGCATTGTTTTCAAATGATTTATTAATTTAGGTGGAGTGCTGAACCAAATTTGTGTTGTTTGTAAATTTTTTGTTTCAACCAGAGCTTTCCTGCTATTATTCACGGCAGATGGGATGTATCCATTAAATGTAAATTTATCAGTGGGTAGCCCAGATACAGTAAGTGCCACAATTGGGGAGGTGGGGCCTGGAATCGCTGATACACGAATGTTGTTTTTATGACATGACTCGACAAGTTTATAACCAGGATCGGAGATCAATGGAGTTCCTGCATCGCTCACTAAAGCAATAGACTTTCCCTTTTTGAGTTCTTCAATAAGATATGGCCTAACCGATGCGCCATTATGATCATGATAAGAGATAAGTTTGCCATTAGTTTTTATATTTAAAAGCCTCAACAATTTTTTTGTTGAACGAGTATCTTCACAAGCAATTAAATCAGCATCTTTTAAATAATTCGTAGCGCGAACAGTTATATCTTCAACATTGCCTATGGGTGTTCCAATGATCATTAACATAAAAATTTTCTCTAAACGGTTAACTAATTGTATAAGGTAAAAATTATAAAAAAACTATTCGTTTGATTGACATTAGATTAGTTAGATTTTTAAAGTAAATAAACAGGCCGTGAAATTCACAAAAAATCTAAGAATGTATTAGCGATGTTTAAATGTAACTTCAAATCAGAGCTAGCTGGGTTTTTCCCGTCAAATTTCTTTATTTGGTTTTCTAAGCTTAGATTTATAAGTGTTTTTATCTCATTATTGTTTGTTGTAACCATTTTTTCTGGTTGTGAGGATCCTAGTATGAGACCAGTGGTGAAGACAGTTTATATTCAAGAGGATAATTTAAATTCAAATAACTCGCAAAAAAGCCAAATAACTAATGCAGCTAAAACAGATAATGATGACATAAACAAAGAGCCTTTTGAAGTTTTAGATGATAGTAAAAACGAGATAAGTGATGCGGTAGAAAATATTATTGAAAAGGATAACGCGCTTAATAAAAAACAAAATGAAATTAATAAAGAACTAGATTTTAAGTCAGAGGAAACTTTAGAAATAGCAGCTGCTCCGCTAGTAGAACCATTGAAAAAAGAAGATTTAATGAAATCATACGCTTTTCCAGATAATTCATCAAAAAATGCCAAAACGGAACTAATAGAGAAACAACAGGAACAATTAGAAACAGCTGCATTAGAAGCGGCTTTTGAAATGTTGGCTAAAAGTGCACAGCCTATTCAGATTGACCCAAAAAAACTAGGAAATAATATTTATAAATCAAAAAAGTCTAAATTTAGAATTGGGTTGTTGGTGCCGTTAACCGGACCATTTTCGTATCTTGGTGATACTATATCAGGAGGTTCTGAACTAGCCTTTTTTAAAATGCAAAATCCGAATATAGAATTATTATATTTTGATACAGCGGGTGGCGATAAAGTAATTGAGGCAGCTAATAGCGCTATTTCTAGTGATGTTGACGTAATAATAGGCCCATTATTTTCTGATTCTGTAAAGGCTATTAAGCCTCTTTTTAATGAGTTAGACATCCCGATTTTGTCTTTCTCGAACAATATTGATGTCGCAGAGGAAGGTGTTTGGGTTTTAGGCTATTTGCCAGAACAACAGATTGATCAATTGGTAGATTTTGCTGTGGCTAGGGGAAAACAAAATTTTGGAATTTTAAGTTCTTCATCTCAGCTCGGCAACAAAATAACTAAGGCAGCGGTAAATAAATTAACAGAATATGGCTTATCACCTAGGACAGTATTGACCATCAGTAATATTGAAGACATAGACCAGAATGAACTCTTAAATAAAATCAAAATGTTCGCACAATACATAGACACAGAAAAGGACCCATTAACTCTTCCACCTCCAGTGTTTGACACTGTACTTATTGCCGGGGATACAAGTTTTATACTGCAGGTTGCACCTATCTTATCTTATTATGATCTTGGACCAGATAGGGCCTTATTTATTGGTATTGATAGATGGAATATACCAAAAATGTTAAATGAGCCCTCTTTGCAGAATGCAATTTTAACCCTGCCAACTAGACCAGCAGATGAGAAATTCAATAAAGTATGGGATTCGGAATTTAAAATAGACTCAAACGATTTAGCAAGGATATCTTTTGACGCAACGGCGCTGGTAATAGCAACTGCTAATATTAATTCAGACGCTTCTCTATCTGAGAGACTTGTGGGCCAACCAGGTTTTATAGGATTTAGTGGACAATTTAAGATGTCTAGAACAGGACTAACAGAACGTATTTTTGAGATAATGAAAATATCCGATAATCTTCTTATTAAACCATCAATTCAATAATTTAGAAACAATGGAATTTAAATGTAATCTTCCATTTTTTGTAACGCGAATATGGTTTTTATTAAATGTAATAAAACCATCTTTTTCTAATTCATCTAACAAATACAAATTTATAAAATATTTTTGTCCTATAAGCCAATCTGGCAATTCTATGCCAGAAGTGAGTCTTAGTCCCATAATAATGATTTCTTTAGCAAAGTCAGAAGTGTAATCTTCATTTTGAATTTCAATACCGTGCTGTTCCTTTTTAACAGATGACAACCATCCGTCAGGGCTTCGTCTTGTTTGACTGTGCCACCTTCGATTTTCAGGCATAGTAAATCTTCCATGGGCACCAGGACCTATACCAAGCCAATCCTGAGCATTCCAATACAATAGGTTATGCTGACATTGAGAATTTGGTTTTGCATAATTGGATATCTCATATATTTCATACCCATGACTTGAAAGAACGTTTGTTGTTAAATCATATAAATCCGCTACTGTGTCGTCATCGCATGTCAGTTTTTCCCCTTTTTTACTTCTGCTATAAAATTGTGTCCCCGGCTCAATTGTAAGTTGGTAGGCAGAGATGTGAGTTAAATCAAACTTGATAATTTTGGAAAGTTCATCTTCCCAACCACCAATGTTTTGACCGGGTGTTCCATAAATGAAATCTGCAGAAATTTGGTTAAATAATCCAAACGCAACATCTAAAGCTTTATAAATATCGCGAGTGTCATGTGCCCTCCCAAGAAACTTTAGTGTTTTCGGGTTCAAAGATTGAGCGCCAAATGAAATTCTATTTACACCTATTGATTTAAAAGCAGATAAGTTATCTAACTCACTCGAAGATGGGTTTGCCTCAACTGTTATTTCGATTTTTGGATGGAGAATAAAAAGCTCTTCTATAGTTTCCATTATTCTTTCAATTATGGATACGGGCATTAAAGAGGGTGTGCCTCCTCCGAAAAAAACAGTGTGTAACACTGATGGATATTGCGTGTTTTGTCTGTAAATATCTGCCATCCAACGAAGTTCAGATAAATAAGCAAATTCCCATTGTTCAACATCAATATCTTTTTCAACATGTGAATTGAAATCACAATATGGACATTTTGAAACACAAAAAGGCCAATGAATATAAACTCCCAATTTATTTTGTTTAGGAGTTATTTTTGAAAGCATTTTTTTATCAACTTATCATAAGCGACAGCCCGATGGCTTATAGCATGTTTTTTGTTTGGCTCCATTTCACCAAATGTTTCTGTGTATCCATCTGGAACAAACATAGGGTCGTACCCAAACCCTTTATTTCCTCTCGCAGGCCATATTATTTGTCCGGTCAAAACCCCTTCAACACTCTCGTTTTTGCCATCTGGCCAACCCAAAGAAAGAGCACAGTGAAAACTAGCTTTTCTATCATATTGACCACTCATCAAAAGAGCGTCTGCAACTCTTTCCATTGCGGCATTAAAATTCTTATTTTCTCCTGCCCATCTCGCCGAATAAATACCTGGCGCTCCACCAAGAGCTGAGATACACAAACCGCTATCGTCCGCAATTGCAGGCAAGCCAGAGAGCTTTGCCGCAAGTCTTGCTTTAAGTTCTGCGTTCTCAATAAAGGTGGTGCCTGTTTCTTCTGGTTCTGGTAAATTAATATCTCCCGAAGATATTATTGATATCCCAAGTGGTATTAACAAATCTGCTATTTCACTAACTTTCCCTTCATTATGACTTGCAATCACAATTTTAGTTTCACGAAATTTACGAGGCATTAAATTATTTCCGTTCTTGACGCGTGGCATTTAATTGTTCTTTAAATAAAAATGAACAACCTTCTATTGCAAGTAACCACATTTTGTCTAAAACGGATTTTTCAAAAGCAGACTCCTCAGCTGTCGCTTGAAATTCGACCACTTTATTTTGTGTTGTCATCACAAAATTAGCATCTGCTTTTGCAGTACTATCTTCAGAATAATCTAGATCCAAAAATACTTCATCACCAACAATACCGCAAGATATAGCCGCCACCTGGTCTGTTAATGGTGATGAATTAATTTTTCCTTGAAGCAAAAGATTCTCAACAGCAATAGCTAAAGCGACCCAGCCACCTGTAATTGAGGCAGTCCTTGTTCCACCATCAGCCTGTAAAACATCACAATCAATGATTATTTGCCTTTCACCTAGGATAGATAAATCTGCTACTGCTCGCAAAGAGCGGCCAATCAGACGTTGAATTTCCATCGTTCTCCCTGATAATTTCCCTTTTTTTGCTTCTCTATCCATTCTACTGTGAGTGGAGCGGGGAAGCATACCATACTCTGCAGTTATCCAGCCACTCATTTGTCCCTTGAGGAAAGGAGGTACTTTCTCCTCTATACTCGCAGTGCATAAAACATGCGTATTACCAAACTGCACAAGACACGATCCATCTGCATATTTTGCAAAATGGGGTGTTAATTTAATGTTGCGCAATTCATTAAATTTTCGTCCAGAGTGTCTAACAATTTGATTCATTTCTATATCCAAAGTAGTTCTCTAAATTTCTAGCCTCTCATAAATTAGATGTGGTATGGATTTGATGCAAGGCGAACTATCAAGATATGGTTAAAAAATTAGCTCATTCATGATTATAATGAAAAAACTTTTTGTTTAAAGCTCATAAAAATTTTAGATTTTTATGAAGGAACAGAATTTTTTAGCATTACATCTTATTTTAATTGTACAAAAAATATAATTACCCCTTGGCAATCTGTGTTATAATTCCCAAATATCACACATCATTTTTCAAAAACAAAGTTTGAGACAAACATGCCAGATAAAAAAACACAAAGACCAGAAGAATTTGCAGAAGAAGAAGCTACTTCAGAAGACAAGGGTGAAAATTTGGTTGAAATGTCGTTAGAAGACAGTGCCTCGGTTGAGGAAGAGGATACTTCAGATGAATGATTAAACGAATCTGAAGTATCAGATGAATAATCAAAAAACACAGACT
>JAAXKA010000213.1 GCA_012269555.1 Alphaproteobacteria bacterium
ATAATACTGCACTAGAAATTTCATTAGGTTCTCCCCAACGTTTCATTGCGTGTAAATTTCGTACTTTTTGTGATGCTTCCTCATCTTGAAAGTATCTTTCTGTTAATGGCGTTCTAATTACTCCGGGCCCAACAGCATTTACTCTTATATCGTATTTAGCTAAATCCATTGCTAGTTGTTTTGTCATTAATGCTGTAGCATGTTTAGAAGCTGTGTATGCACACCTATTTGGTGCAGAAGTTATACTTAGCGTAGAAGACGTTATGACTATGTTTCCTTTTGCCTTATTCTCAATACATTTTTTTGCAAATGTTTGAGCTGTAATAAAAACGCCAGTGACGTTTATATCAATTACTTTTCTCCACTCCTCAATAGATAATTCTAGAGGTGAAACAATTTCTCTTATTCCTGCATTACAAAATGCAATGTCTAAACTGCCAAAATGATCATAAGCATTTTTCATAACTTCTATGGTTTCATTTTGATCAGTTACATCTAGCTTGAATGGTTCTGCAGTACCACCAGCAGACGTTATTTCATCAGCTACTCTTTTAGCCTGATCAAAGTCCAAATCAGAAACAGCCACATTAGCACCCTCTTGAGCAAAGCTTAAGGCTGTCTGTCTTCCAATCCCACCAGCAGCTCCTGTAATAATCACTGTTTTGTTTTTAAATCTCATTGAAAATTCCCCCAGTAAATGCAAGTTTATTTAAAATAATTTTTTTCACAACAAGTAATCTTATCAGGAGATGTAGATTGGATATAGAACATTTAGTTTTCGATAAAGGACCCAAAAGAGTTGGCCCCTTTAGTCATGCTGTTAAGGCAGGAGACTTTATTTTTATTACTGGGCAAATGCCTACTTTACCAGATAATCCTGATGTACTTATTAGTAATGACGTAGAAGAACAAACTCATCAAGTAATGAAAAATCTAATAAATGTTTTAGAACAATGTGGTTCTTCACTGGAAAGAGTGACTTTTGTAAGAGTATACCTAGTTAATTTTCAAGACTTTGATAAAGTAAATAAAATTTATAAATCTTATTTTAATGAAGACAAACTTCCAGCAAGAACATGTATAGGTGTTACTGGCCTTGCTGTAGGTGCTTCAGTTGAAATCGACCTTATAGCAAAACAATAATTTAGAAAAATATATTGATGAAAATGAAAGATAGTCCGTTTCGAAAGGGTGTTTTGACTGGGTTTGGTTTTCCAGGTATCGGCATGAGCGCCGCTATGTTTGGATATGGAGTTTATGCCGGTGAGGCAGGTCTTAATATTTATATTTGCGTTGCATCATTATTAGTGCTCTGGAGCATGCCTGGAATGGTTATTTTTGTATCTTTGTATACAATTGGTGCCCCTATTATCTTACTTTTTACAACAGTGTTGCTAGCTAATGTTAGGCAGTTTTTTTTAGTATTATCAGGTATGACACTAATTAACATTCATAGTCATAAAATTTCTTTTATTTCTAAATTACTCTGGGCTCATCTAATTAGTCCTACAGGTTGGGCAGAGTTATCAAAGGCAAAAAATGAATTAGAGGAAAAAGACCTCCTTTATTTTTTCAAAGGTTTAACTCTAGCTTTGGTTACCATAACATCCTTAACAACAGTAATTGGATACAAATTATACTATTTATTACCTTCTGAAATTGTTTCTATTCCTGTTTTTATAATGCCTTTATACTTGACTATTTTGATGCTAAGAGCCGTGGAGATTTATTATAGAGTAGCAGTGGTAAGTGGAGGGATAATCTGTCCTATTTTATTTCCATATTTCGGAGATTGGAGTTTAATAATAGCAGGACTCTGTGGAGGAACACTTGGTTTAGCCATTAATTTTCTCTTTAAGAAAGATAAAATAAATGCCTGATATTTTGCTCATCAATGACAATCTCCTGCCGTGGGTTATGCTGATAGTGGCAAGTCTTGGAATATTTATTTGGAGATTTCTTGGACTTGTTCTATCAAAAAAAATTGATAAAGACAGCCTTCTTGCAAAATGGATTAACGCTGTAGCTTTTGCCATGACAACAGGACTTATGATTAGAATAATCATTTTCCCTTCTGGTGCATTAGCTGATACGCAATTAATTGAGAGAATTATTCCTTTCTTGATTGGCGTGTTAACATTTTTGTTCTTTTCACAAAAACCAATTATAGGCCTCTTAGTAGGCGTCCTAGCATTTAGCTCTACAGTTATTTATAATCAAAATTTTTAATTATCAGAAACTAATTGCTTGGCTATGATAAGTTTTTGAAGCTCATTAGTTCCCTCACCAATTGCTAATAGAGGGGCATCTCTGTAATATCTTTCAATATTATATTCTGGAGAGTAGCCAAAACCTCCATGAATTCGCATAGCTTCTGTAGAATTGAATAAAGCTGTCTCAGTTGCAAATAACTTGGCCATACCAGCTTGCAAATCTGATCTATTGCCAGAATCATAAGCTTTTGCAGCTTGTTCAGTTAACAACCTTGAAGCTTCCAATTTAGTAGCCATCTCAGCTAATTTGATTTGTATTGATTGATGCTGGCTGATTGGTTTACCAAAAGTTTTTCTGGTTTTTGAGTATTCTATTGAATCTTCAAGAGCGGCCTTAGCCACTCCCACTCCGCGAGCAGCAACATTAATTCTACCTAACTCTAGGCCTGCTAAAATTTGTTTTAAACCTTTACCTTCTACTTCACCAATGAGATTTGCAGTAGGTACTTTTACATTTTCAAGTTGAACTTCACCAGTATCTATCCCTCTATAACCTAATTTTTTTAACTTTCTTGATACAAAGCCATGCTTTTTTTCAACAAGAATTAAACTCATTCCTTTATGAGCTGGCTGTATATCAGAGTTAGTTTTGACTAAAACAGCTAAAACAGCTCCTTGTACTGAATTAGTAATCCAAGTTTTAGTTCCATTAATTACATAATTTTCACCTACTTTTTCAGCTTTAGTCTTAATGGATTGTAGATCTGTTCCACAATCAGGTTCTGTTAAGGCAATTCCTCCTCTTATTTCACCAGATGCAAATTTTGGAAGATAATGCCGCTTCATTTCTTCAGTACCGAATCTTTCTACAGCAGCACACATTATGAGATGGGAATTAAATATGCCCGAAACTGACATCCAAACTGCTGAAACGTTTTCAACTATTTTTGAATATGTAACAGCAGACAGACCTAAGCCACCATATTCTGGTGATATAGTTGCTCCAAAAAGCCCTAACTCAGCCATTTTGTCTGCAATCATTTGAGGGTATTTGTCTTCAGACTCAAACTCTTTGACAAATGGCTTTACATCTTTTTCTAGAAATTTATTTATCGTATCTATAATTAAATTATCTTCTTCTGAAATTGAACTGTTATGCTCAAGATCAATTATACTTTGCTCATTCATACTCTGCTCCTAGAACTTTTTATCTGTCAATCTGACTGAACTCAAATATTGAATTAATATTATTTGACTGATCTAATTTTAACATTGAGCCTGTCAGCTGATCAATTCTTTCATTTGACAAGTAGGGTTCTGTCAAACTTCTAAATTTCGAAATAAATTCTGAATCTTCCATAAAGTTTTCAGGCTCACCCTTTGGTATTTTAACAAATTTTTCGTATTTTTTCCCTTTAACAACAACCTTAATTTTAGCACTCATATATTCAGGGCAACATTCTTCAGCATCTTTATCAGGACTAACCTTAATTTTATTACATAAAGAAAGTGTATCACTATCATTGAGGTGATTTTTATAGTCATCCCACTTTAAACCACCGCTTTTGACTGTTACAGCTGCACAAAATGGCATTGAAAATTGTCCATCAACAACACTCTTAGGGTTTTGTTTATCTGACAATGGGTAACCTATAATATTTAAGGCTGTCTCTGAAAGCCCAATATCAATATCGTCTAATTCAGCAGTTGAAAAACCCAATTCATTTTTTAGTTCGATTATTCCATCAATAGCAGCGTGACTATACCTACATGATGGGTAAGGTTTAACACCCAAGTTCAGCGTTTCGAATTTTTTTCCCAGTCCGTCAATAGCCTTTTCCATATCACCGCCAGAAGCGTATGAATGGAAATACCCCCATTGTCCTTCAAAAGCTTTTGATGGTCCCTTAAATCCTTCTGCTGCCATAATAGCACAGCTCAAACCGTTTTGAGCGGCTTGGCCAACATGTGATCTTTTTGTCCATGCACCATCTGTCAAAAACTGCATAGAGCCAGCTGATTGACTAAGGGCAATTCCAAAGGCAGATATATATTGCTCTTTTGTAAGCCCCATAAGATATCCTGCCGCAGCTGCAGCACCAAAAATGCCACAAGTGGCTGTGGGATGAAAACCTTTCTTATAATGAGATGATGATCCACCTGCCAAACCTAGCCTTATTTGAATTTCATAACCAACGACACATGCTGTAATTAGCTGTTGCCCTGAGGATTTGTTCATTTCTGCAGCGGCCAAAGC